>NZ_JAWOTP010000031.1:0-38405 GCF_033338935.1 Vibrio sp. Vb0598 | reverse complement strand
TGGTAGTTCAGTTGGTTAGAATACCGGCCTGTCACGCCGGGGGTCGCGGGTTCGAGTCCCGTCCACTCCGCCACTTAATATCGACAACCTCGCTTATGCGAGGTTTTGTCAAATCTAGAATATGAAAATTCTATAGGGGTGTAGCTCCAATTGGCAGAGCAGCGGATTCCAAATCCGCGTGTTGGGAGTTCGAATCTCTCCACCCCTGCCACATATCAGGCTCTGACTTAGGTCAGAGCCTTTTTTGTATCTGGTTTCTTCTCATTATTACAGCTTATTTCTACTCTTATCCCGTAAGTATGGCTTTCTGCTGTACTTTGGCAGCATTTAATCTACTGAACGAACAAAACTACAGTTAGCTGTAATGATCAGTGGCCCGAAATTTTAATAATAAAGGGGAATCACTATTTATATTTAGTTACACTCAACCGATCTGGATTAATGAGTAACTATGTATGGATATATCTCGTCGACGCTTTCTTCAATCATCCTTAGCAATCTCCGCGCTTGCCGTTCTACCTGCATGTTCTCTATCTAGGAGCACTAATAAGCAGGGGCAATATATATACGATATCACTGCAGAGCCTTCTACTGCAGAATTGGTCCCTGGGTTTAACACAGACGTACTCGCATTTAATGGTTCGATTCCAGCGCCTGTGATTCGTTGTCGCCAAGGCGAGAAAGTTATAATTCGGTTTACTAACAAGCTTTCAGAGCCGACTACAATCCACTGGCATGGCTTGCGAATCCCTATTGAAATGGATGGTGTCCCTTTCTTGAGCCAGCAGCCTATCATGCCAGGTGAAACATTCGTTTATGAATTTACACCACCAGATGCGGGCACATTTTGGTATCACCCACATATGAATAGTGTGAAGCAGCTTGGTATGGGCTTAGTCGGGCTAATTGTCGTTGAAGAGGCAGAGCCGGTTCAGTTTGATGAAGAGCATGAAGTCGTCCTCAAGCATTGGCATTTAGACAAACTAGGTCAGTGGAAGAACCTTATGGTGCCGCGCTTGAGCGCTCGTATGGGGACTCCCGGAGAGTGGAGTAGCGTCAATGGTGTGCATGAACCTGTTTATACGCTGAAGCAGAATGCCACTACGCGATTAAGAATTGCTAATGTCGATAATACCATTACTTACCCGATCGCTATTGAAGGTGCAGAGGCTTGGGTTATTGCTATTGATGGTAATCCTGTTAAAGCGCCTTATAAGCTCACTCAGCACAAAATTGGTCCGGGAATGAGGTTAGATATCGGATTGATTGCTCCGAAGGCTGGAACACGTGTTTATGTGCGTCAAATGAAAGGACGCTTCCCATTCCCTTTGTGCGAGTTTGACGTTGTTGAGTCTGACTTGCCGAGCAACCAGAAACTGCCTTTATTACCTCTCAACCCTGTGCCAGCTCTCGATTTGAAAAATGCAGAGCAAATCGATTATGTGTTTGAGTGGGAGGGGGCGATCACTCCTGCTGATAAATCGGGCAAAGCGATACCTAAGTTCTGGCTGATGAACAAACGGGCTTGGGAGGGAATGAGCAAAGATAATATTCCAGCGCCGCTTTCAACATTGGAGATGGGAAAAACCTATATCTTCAACCTAAAGAACGTCACCCAATATCATCATCCTATTCATCTTCATGGACACACATTTACGGTTCTTGAGTTAGATGGCAAAAAACTCGACGAACCGTTTCATACCGATACGGTCTTGCTTGGAAATAACGGCAGTGCGAAAGCGGCATTTGTTGCAGATAACCCAGGACGTTGGATGTACCATTGTCATGTGATCGAACACATGAAGACGGGTTTGATGGGTTACATCGAAGTAAAGTGACTCCTGTAACTTTTAAAATCTTGATAAGTTTTAAGCGCTATACTTTGCTGAATTCTAAGATTGTATAATCACTATTGCCGTAAATTTGATTACAATGTCGCCATTAACTTTTCTGGGGGAATTATGGGACAACTATCCGTTTTGGGTTTTATTGCATTGGGTGGTGCATTTGGTGCATGTTCTCGTTACTTAATTTCTGAACTTTGTGTCATTTTATTGGGGCGTGGTTTTCCATATGGTACGTTAACCGTTAACGTTGTTGGCTCATTTATGATGGGCTTATTGATAGCAGCTTTCGATAATGAACTTTTGGCAACGGAACCTTGGCGACAAGTGATTGGCTTGGGTTTTTTAGGGGCACTAACGACGTTTTCCACCTTCTCGATGGATAATGTGTTGCTTATGCAGCAGGGCGCTTTCTTTAAGATGGGGTTGAACGTATTGTTGAATGTCGTGTTAAGTATTTCAGCTGCGTGGATAGGCTTTCAATTATTGATGCGCAGCTAGCAAAGTAGTTAAAAGTTGAACAGGTCGGCTTGGTTTCACCAAGCCGTTTTTATATACTGACATCACTTGTCGGAGTGCCATAAGGCTGAGACCGTTAATTCGGGATCCGTTGAACCTGATCAGATTAGAATCTGCGAAGGGAACAAGAGAAGATATTCACACCGGAGTTCTTTCTGGTTGATCTATCAAAAGTCGAATGTTGTTACAGGCAAATATCGTAAGCTTTAACTAGCCTTAATTTGACTCCTCTTGTCGCATCTATCCGCCAAGCATTTTTATCCAATTACTTTTTATCTAGTATAACAAAGCAAGGAAAAATGCTATGTCGAGTCGCAAACAAGCGAGACTGGAAGCAAAACAGTTCATTGATACACTCTCGGTACAACCGTACCCCAATTCAAGCAAAGTCTACGTAGAAGGCTCACGTCCAGATATTCGTGTGCCAATGCGTGAAATATCACTCGCTGATAGCCTTATTGGAGGCACAAAAGAAGCGCCTATTTTCGAGCCTAATGAGCCAGTACGCGTTTACGATACCTCGGGTGTATACACAGATCCAGAGCACACCATAGACCTCTATAGCGGCTTACCTAAGCTGAGAGAAGGGTGGATTGAAGAGCGTGCCGATACTGAGCTACTTGATGAAGTAAGCTCGGTGTACACCAAAGAACGCTTAGAAGACGAAACACTAGACGATCTTCGTTACGGTAATCTACCACGTATTCGACGTGCCAAAGATGGCCATTGTGTGACCCAATTGCACTATGCTCGCAAAGGTATAATAACCCCAGAAATGGAATATATCGCGCTGCGTGAAAACATGGGGCGTGCCAAGTATCGCGATGAAGTGCTGAATCAACAGCATCCGGGTCAAAGCTTTGGTGCGAACCTACCAAAGGACATTACTGCAGAGTTTGTGCGTAAAGAAGTCGCCGAAGGTCGCGCTATTATCCCTTCTAATATCAACCACCCAGAATCCGAACCAATGATCATTGGGCGTAACTTTTTGGTCAAAGTGAACGCCAACATCGGTAACTCATCGGTCACTTCTTCGATTGAAGAAGAAGTAGAGAAACTAGTGTGGGCGACGCGCTGGGGTGGCGATACCGTTATGGATCTCTCTACTGGACGCAATATTCACGAAACTCGCGAGTGGATTCTACGTAACAGTCCGGTTCCGATCGGTACCGTGCCAATGTACCAAGCGCTTGAGAAAGTGAACGGTGTTGCGGAAAACCTTAACTGGGAAGTGATGCGCGATACCCTGATTGAGCAAGCAGAGCAGGGCGTTGACTACTTTACTATCCATGCCGGTTTACTACTTCGTTATGTGCCAATGACTGCAAAACGCGTTACTGGCATCGTCTCTCGTGGTGGTTCTATCATCGCGAAATGGTGTTTAGCGCATCACCAAGAAAGCTTCTTATATACCCACTTCCGAGAGATCTGTGAAATCTGTGCTAAGTACGATGTCGCACTATCTCTTGGTGATGGTCTGCGCCCTGGCTCGGTAGCCGATGCTAACGACGAAGCGCAATTTGCAGAGCTTCGCACTCTTGGTGAGTTGACCAAGATAGCGTGGGAATACGACGTACAGGTGATAATCGAAGGTCCTGGTCATGTTCCAATGCACATGATCAAAGAGAACATGGAAGAGCAGCTAGAGCATTGTCATGAAGCTCCTTTCTACACGCTTGGTCCGCTGACGACAGATGTCGCTCCTGGTTACGACCATATTACTTCAGGTATTGGCGCAGCCATGATTGGTTGGTATGGCTGTGCGATGCTTTGCTACGTCACTCCTAAAGAGCATCTTGGTTTACCAAACAAAGAAGACGTGAAAGTAGGCATGATAACTTACAAGCTTGCTGCGCACGCCGCGGATTTGGCGAAGGGACATCCTGGTGCACAAGTTCGTGATAACGCGCTTTCTAAAGCTCGCTTCGAGTTCCGCTGGGAAGACCAATTCAACTTGTCACTCGATCCAGATACCGCGCGCGCTTTCCATGACGAAACCTTGCCTCAAGAGTCTGGAAAAGTTGCTCACTTCTGTTCGATGTGCGGGCCAAAGTTCTGCTCGATGAAGATCTCGCAAGAGGTTCGAGAATATGCGAAAGACACAGAGCAAGTTGCTGCGGACCAAGCTATCTCAATCAAAATGCTGGATGACCCTCTTGAGGGGATGCGTCAGAAATCGCAAGAATTTAGAGAGTCAGGTTCTGAGCTATACCACCCAGCAGCACATGCCGAGGTGAGTGACTAATGAGCAAAATCCTTATTCCGTCATCGTTGATTGAACTGACAGGTTTAGTTCAGCAATGTTTGTTGTTGGCGAAAGAACAGGGTTTTAGCATTGAAGACATTGAGTTGGGTGTGAGCCCAACTCAATCTATTCAGCTTGTTCGCGGCCAACAGACCACACACATAACGACTGATCTCATTGATGATTATGACTCTGAGAATGAGAGTTCATTTGTGCTCTATTACCGCTCTGCTTTATCGGTAGAAGCGTGTGCTAAGCAACCGTCGAAAGCGATTTATATTGGCATTGCTGATACGCAGGTATCCGATGAAAAGGAGAAAGTGTTTCAGCTTGATATCTGGCGTCACCCAATTAACAACGAAGTGAGAGCGCTTTCCGTTAAGTCCAAATTCAACGCAATGTTCGATCCTGAACATCACCTTGCTTGGATAGTAACGCTGACAGTACTCGATTTTCCTATCGAAGATGCGTTAACACTTGCTCGAGGAATCCTAACTCAACAAGCGAATGTTTCACGTGAAACACTGTTGAATGACAACCTTGGTGAGGGAAGATCTACTCAGTGGGCTGACCAATTTGATGATTTCCCCACACCTGTACTGGAGGATAACCGACTCGATATTCAAGTTGGTTGGTCTGCACAAGGTGAGAGCGTTAGCTTTCCAACTCTAACTAAGCAAAGTCTAGGGCTCTATCCAGTCGTTGATGATGTTGCTTGGATTGAGCGTCTACTGCCATTAGGCATCAACACTATTCAACTGCGAATCAAGAACCCACAACAAGCCGATTTAGAACAACAGATCATTCGAGCAATTGAGCTAGGTCGTCAGTATCAAGCACAAGTGTTCATCAATGACTATTGGCAGTTGGCAATCAAGCATGGCGCTTATGGCGTTCACCTAGGACAAGAAGACATAGAAGAATCGAATTTGGCTCAGATAACTAGAGCCGGCATTCGTCTTGGTCTTTCTACGCATGGTTATTATGAGCTACTGCGCATCGTACAAATTCATCCTAGTTACATCGCGCTAGGGCATATTTTCCCAACCACCACTAAACAGATGCCATCGAAACCACAAGGTTTGGTGCGCTTGGCTCTATATCAAAAGCTGATTGATAGCATTCCTTATACAAATACAGAGGCTGCTTTCCGTCCCGCAAAAGACAAAGCAGGTAGTGACTATGTGCTTGGCTTTCCGACGGTCGCGATTGGTGGCATTGACCAATCTAATGCAGACCAAGTTTGGCACACGGGTGTTTCTAGTTTGGCAGTTGTGCGAGCTATTACGTTGGCAGAATCACCTCAGTCCGTCATCGAGTTCTTCGCACAACTGATGAAGGAAAGACAGCTAACGTTTACTGATCAGAATAGTGAATTGGCGCATAACAAGAGAGGCGAGCATGCTCACGGATAAGCAGTTCCTTCGCTATCAGCGCCAAGTCGCTCTGCCTGAAATTGCCGAAATTGGACAAGAGCGTTTGAGCAAATCGCATGTGCTGATCATCGGTTGTGGTGGGTTAGGAAGTGCTGCGAGTTTGTACTTGGCATCAGCGGGTGTTGGTAAATTGGTTGTGGTTGATGACGATGAAGTTGATAGCAGTAACCTACAACGTCAGATCATTTATCGTGAACAAGACCTCCAAGTTGCGAAAACAAAAGCAACTGCAAAGCAACTGACTGAACTTAATTCTATGGTTCAAATTCGTGCTCTCAATAAGCGATTGGACAAAGCACAGCTTCAGCTTGAGGTGATGCTAGCGGATGTGGTGCTTGACTGCACCGATAACATGCCAACGCGCCAGCTCATTAACCAAGTTTGTTTCGAGCAAAATACACCGCTCATCTCGGCGGCGGCAATTGGTTGGCAAGGGCAATTCGCTGTCTTTGATTATCAAACACCAAGTGAACAAGAAGCGCAGAGTAAAGCCTGTTACCGCTGTTTGTATCCGTTTGACGAATTACCGCAAACGCAAAAGTGCAGTGAGAGCGGTGTCGTCGGTCCGGTGGTGGGCACACTTGGCAACTACCAAGCGATAGCGGCAATTCAAAAACTGGCGACGGGAAAGTTTCATGTCGAGACTGCCAAGTTACACCTGTTCGATGGATTGAAGCTGCAATGGCAAACCATGGCGATAAGTAAAGATAAACAGTGCCAAGTGTGTGCTCAGATTTAGTTTATGAGTAATGGGCAGAATTAAGAGAGTTGGAAGCAATGACGTTATCAGAACAACAAACAACACAAATGACAGCTGCTGACTTAGATGTGATCACTATTGTCATCAATGACCAGTCACATCAAGTTGCCAGTGAGTCAAATCTGCAGCAAATCATTAGTCAATTTGCGCTGCCTGAAATGGGCTGTGTTTTTGCAATTAATAACAATGTTGTGCCGCGCAGTGAGTGGGCTAGCACAGTTCTTTCACAGGGAGATAGCATCTCTTTGTTTCAAGCGATCGCGGGGGGTTAAAGTCGATGCTTAAAATTGGTGATAAAGAATTCGAATCAAGACTGTTCACGGGAACAGGGAAGTTTGCCAACAGTCGATTAATGGCAGAAGCGATTCAAGTATCGGGTTCTCAACTTGCGACCATGGCGTTGAAGCGTGTGGATGTGAATGACCAACAAGACGATATTTTGCTGCCGCTAGTAAAAGCGGGGGTGAACTTATTGCCAAACACATCAGGAGCAAAGAATGCTAAAGATGCTGTGTTTGCTGCACAACTGGCGCGAGAAGCGTTGGGTACTAACTGGCTAAAACTGGAAATTCATCCAGACCCGAAGTACTTGATGCCCGATCCAATTGAGACACTTGCAGCCGCTGAGCAACTGGTTCGTGAAGGCTTCATCGTCCTTCCTTACTGCCATGCTGACCCGGTTCTGTGTAAACGATTGGAAGAAGTGGGTTGTGCAGCGGTCATGCCATTAGGTGCGCCGATCGGTTCTAACAAAGGGATAGTTTCTCACGATTTCCTAGAGATCATCATCGACCAAGCTAATGTTCCTGTCGTTGTTGATGCGGGTATTGGTGCTCCTTCACATGCCGCGCGTGCGATGGAAATGGGCGCGGATGCCGTGCTCGTCAATACAGCGATTGCAGCTTCGAGCGATCCCGTTGCGATGGCGAAGGCATTTAAGTTGGCGGTAGAGTCCGGGCGTATGGCTTATGAAGCTGGACTTGCCGGTAAGGTTTCTCATGCGGTTGCGTCGAGTCCACTGACGTCATTCCTAGATGATCTTTAGTCTTAGATTAGTTTAGCTATTAAGCGAGGAAAACATGAGCTTCGTTGAACAATTTAAGCAGCTGAATTGGGATGACATTTCAATGTCGATCTACGCGAAAACGGCACAAGATGTCGAGCGAGCATTGAATAAACCCAAGCGTGATTTGGAAGACTTTAAAGCGCTAATTTCACCAGCGGCTGAAGCGTACTTAGAGCAAATGGCGCAGCTGTCATATTCGGCAACTCGTAAGCGCTTTGGTAATACCATGTCGCTTTACATTCCATTATACCTCTCTAACTTGTGTGCCAATGCTTGTACTTATTGTGGCTTCTCGATGGAGAACAGAATCAAGCGTCGTACTTTGAATAGGGACGAAGTGGCTGCAGAAGTTGAAGCCATTAAACGCATGAAGTTTGATAGCGTATTGCTGGTGACTGGTGAACACGAAACCAAAGTGGGCATGAAATACTTTCGCGAAATGGTGCCGATGATTAAGCAACGTTTTAACTATTTGGCGATGGAAGTGCAGCCACTTGATCAAGACGAATACGCTGAGCTCAAGACATTGGGTTTAGATGCGGTGATGGTTTATCAAGAAACGTATCATCCTTCGACGTATGCCGAGCACCATTTGCGTGGCAATAAGGTGGATTTTGAATACCGATTGGATACACCCGATCGTCTTGCAAAGGCGGGCATCGATAAGATCGGTATTGGTGCTTTAATAGGGTTGGAAGAGTGGCGAACAGATTGTTTTTATGTGGCAGCGCATTTGGACTATCTTGAGCGCACATATTGGCAGACTCGTTACTCAATTTCTTTCCCACGTTTACGTCCTTGTAAGGGCGCGCTCCAACCCAAATCAGTCATGACGGATAAACAGCTTGTGCAGTTGATTTGCGCTTATCGCTTGTTGAATCCAGAAGTGGAGTTGTCATTATCGACTCGTGAATCACCAAAGTTCAGAGACAATGTATTACCGTTAGGCATCACCAGTATGTCTGCTGCATCTAAAACTCAGCCGGGTGGATATGCGATGGATGATGTTGAACTCGAGCAGTTTGAGATCAGTGATGAGCGAAGTGCGGGTTCTGTGGAAGATATGATTCGAGCCAAAGGCTTTGACCCTGTATGGCGAGATTGGCACTCAGCGTATTCTGGTTAATCAGCAAATAAAGCTACTGGTCATCGTTATGTTTCACGTGAAACATAAGTAAAGAAAAGAGGGTTGATGCAAAACATCAACCCTCTACTTTTTTCTAGCTTCTAGCTTCTAGCTTCTAGCTTCTAGCTGTGTGCTACAGGTAGCGTTGCTTGACGAAGCCACTCTTTCACATCACCTTCAACAAGTGGGCTGATCTCATCCCATACCTTCTGATGGTAATCATTCAACCATGCAAGCTCTGGACGAGTTAGCATATCAACATTGATGTTGCGCTTGTCGATTGGACAGCGTGTTAGCGACTCAAATGACAGAACAGGGAAGTCACCGTTTGTTGCGGTTTCAACAACAAGCTCTAGGTTTTCAATACGGATACCAAACGCATCTGCACGGTAGTAGCCTGGCTCGTTTGATAGCACCATACCTTCTGTTAGAGGCACGTCGATTTGCTTCTTCGAAATGCTTGCTGGACCTTCATGAACACTTAGGAAGTGACCAACACCGTGACCAGTACCGTGATCGTAATCGTAGCCTTCCGCCCATAGGTGCTGACGAGCTAGCGTATCGATTTGGTAACCACGTGTGCCTTTCGGGAAACGTGCACGAGCAACACCGATGTGACCTTTTAGCGCAAGAGTGAACTGTTTAATCATCTCTTGTGAAGGCTGACCGATCGCAATGGTACGCGTGATGTCTGTCGTGCCATCTAGGTACTGACCGCCTGAATCCACTAGGTAAAGTGTGTTCAGTTCTAGCTTGCCAGGTTCAGGTTGGTTCTCGTGGTTGTAGTGACACATCGCCGCGTTGCCACCTGCTGCCGAGATAGTATCGAAGCTAAGATCCATAAGTGTCGGGTCTTCGCTACGGAACGCTTCCAGTTTGTCTGCCAGCGTCGCTTCATCATGCAGGTTACCAGCAGCGACTTCAGCATCTAACCAAGACAGGAACTTACTCATCGCTACGCCATCGCGGATATGACATGCTTTCATGCCTGCGATTTCAACTGCGTTCTTTGCTGCTTTTGGCATTAGGCATGGATCAGCTTTACTCACCACAGATGCGCCAGCGTTTTGTAGAACCAGCTTAAACCACGCGTTACTTGTCGCAGGGTCAACCAGTACATTCTTGCCAGTTAGGTTTTCTAGTCGTGCTTGCAATGCTTCTGGGTGATGAACCGTCACGCCGGCACCAACATGAGCGTCAAACTCAGCAGGTAGGCGAGCAGGATCTAGGAAGTATTCCACGCTTGAGTCTGAGTGCAGAATCGCGTGAGAAAGCAGAACTGGTAGACGTGAGACATCTAGACCACGAACGTTGAGCAACCAACAGATAGAATCAAGTGCTGTGATCACTGCGCTGTCTGCACCGGCTTTTTTCACGAGCTCTGCGATTTCTTGGCGTTTGCTTTCACTTGATTGTCCAACTGTTTCTGTTGCCATTAGGCGAACATCAGAAACCACAGGAGCAGGGCGGTCGTGCCACAGTTCATCAATTGGGTTGCTATCGAGAATCTTAAGCTCAAGGGCACCTGCAAGTTTTGCTTGTGCCATGTCTAGCCAAGCAGCGTTGTGCATGCGAGGGTCGATTGCCACAGACGCGCCATTTGCAAGATGGTCTTTAATCCAATCTAGTGCAGGCTCTTCAATCAAGTGACGGTATTCGAATAGATCAGCAGGAACCTGCTTTGTTACTTGTACTGTGTAGCGACCATCAACAAAGATAGCGGCTTTGTCTTTGGTGATTACCGCAGCACCAGCAGAACCGGTAAAGCCAGTTAGCCAATGTAAACGCTCGTTGTGCGCTGGTACGTATTCACCCAAGTACTCGTCTTCATGAGGGACAAGTAGGGCATCAATATTATGTTGTGCTAGCCATTCGCGAATTGCATTCACGCGGCTTTGGGTATCGTTGTGCATCTGTGTTATTCCTTCAAATTACCGCTCCTTCATGCTCAGGTGTGGGAGCTGTTTCCATCTGCTTCATGCAGTTTACGATTCCATTGAGGTTCGCAATCACTTCAATAGAGTCGGAGTACAACTAGGCCATAGATGAGCCAAAAAGGACTACGACAGTTAAGCTACTCATTTTAGCCGCTAAGCGCAAATTGAGCGCGGTGTTTTTATCTAAGGTGATCGGTTTTTTGTGTGATCATCGTACGTAGCCAGCCTAATGCAGGGTCGTTTTCTCTGTCTCGGTGCCAGAATAAAGTGTAAGCCATAGGTGGGAATTCTAACGGTAGTGGCAGCACGACCAAATCAAGCTGTTTGGCCGCAAGTTGCACAAAATGACTTGGCGCAGTAAAGATAAAGTCGGTGTATGAACATAAACTTGCGGCACTGTTAAAGTCGGGCACAGTGACGGCAATATCGCGGTCGGCGCCAATATCTGCAAGGCGATAATCCAGCAACCAACGGTCGTTGCCATCACAACGTACTTGTACATGGCGTAGGGCGAGATAGGCTTCCAGATTCCAAGGTTGTTTTAGCGCAGGGTGGTTTTTGCGAATAATGCACATTTGGTAATCACGATAAATTTCCAACTCGCAAATGTCATCGGGTGGTTGAAGAGTCAGCTTGGCATCGTTTATATCGATATCTTTTCCAGTTAAGCCTAAATCCAGTTCGCCGCGTTGAAGCATTTTAAATGTATTATCCGACCACGGGTGTGTGCTAATTGTCACGCCAGGTGCTTGTTGAAAAATCGCCGGTAAGAAATGGGGTAGAATGAGAGGGTAGACACTCTCTACCGCTGCTATTTGAAAACGGTATTCACTGCTTTGCGGAGAAAACTCTTCGGGTTGAGTCAGCACTTCTAACTGATTTATCAACAGATCCAGTTTCGGTTTAAGAAACAATGCGCGCGGCGTAGGTGTTAATCCATGTGAGTTTCGAGTGAAAAGAGGGTCATCAAATTGAATGCGCAGTTTAGCCAGTGATTTACTTACGGCAGATTGGCTTAAGCACAATCGGTGGGCCGCACGAGTAACGTTTAACTCTTCAATCAGCACTTTAAAGCAGACCAATAGATTTAAATCGATACGAGCCAGTTTTTCGACATTCACAATGAATTTCCTCTGAGGAATAATGCTCATGATTATACATCATTTCCATTCATATCATCAGATGATTAAGCTTTACCCAAAGTTCTTTATCCAATTCGGAGTGTTGTGTGTCTAGCCAGTTTTCTAATAGTAAAAAACAGATGGCGTTATTGACCCTTTTGGTTCTTTTTAGTCCTTTAGCGATTGATATTTATCTACCTGCTTTACCTCTTATTGCTTCCACTTTTCAGGTCGATAATGCGCTAGCACAAGACACGATCACTTGGTTCTTATTTGCTATGGGTGTTGGTCAGCTATTCGCAGGTCCCCTAGCAGATAAACTCGGACGTCGAACTGTTGCATTGGGCGGTATCACCATTTACGCGATGAGCGCTTTATTGGCGTGGAGTGCTCAAAATATTGAGTGGATGTTGGTTTCCCGACTGCTACAAGGCTTAGGTGCGTGTGCGACATCGGTAGCAGCCTTTGCAACAGTTCGCGATATCTTTGGCCCGGAAAAAAGCGGCAAAATGATCAGCTACCTTAACGGTGCGATTTGTTTCATTCCTGCTTTAGCTCCAATTCTAGGTAGCTGGTTAACTCAGCAATTTGACTGGCGTGCTAACTTTAGCTTTATGGCGGGTTTTGCTGTGGTGTCTGGATCATTGATGTTTTTCATGATGAAAGAGACTAACCCGTCAACAGAAAAGCAAGCCGTGTTTAAGCTTAGTCGGTATTGGGCAGTGCTTAGCACACCATCTTTTGTTTTCCATGCGTCATTATGCTTGATGGCGATGGCGGTTATTCTTGCTTACGTTACCTCCGCACCGTCGGTATTGATGACGGGGATGGGGCTGTCGATGAATGAATTCACTTTCTGGTTTGGTGTGAATGCGGTGATAAACATTGCGGCATGTATGCTGGCGCCTAAGTTTATGGAGCGCGTTGGAACTCACAACACCTTGATCACCGGGATCTCAACTCTGGGTCTCGCAGGTGTGATCATGCTAGTGATGAATGGTCAGAATACCGCGCTTTCTTTCATGTTACCTATCTTTATGTCTTCTGTAGGTTTTGCATTCATTCTGGGTGCAGCGGCAGGGAAAGCGTTAGAACCGTTTGGTGATAAGGCGGGCACGGCAGCTGCACTGCTTGGATTGTTCCAAATGAGTGGCTCTGGTTTGTTGGTGGGTACACTGCAACGCTTATCTCTGGATCCACAAACCTTGATCGCAATTCATATGTGGGTCCTATTACCTGCGTTGGTCGTTCTGTTTACAAAAGCAGGGAAGAACTGGCACTCGAGCTTTGCGAAAGCGTAAATCAGTGTAATTTAGTATTTTCCAATGTAAGTAAGGCGTGTATATTTGTCACTCAGACTTTTCCTGACACCATAACGGAACTCAAAAAGTAATGTCGTTAACCACGTATGAAATGGCTCGTATTCTAGAGCAAATGGAAGATTCACCAGAAAAGGTGATGTTTGGCAAGTTGCTTAATGAGCTGGGTAATCAAAGCTCCGAGCGTATTCGTAGTGCGGCGAAACAAGTACCTCTGCCAATTTTGCGTGATATCGTGTACCAATTTCAGCAAGTGATTGAGTCACGCAAAGATGAACAAGTCGAGCAGATGGCAAAAGACCTCGCTCAGCAAGGTATCTCAGCAGAAGAGCTACTGGCTTACTTGAATAAATAATAAAAAATCCCCGCATGATGCGGGGATTTTTTTAGCTCGTCATTTTCTTTTTCAGGATGTGGTCCAAAGACAGCGGTCCTGGCCCCCATACGATTACGATAAGAATCATCAATCCCCAAAGTTGGTGGTCATAAAAACCTTTCTCCCACAACAGTGGGTAAGAGATCACTGCGATGATGTTGAACACAAACAGCATTGCTGCCATCGGGCGGGTAATCAATCCCAGTGCCAAGAACACCGGTAGAACCAACTCCGCAGCCGTACCTAAATAAGCCGCCAATTCCCATGGCAAGATTGGCACTTGGTATTCCAGCTCAAATAAGTACAGCGTGCTATCCCAAGATGAGATTTTGATTAGTCCTGAATTGAAGAACACCCAGGCTACCCACAAGCGACAAAAGAGAAGTAGTAAAGGGACAAAGCCAGCTTGTAGGGTACTGATTAAATCGTCGTACCGATTCACTAAGTTTTTAACCGTATCCGTCATAGAGTGCTCCTTAGATTGATTGCAATGTAAAGCCGTCAACAATATCGAGTGCCATGATGCGATTGAGATGAGCGAGTAAAACTTCAGGTATTTCGCTCAAACTCTGCTTCTGCTCTAAACATTGCAGCAGTTGGAACACATCGGCATCGAGTGCGTGACACAAGGCTTCTCCATTGGCTTGAATCGAGATGACACCTTGCTGTAATTGGTTGATATTAAGTTGTTCGAATTGCCCAGTTTGAATCGCACTAAATAGATCGAATACTGCGTAATTGGAGTCAAAGCTGCGGCAGCCCTTTTTAAGGTGTAAGACTAAAGCGGGTTGTTGCTCTTCACTCACTTCGCCAAGTAACGCAAGCGGTTTTAATTCCGCTGCATTGGATTGCTCATACTGTGCTTGACGAGCTAGGTCGATATGCCACTCGAAGCGTGCGACTTCAGGGCTGTAAGGTGCTTGTGCGATCACCTGACTAAACTGCATGATGGTGTCTTGAAAGCCTTCGCCATAATGCACCACATTTCCTTCTTTTAATGGGTAAGAAAGAACATGCTGGCGAGCTATCTGTTCAAAGCATTCTTCACCAAGCAGCGCTTCAACCATCGGGTAGGTCGCGGACAACACTTCGCTTAAGCTGACGATAAAGTTATTGCGGTAAATTTGTATGCGTTCATCAGCGGTAAACTCATCACTGGCAATATCGCAGTCTTCACCGAGCGCTTGATAGTGCAGGGCTTTAGCAAACTGGCTTTGTAAGGTGGCTAGATTCATGATGCCTTCCTTGGTTCGCTTTGTTCACTTGGAAGTGTGCCTTGCAACAGCAGTTGCGATGCTTTCTGCGCTTCTCCTAATAAGACTTCTGGCGCGGGGATATCCAAATCCCATTCAATCAACGTATGACGTGGACCGTGTTTTTTTGTCCACTGCGCGAACAGTTGCCAAACTTCATCACTAACTGGGCGGCTATGGGTATCAATCCATATCTCACCTTTGTCGAGTTGTTTGATGGTAAAACCTGCCAAGTGAATCTCATCCACTTTGTCGGCTGGAATCGCATCTAGGTATGTGTCGCAATCAAAACCGTGGTTGAACGCCGAAACATAAACATTGTTTAGATCGAGCAATAAACGACAGTCAGTGCGCTTTTGCACTTCGGTAAGAAACTCCCATTCGCTGATGGTCGAATGTTGAAACTTCACATAACTAGATGGGTTCTCTATCAAGATCTCGCGTTGCAAATATTCCTGCACTTCATTCACGTTACGAGTGAACACGTTGAGCGCTTCTTCCGTATACGGAAGTGGAAGCAGGTCATTAAAGTAGTGACCGCCGTTTTCACTCCAACTTAAATGGTCAGAAACAAGAATTGGGTCGATTGAGTCAATCAGTGATTTAAGTTGCGCAAGATGCTTTTGACTAACACGTTCCACCGAACCTAGCGACAAACCAATACCGTGGCAGCTAATTTGATATTGCTCGCGAAGCGTTTGTAGCTGATGGCGCTCTGTTGCATTGGGTTGGAAATAGTTTTCACTGTGGATTTCTAACCAAGACAACTCAGGCTGGGATTGGCTAAAGTAATCGAGGTGAGGGGTTCTTAATCCAACTCCAACAAGGTCGTGGAAGGTGTGGTGTTTCACGTGAAACTCCTTTTCAAATCGTGCGGGAAGAGAAGGATGCGTCTTGGCTTTGCGTTGGTTGAGCGTCAACGCATCCTCACAATAGCTAGCGATAAAAGATTATGAAGAAGAAGTGCTACCGCCAGCGAGTTTGTCACAAAGACCTTTTGGTACGACTACGAATGCGTCTTTTTGGTTATCTTCTTTAGAAGTACCAGCGCATGAGCTGCTTTTTGTTGCACAGTCGTTTTTACCTGCTTTAGAAACGCCATAGCACTTTTCTTTTTCAGCAGCGACAGCTGGAGCTGCAGTTAGCATTGTGCCACCAAGAGCTAGAAGACCAGTAACAGCAGCAGTAACAGCTAGATTCGACTTTTTCATAATAAATTCCTCTGAATGATTTCCTTTACTTTAAGTTGGCAAGATGAATCGCCTGTTTTGGCGTTTTTGTTATCAACTTGCTTAACTTAAAAGATAGGAAACTGGCTAAAAAACTTTCAGAAAAATTTCTGAAGTAAATGGGTTTGTAGGGTCAAATAGATATAACTAATTGATGTATTGGGCAAAAAAACATCGATTTTTTTATCAAGTTTTGTCTAAACAGCACCCGGTTGTTTAGGTTATAATCGGTTTTTATGTATAAATAACCAGTAGCTCTCATCATGATGGATCCATCTCTATTACTCGACGGTTTGAACGATAAACAACGTGAAGCCGTTGCAGCACCTCTAGAAAACTTGCTCGTTCTTGCTGGCGCAGGAAGTGGTAAGACACGCGTTCTTGTTCACCGTATCGCTTGGCTGATGTCGGTCGAGCAAGCTTCTCCGTTTTCAATCATGTCGGTAACCTTTACCAATAAGGCGGCGGCAGAGATGCGTGGACGTATCGAAGAGCTAATGATGGGCAGTGCAGGCGGTATGTGGAATGGTACTTTCCACGGCATTTGTCACCGTATTCTGCGAGCACACTATCTTGATGCGAAGCTACCGGAAGATTTCCAAATCATTGACAGTGACGACCAGCAGCGTCTGCTAAAGCGTTTGATCAAAGCGCAAAACCTCGATGAGAAGCAATGGCCTGCACGCCAAGTGGCATGGTGGATTAACGGTAAGAAAGACGAAGGTCTGCGTCCGTCGCACATTGATGCGTACCATGATCCAGTAACCAAGACATATCTGCAGTTGTACACCGCTTACCAAGAAGCGTGTGATCGTGCTGGTTTAGTCGATTTTGCGGAAATCTTGCTGCGCGCACATGAGCTACTGCGTGATAACAAGTTCGTCCGTGAACACTACCAAGCACGCTTTAAGCATATCTTGGTGGACGAGTTCCAAGATACCAACAACATTCAATATGCTTGGCTACGTATGATGGCGGGTCCTGAGTGTCACGTGATGATCGTAGGTGATGACGACCAGTCGATTTATGGTTGGCGTGGTGCAAAAGTCGAGAATATTGAGAAGTTTACGCTCGAATTCCCAAGCGTAAATACCATTCGTCTTGAGCAAAACTACCGTTCAACCAAGACCATTCTGGAAGCATCTAACACCCTGATTGCGAATAACACCGAGCGTATGGGTAAAGAGTTGTGGACGGATGGCGTGGTCGGTGAGCCTATCTCGGTTTACAGCGCTTACAACGAATTAGATGAAGCCCGTTTTGCGGTGAACAAAATCAAAGAGTGGCAAGACAAGGGCGGTGCTCTGAATGACGCTGCGATGCTTTACCGTAACAACGCCCAGTCGCGTGTTCTGGAAGAAGCGTTAATTCAAGCCGGTCTGCCTTATCGTATCTATGGCGGCATGCGATTCTTCGAACGTCAGGAAATCAAAGATGCCTTGAGCTACATGCGTCTGATTGCCAACCGTAACGATGATGCGGCGTTTGAACGTGTGGTGAATACGCCAACGCGTGGTTTGGGCGATAAGACGCTTGAAACCATCCGTTTTGCGGCTCGTGACCGTGGTTGCACTATGTGGGAAGCGAGTGTGGCAATGTTGGACGAGAAGGTGCTTGCTGGTCGCGCTGCTGGTGCTCTGAGCCGTTTTATCGAGCTTGTCACCGCGCTAGAAGACGACACCTTAGAGATGCCGCTGCATCACCAAACTGACCATGTAATTAAATACTCGGGCTTGTTCGCGATGTACGAGCAAGAGAAGGGCGAAAAGTCTAAGGCACGTATTGAGAACTTGGAGGAATTGGTGACCGCAACTCGCCAATTTGAGAAACCAGAAGAAGCCGAAGACATGTCACTGCTGACGGCATTCCTAACCCACGCAGCACTAGAAGCGGGCGAAGGACAAGCGGACGAATTTGAAGATGCGGTTCAGCTCATGACATTACACAGTGCGAAAGGTCTAGAGTTCCCATTGGTGTTTATGGTCGGTGTGGAAGAAGGCATGTTCCCAAGCCAAATGTCGGCAGAAGAAGCAGGGCGCTTAGAAGAAGAACGCCGTCTGTGTTACGTAGGCATGACCCGTGCAATGCAGAAACTGTACATCACTTATGCTGAAATGCGTCGTTTGTACGGTCAGGATAAATACCATAAACCGTCTCGCTTTATCCGTGAACTGCCAGAAACTTGTTTAGATGAAGTACGAATGAAGGCGCAAGTTAGCCGTCCTTCAAGCAGTGGTCGATTTAGCCAAACTGTTGTGAAAGAGAGCTTTAATGAAACCGGCTTTACGCTAGGTTCTCGTGTGATGCATCCAAAGTTTGGTGAAGGCACCATCATCAACTTCGAAGGCAGTGGTCCACAAAGCCGTGTACAGATTGCCTTTAACGGTGAAGGCATCAAATGGTTGGTAACTGCTTACGCACGACTAGAGAAACTGTAAGGCTTGACCAAAACTCATACCAATCGTAGTAAATAACTGGTCATTCTAGCTTGTTAAAATACTCGATAACTGCGTTGCAATTTTTGATTGTAGAATAACTACTTATCGAAAAATTGCGCCTTGTTCTCAAGCATTTTCCCTACGCTATTTCTGATCACTTATTTACTGTGATTGGTATCATCAACTTAAGAGCTGCTTCGGCGGCTCTTTTTGTTTGTGCGGTTTTGGCGTCGATAAAGCAGTAAAAAAATGGAATTCGAAAGCGCGATTTAACGGTGCAGATGAGAAAAACTTTAGGCAAAGAAAAACCCCGAGGGCTTGCGCCCATCGGGGTTATAGTCTTACTCGCAGCAATCCAGCTACTAAGAGTGCTCCATGCATCTAATCCATGATAGTGTGCTGAATCCGTCAGCTTAATCCTTACGTCGCCTTCCTAGCGGTGTCCTTAATGACCTTATCCTGGTCTGCTAACTATCCTCGTTAGCTCTCATCACTTGTTCCCTGAGCGGTGTCCCTGACATCATCCTGATGTTCAAATCCTTGCCTCGTCCAGAGGTGTCCATTTCCCGTCCTTAGTAGCAACCATCCTAGTCACTATTGATTCCGTTCAATGTCCAATTTTGCAATCCATGCCCGACTATTCATCCTGAATAACCGTTTCTTCTTCCTGAAGTTCACCAAGTCCGTGGTGTTTCCTGTTCCGTGTCAGCATCCTTCCGACAGGTTTAATATTACGTGTTTAACGATTTCCAACAACGGGCTAATCTCACATTTTTTAACTCTCTTAGCGTTCAAAAAAGATACATGAGTATTAAATTCAATGGCTTATGCTCTTTTCTGTACGGTTTTACCATTAAAAAAGAGAGGTTTGCTCAACCCTTTGTGAGAGATCTCGCACAAGGGGTCGAGCGAAAGACTCTTACTGCCCGATAGCGGCACCTTCACGTCTTGGATCCGCAGCGCCTTCAAGACCGTCTTTTGTTATTCGTATCGCATGCAGACCAGAGTTCAAATCCCGAACATCGGTTTTAAAGCCCATCTTCTCCAGAGCAGGCTGTAAGCCCTCTGCGGCGGTACCTTGCTCAATATCTAAGGTGCCAAAACGGTTCAGCAATCGTGGCTGATTAATCGCGCTTTGGATGTCCATATCCCATTGCGTGTGGGCGATAATGGCTTGTGCGACGTAACCAATAATGCGGCTGCCACCCGGTGAGCCAATTGCCATGTAAGGTTTGTCATCCTTCATCATAATGGTTGGTGCCATGGATGAACGTGGGCGTTTTCCCGGTTCTAAGCGGTTCGCGATTGGCACACCATCTTGATGCGTGCGGAAAGAGAAATCGGTCAGTTCGTTATTGAGCAAGAAGCCGCGTACCATCAAGCGTGAGCCAAAGGCGTTCTCAATGGTTGTTGTCATTGAAACCACATTGCCTTGCTTATCGACGATATTGAAATGGCTGGTGGAAGGCAGCTCGATCGATTGGTCCATGCTTAAGTTCATGGCGTGCGACCAAGGAGGATTACCGGCTTCAGCCTTACTCAAGGCTTTACCGACTTGAATGAGCTCAGCACGTTGTTTGAGGTAATCTTTATCAAGCAAGCCTTCGGTTGGCATTGGCACATAATCTTGGTCAGCCATGTATTTACCACGATCCGCGAACGCAAGGCGCGATGCATCGGCGATCACTTGCCATGATTTTGCGCTTTCGGCTCCCCAACCTTTAAGATCGTATTGCTCGGTGATCGCGAGAATCTGTCCAACCGTCAATGCGCCAGAGCTAGGTGGTCCCATGCCGCAGATGTCATAGCTTTGGTAAGCCGCACAAACCGGTTCACGTTGCTTGATTTGGAACGCATCAAAGTCAGGTTGTGCCAATACGCCAGGATTGCCCGGTGCATTCTGTACGGTCTTGATGATGTCTGTAGCGATATCGCCTTGATAGAAAGCTTTTGCCCCTTGCTCTGCAATTGCCGTCAGAGTTTGCGCGTATTCAGGGTTCTTCAACAACGTGCCTTCGGTTTTTGGTGAGCCGTCTGGATTGAAGAAGTAAGCCTTAGTTGCAGGGAAGCGTGATAGGCGCTTAGCATCTTTCTCAATCAGACTCGCGAGGCGAGGACTGACTTCGAAACCTTGCTCAGCCAAGGTAATCACGGGTTGGATGATCTTCTTCCATTCCAACTTGCCGTATTTCTGGTGCGTGTCCCACAGCAGTTTCACTGTACCAGGAGTGGCAACGGAGCGCCCGCCGACAACCGCATCGTAAAATTGTAGGGGTTGTCCTTTTTCGTCTAAAAAGAGTTTCGGCGTCGCGGCGAGCGGTGCGGTTTCGCGTCCATCATACGTAGTTAGTTTTTGTTTCTCACTGTCCCAATACACTAAGAAGGCGCCACCACCAATACCTGATGATTGCGGTTCTACCAAGCCCAGCATCAGCTGCACGGCAACCATAGCATCAATAGCATTACCACCTTGGGCAATAACATCCGCACCAGCTTGGGTTGCAATTGGGTTAGCAGCGGTAACCATATAATCTTTCGCTTTGATCAATTGTTTTTGCTCGAAGCCAGTACTGTGCTCCGGTGCAACCGCATCTGCTGCTTGGTTAGCAAAGGCTGAGGTAGATAAGACGAGTGGGGAAGTAAGAAAAAGACCCGTGGTCACGAGTCGGTTGAACGTCCAATGCATGATGACTCTCCATGTTGCCAGTTTTGTGCTTTGAGCTTGGCAGTTATGGAGAGTCACGTCGAGTCAGCAATCTTAGAAATGTCGATTGTGCTACGCTTTTAAATCAGTACTTTATCCGATAAAAGTATTGATAGTTTGGTATAGAATACTGCCGCCCACTAGAGTAAATACCACGCCGCATAGACCGTCGATGTAGATACCCGCTTGTTGCAATTTACGCTGTAAGCGCTGTGTCGACAGCATCCATGCAAGGCTAGAGAACCAGAATAGCGACAAGCCAAACAGGATGACCAAGGCAATACCTTTGCCAGTAATCGACATACCTGCTGGGACTAAACTCGACATCAAACTGACAAAGAACACCAGGGCTTTTGGGTTAAGAATGTTGGTCGCAAACCCTTTAGCAAACGCTTGACGCTTATTGCTGATCACTAGGTTATTTTGCTTCTTAGGTTGATCCGTCTGTGGTTTTTGGATCATCGAGATCACGGCACGCAATGCGCCAATTCCCAAGTAGAGCAGGTAACTACCACCGAGCAGTTGTACCACGGAATACAGCACTGGGTGCTGGTGGACGACAAAACTCACACCTGTCAGGCTGAACAAAGAGTGCAGCAAAATACCGACGGACAATCCCAACGCAATGTACAAGCCAGTTTGACGACCATGACGCGTCGCATTTTGTACGACCAGCGCAAAGTCCGGACCTGGACTCATTAGGGCAATAAAGTGAATGCTGGCGAGTGTCAGCAATATGGTGGATTCATTCATAACACATCTCAAATTTAACCAATGCGGCTATTGTCGTGGTAAGTCACCTGTGGCGCTTGTAAAAAACTGACAGCTTTCTCGGTAAATGAAATTAACGAGCCACTTGAGAAGGGGAAACGCCGTAGGTCTGTTTAAACGCTTTGCTGAAATGCGCTTGATCATAGAAACCGATTTGATGAGCGACGTCGGTACCACATTGACCAGCTTGCAGTAACTTCATGCCTTGTTCAAGGCGCAGGCGTGCGAACCATGCATAAGGCGTCATGCCAGTTTGCGCTTTAAAGTGGCGCTGGAACTGAGTTGGGCTCAGTTGGCACAGCTCTGAAAGTGAATCCAAACGCACCGCTTGGTCAAGGTTCGCCATTAGATAATCTTTTAACGTCCCAAGCGATTGGTTTCCTAGCGGCACCACTTTTTGTCGCTCAAGCGATCCGTAGCGATCAAAAAGTTGGTTAAATCCTTCAAAAGGAAGGCAATCTTTGGTGAGTTGGCTGAGGTTTTCACGACGAAGCAGCCCGTGCAAGTTACTAAGTTGTGAAAATATCTGCGGATCCGAGATGATCAGTTCGTTGAAGTGTATTATTTGACCGTTTTGCTTAAGATCAGCCAGATCGCTCAATAGATGAGGTTCGATCGCAAACACATTTACTTCGTAGCCACTCTCGAGCTTAGATTGCCCGTCGTGCAGCTCATCCGGCGGCATAATCACAATTTGCCCGTGACCAACTTGGTGGCTGTTACCTTGGTATTGGAACTTCTGCGCACCATGCGTGATCAGGCCGAGATGAAAATCCAGATGGTAATGCCTTTGAAAAGCAAATTTCTGGTATTTCGCCTCTATTAGACTCAAGTTGTCATGGTCGGTTGCGTAGTACTGAATATGTTCCATTAAATAAAAAAGCTTGGTCACATTATGACCAAGCTTATCTGGCAATTTCTAACTTGTCTTGTAAAAAACGATCACTGTGGCTGAACGATTCGGCGTGAGCGACGGTTATTACGTAATCCATCAAAGCTAAACACGACTAGTGCTCCCCAAATAAAGACGAAAGTGATCGCTTTATCCATGGTAAAGGGTTCGCCATACATCAATACTGCAAGTAAAAACATTAAGCTTGGGCCTATATATTGGAAAAAGCCCAAAGTCGATAATTTGAGTCTTGTTGCTGCACCCGTAAAGCACAGCAGTGGCAGGGTTGTTATAACCCCAGCTGCGATCAACAAACTATTTAACGTAAGTGGATTCGTAAGCATATTTGAGGTTGGTGTATCGGCAACAAAAAGCAAATAAACAGCGGCCACTGGCAGTAGAAGTAATGTCTCGATAAACAAGCCAGTTTTTGCATCGACACTGACTTTCTTTCTTAATAAGCCATAAAAGCCGAAGCTCATTGCTAACGCCATCGCAACAACGGGTACGGAGCCAAATACAATCAGTTGAACGAGTACGCCACAACCTGCCAATACAACCGCGAACCACTGTAATTTACGCAGTCGCTCACCAAGGAAGACCATCCCGAGTAAGACGTTGATCAGTGGGTTAATGTAATAACCTAAGCTGGCGTCGAGCATATGATTCGAGTTTACCGCCCAAATGAAAATCAACCAATTGCCGCCAATTAACATGGAACTTGCGATCAGGTAAGCGATTTTCGTTTTGTCTTTCGCGATGTGGTAAGCCGAGCGCCAGTGACGGCCAAAATGGAGGAGTGCAGCAAGCAAAAAGAAAGACCATATCACTCGGTGGCTTAGAATTTCCAAAGGAGATACTTGTGCGATGGACTTAAAGTACATCGGCGCAATGCCCCACATGGTATACGCGCCAATCGCTAGCAAGATGCCTTGCCGCGCGCGTTGTTGTTCGTCTTCTGGTGTCATGAAGTGTCACCTAATTGTGTGTTTTATAGAGCAGAAAATCAGTATACGAGTCGTGATGCGAAACACCTAACAATTTGCGGTTTTATTCACCATGAAACCCCATTACAATGTGCCCTCACTTTGTGTGCCAGTGGTATGCATAAGCACCTCTTTTTTAAGACCCAATCTGAGACTTTTCATGACCTCGACCTTGTTAGCCGAACAATCTGATTCGCCTGTAACGCCTCAACGTGTGTTGGAGGATGTGTTTGGTTACCAAGAGTTCCGTGATGGTCAGCAGTTGGTGATTGACGCTGCGGTAGAAGGTCGCGACAGCTTAGTTATCCTGCCTACTGGTGGCGGTAAGTCGCTGTGTTATCAAATTCCTGCTTTGGTTCGCTCTGGCATTACTTTGGTGATCTCTCCGCTTATCTCGCTGATGAAGGACCAAGTGGACCAGCTTAAAGCCAACGGTGTAGCGGCTGAGTGCATTAACTCGACCATGCCTCGTGAAGAGCTGCTCAGCGTGTATAACCGCATGCACACTGGTCATCTTAAGTTGGTGTACGTCTCGCCAGAACGCGTATTAATGCGTGACTTCATTGAACGTTTGGAAAACCTGCCGTTATCGATGATTGCCGTTGATGAAGCGCACTGTATTTCCCAGTGGGGACACGACTTCCGTCCAGAATATGCCGCGCTTGGTCAACTTAAGCAGCAGTTTTCCCATGTGCCATTTATGGCGCTGACGGCGACCGCAGATGACGCAACGCGCCGAGATATTCTTGAACGTCTGCAACTGAATAATCCAGAGGTTTACCTAGGCAGCTTCGACCGTCCCAACATTCGCTACAACTTAGTTGAGAAGCACAAGCCGGTTTCGCAAATCGTTCGTTATCTTGAAACCCAAAAGGGGAATTGCGGCATCATCTATTGTGGTAGCCGTAAGAAAGTTGAGATGGTGACCGAGAAGCTGTGCAACAACCACATTCGTGCTGCTGGTTATCACGCAGGTATGGACGCTGATGAGCGCGCTTACGTTCAAGAAGCTTTCCAACGTGATGACATCCAAATTGTAGTGGCGACCGTGGCATTCGGTATGGGCATCAACAAACCAAACGTGCGTTTTGTGGTTCACTTTGATATCCCGCGTAATATCGAGTCCTACTATCAGGAAACCGGTCGTGCAGGGCGTGATGGTCTACCTGCGGAAGCCATGATGTTGTATGACCCAGCGGACATCAGTTGGCTGCGCCGTATGTTGGATGAGAAAGACGATGGTCCACAGAAGCAGGTGGAAACCCACAAACTGAATGCGATGAGTGCCTTTGCTGAGGCGCAGACTTGTCGTCGTCAGGTACTATTGAATTACTTTGGTGAGTATCGTGAGAAGCCATGTGGCAACTGCGATATTTGCTTAGATCCACCGAAACACTTTGATGCCACGGAAGAAGCGCGTAAGGCGTTGTCTTGTGTGTACCGTGTTAATCAGAGCTTTGGTATGGGCTACGTGGTAGAAGTGCTACGTGGCATGCAAAACATTCGTGTACGTGAAAATGGGCACGATAAGATTTCTACTTACGCGATAGGGCGCGATCATAGCCACGATTACTGGGTGAGTATTTTCCGTCAGTTAATCCACAAAGGGCTGCTGTTCCAAAACATCACTCGTAACTCAACGTTGCAACTTACCGAAGAGGCGCGTCCGTTGTTGCGTGGCGATGTGACTCTGGAGTTAGCGGTTCCACGTTTAGACACCGCAGCACGTGCGGCGAAGTCAGATAAACTGACCAGCAAGAACTACGACAAAAAGCTGTTTGCTAAGTTACGCAAGTTGCGTAAGTCGATTGCTGATGAAGATGGTTTGCCACCATACGTGGTCTTCAGTGACGCGACTCTGATTGATATGGCGGAAATTCTGCCAACGTCTTACGGCGAAATGCTGGCAGTGAGCGGTGTTGGTCAACGCAAACTAGAGAAGTACGCCGATCCATTCCTTGATTTGATTCAAGAACACATTACTCACCACGGATAAGGAACCAAGATGCAAAAGGAATTTGGCTTAGCGGACTACATGGCACAAGAAGGGCGCTTAATCATTACTGCGCCGAGCTTTGACCTTGATAGTTTTCCTGCCTTAGGTGAGCGTTTAGTCGGCTTGCTTTCCGCTACTGTGGTGGAAAAGCAATGGGATGCGGACATTCACTCTTGGCTGATCGACTTTGAAGGTTGCCGACTGTTTATGAAAGCAGAGCATTACAGCGAAGCGATTTGGTTTGAAGCGTTAGCGATTGAAGAGAGCAGGGAAGAGTTGGATTATCTTGCAGGATTGTTCCAGCGCGGTTTCTAAAAATAGAATTTTTCTTGAAAGGGTGTTTCACATGAAACACCCTTTTTTATGCTTAAACGTTTGCGTCAAACAGACGACTTGCGGCGAAAAGTGGTTAATGTATAATCGCCCACCGCTTCGCTCAGAATGAGCCAAGCCAGTTTATTTTTCATTTTACATTGTTGGTAAGAGCCACTTTATTCAGTGACTCGATTTGGGTTCCCTCACCCCCAAACCAAACTAAAAAGGTATCGCATGAGTAACTTTACCCCTGCGCAGCAGCGCAACGCCCTTATCTATCTGGTTCTATTCCACCTAGTCATTATTGCATCTAGCAATTACCTAGTTCAGCTACCGTTTACTATTTTCGGTTTCCATACCACTTGGGGCGCATTCACTTTCCCATTTATATTCCTAGCGACTGACTTAACGGTGCGTATTTTCGGTGCTCAGTTGGCGCGTAAGATCATCTTCTTAGTGATGTTGCCTGCTTTGGCAGTGTCTTACTTCTTATCGGTGGTGTTCTTCGAAGGTCAATTCCAAGGTTTTGGTCACCTAGGGGAATTTAACTTATTCGTTGCTCGTATCGCGATTGCTAGCTTCATGGCGTACCTACTTGGTCAGATCATGGATGTGCACGTGTTCAACCGCCTACGTCAAATGAAGCAATGGTGGGTGGCACCAACGTGTTCAACGCTTTTCGGTAATGCACTTGATACCATCGCTTTCTTCGCCATTGCGTTCTATCAAAGCCCAGATCCATTTATGGCAGAGCATTGGACGGAAATCGCGCTGGTGGATTACGGCTTCAAACTGATTATCAGTCTTGGTTTGTTCGTTCCGATGTACGGCGTATTACTGAATTACCTAATTAAGAAGCTGACTGCGGTGAACCCTGACTTTAAGGTGACGACAAGCGTTCAGTCTTAATATCAGTGGGAACCCCGAAAGCCGCTTGCTTAAATCAAGCGGCTTTTTTGTACCTGCTTACTGGGATTTAGAGGGTTTTGTACAGCGTGGGGAGCAATTAGATCATGGGTGTCCAAAAGCTCCCTGAGCTGTACGAAGGTAAAAATGAGCAGTAAAAAAGGTCCCGAGTGAGACCTTTTAATCGAAGGTACGGCACGTAGAGGAAGCTCGCTGGTGAAATGGCTAACAGAGCATCTTCTCAATCAAAATGGCTTTTTGCGCATCGAAGGCGCCAAGTTGCAGGCCGTTATCCCAGCTGATGCTTTGATTGAACATCGCCAACATCAAACCGACACTGCGTTGATTGGCGTCCTGCCAGCAATCAGACTCGCTGTACTCTCCATCATTTATCGCGTTGCCATTAACGAGAATGGGCTCGAAACGCCATTTTTCTCCGACACGGTAGTAGCCTTTGCTGGTTAAGGTCTGGTTGGATTGAATCGTTAGATTGTGCTCGATGCCCGGCTCACCTGTTAATTCAAATACAAATCTTAGCTGGTGGTCGCCACATTGCAGCTCAACGATCAGTTGGCCGTTTTTCTCAGTCAGTGTCGACTGAGAGTAGTCTCCAAAGCAGTGCAGCAACCAGGAGATAGGGTGGCTAGCTGTTTCAAGAAACCACTCTTTGAGTGTGAAGGTGCCCGGTAGGTTAACCTGGGTGACTAGATTGACCACACAAGGTTGGGTTTGCGAAGTGAGCCACTCCTCTATTGTCTTGGCGGTATTTAGCTGAGCAAAGGCGTAATTAACCAATAGGTTGGCGTTCGGTTGCTGCCAGTGAGTGATGTCGGAATTCAATCCCAACAATGGCTTTTCACAGATAAGCTTGGTTGAACCTAACGTCTTTATGATCTCTGCATGAGTATGCGCAGGTGTCGCGATGGTCACGACATCAAGTAGTTTGAGTGCGCTGATGTTCGTTTCTGCCTTTGGGATTGCTTCTTCACTGCACGCTTGCTGAAGAGGTTCTATTTGGTTGGCACATAACGTCGTGACTGCAACACCATTGTTTCTATAGTGCGGAATGTGCGTGCGTCCCCAGTTGATTCCTATGATGCCAGCTTGCTGGATTTGCTCTGGCTTGGTGAAACGTTCACTCAATGGCGGCAAGGCAATTCGTTCATCTGTTAGACGTTGGTCATGGTGATAGTCATTGCTTGGCAGCACTTGCCATGGTTTGTTGTAATGCTGTTTGAGTGCACAAACGAGTTCGTAGAAATTCCACTTATCTTTTAAGTTGCTATCAAGGTGATATAAACCGGCTTCGTTCCGCTCAATAAGCTGCAAAAAGGCGAGTGCAGTATCGTCCATATGAGAAGTCGCGGGATACCAAGCCGTGCTAGCGGTAATAACGCCGTTCTCTTCATATTGGCGGTCGAGATGCGCCAACATGTTATTGCCTTCTGCTTGGTGATGGAGCTGCCAACCAATTCGAGCAACCATCGCATCTGGATTTGCTTGCCAGATTGCATCTTCACAACGAACTTTGTATTTGCCGTAATCATCTTGGGTGTTTCTTTCTTCAAAGATGCCATAAGGCCCGTTTTTTGTGGCATCAAATACCATTGCTGTGCTGACAAAGAGGTAAGGAATATTATGGCGTTTGCATTGCTCACCAAGCCACGCTGCCCACTCTTCACTTCCCATCGCCATATGGCACACCGCATTGATGTGGTGTTGCTGCCAAAATTGTTCACTTTGCTGTAGATCATCCGGCGGGATTTGGTGGTGATTCCACTCCAATATGTTCCAGCCGCGTAGGTGAAACTGATGAGCGACTTTTGGGGCGAGGGTGCCAGTTAAGCCAGTCATTAAAACGGTTTTCATGATGGTGCATCTTGGTTGGCTAAATTGTGTTTATCAATAAAGCATGGCTGTTTTTCGATGTAGAGCGGAGAAGCTGAGATTTTTGCTGGGCAGCACGTTTTGTAGGGGAAGTAGATGCAAAAAAGCCCAAGCGAACGCCTGGGCTTTAGTATTGTAAGGCAGTGATATTCGCTTATTTTGCTACGATATTTAATGGCCAGCCGATGTCTGTCTGACGGTTGGATTCAATTTCCAACTCAGCCGCAGTCAGTGGGTTTTTCTCTAGCCATTGTGCATCAATGTGTAACGTTAGATTGTCTCCTTCAACTGTTAGAGTCACATTTGGCTCTAGATCAGGATTGCGACGATGGCTGAGTAGAACCGCAAGACGCAACAGTCTCAATACTCGTTTGGCACTTGAGCCTGATAATGCATGCTGCTCAGGTAAAGAAGTGAGCTGTTCGCGATAGCGACGAGCCACTTCACCAATAAAGAACTTCTGTGCGCGCGTGTAACCAGGCAGATCCAAATTCTGTAGCAAGTAAGCACTATGCTCTCCGCCTTTTTTGAAATCGATAGTTAAGCCAATTTCATGCAGTTTTGCGGCGGTCTCGAGTAATATCTTGCCCTGAGGCTCTGTAATCCACTCATCGCCTCCAGCTTGCTGTAAAAGCGTGTGTGCCAGACTAGCGACTTGTTCACCGTATTGGTGATCGAGCTGATAACGATTTTGTACGCTAGCGATAGTGCGGGCACGAATGTCTTCTTGACGAAGCTCTTCAACCATCTCATACACTAAGCCTTCGCGTAGTGCGCCGCCAGCCAGTGTCATAGCATCGATTTCAAGCAATTCAAAAACGGCAATCAAAATAGAGAGGCCACTAGGGAACACTAATGCGCGCTCAAGTGTTAAGCCTTCAATATCGAGCTCTTCTAAATGGTCGGCCAACATGGCTTGCTTCTGTAGACGCTTGAGTTTGGAGTGAGTGATTACTTCGTCCATGCCTTGCGCCAGCATTATCTCTTGCAATGCCTGAACAGTGCCTGATGCACCAACGCACACATCCCAACCAATTTCTGTATAACGTTCTAAAATCGGCTGGATGGTCTGTTTCGCTCCTTCAATTGCCGCGTCAAAGTTACGAGCATTCAATTGGCGATCTTTAAAGAAGTTTTCAAGCCAAGTCACGCAGCCCATTTTTAAGCTGGTCAGTGCTTTGGCTTCGAAACCTTCCCCGATAATCAGTTCGGTACTTGCTCCACCGATATCGACTACAAGGCGACGACCACTACCGCCAGAGGTGTGAGCGACACCTTTATAGATAGTGGCAGCTTCTTCTTCACCAGTAATCACTTCGATAGGCTGGCCTAGAATTTGGTTAGCCTTTTCTAAAAACACATCTACATTGGTCGCGGTACGTAATGTTGCAGTACCGACGATGCGAATGTTTTGTTTAGGAATGTCCTGCAAGCGTTCCGCAAATAGACTTAAGCAGTCCCATCCTCGCTGCATAGCTTCCATACTAAGAGAATTATGTTCATCTAAGCCCGCTGCTAGACGAACTTTGCGCTTAATTTTAGCCATTGTTTGAACGCTGCCATCGATGTGACGCACAACGAGCATGTGAAAACTGTTCGACCCGAGGTCGATGGCGGCATATAGCGGTGATGATCCTGCTTGACTCATAAAACGAACTCAGTTTCCTATTACGATTGTTTTGGTGCCGATTGACGCGGTTGGCGTGGACGACGTCCCTGCGGCTTACGGTTACCAGAACCAGAGCGGGTACCGCCAGTATTCGTGCGGCGCTGTTGGTTGCGTGGTGCACGCATACGAATCGGAGCCGGTAGATCTTGAATCAGTGCCGACGAATCGTACTCTGAAACTGGGATTGTGTGCTCAATGTATTCTTCGATTGCTGGTAGGTTAACCGCGTACTCTTCACAAGCAAAACTGATCGAATGGCCGCTCGCACCAGCGCGACCAGTACGGCCAATACGGTGAACATAATCTTCACAGTCGTCAGGAAGGTCGTAGTTGAAAACGTGCGTTACCTGAGGAATATGCAGGCCACGCGCTGCAACGTCAGTTGCAACTAAGATGTCGACATCACCTTTGGTGAATTGCTCAAGAATCTTCTCACGCTTCTTCTGCGGTACATCGCCAGTAAGAAGGCCTACACGATGTCCATCGGCAGCCAAATGACCCCAAACCGATTCACACTTATGCTTGGTATTGGCAAAAATGATAGCGCGATCTGGCCACTCTTCTTCAATTAGTGTTTGAAGCAGCGCCATTTTGTCTTCATTCGAAGGATAGAAAAGCTCTTCCTGGATACGGTGGCCAGTTTTTTGTTCTGGTTCGACAACGACATGCTCAGGAGTATTCATGTGTTCGAATGCCAGTTCTTGAACGCGGTAAGACAGCGTTGCTGAGAACAGCATGTTCAAACGCTCTTTTGGCTCAGGCATACGACGGAACAAGAAGCGAATGTCTTTAATAAAGCCAAGATCGAACATGCGGTCGGCTTCGTCCAGAACAACAGCTTGAATGTTGTTGAGGTTAAATACGCGCTGTTTGTAGAAATCGATGATACGGCCTGTTGTTCCGATCAGAATATCTACGCCGTCTTGCAGTTTCGCAAGTTGCTTGTCGTAGCTTTCACCACCGTAAGCTAGAGCGGTTTTTAGACCTGTGCTTTCAGTTAATGATTCTGCATCATTGTAAATCTGAATAGCGAGCTCACGTGTAGGCGCCATAATAATTGCGCGTGGCTGTGTAGGCTTACGACCTTCATGTTCCGGAGTCGTCAGAAGGTGGTTGAACGTAGCAGTAAGAAACGCGAGCGTTTTACCAGTACCCGTTTGGGCCTGGCCTGCGATGTCTTGGCCGGTGAGCAGGACCGGCAACGCCAAGGCTTGGATAGGGGTACAAAATTCGAACCCTTTTTTGTCCAATCCTTCAATAACTTGGGGCTTTAAGCCCAAATCGGCGAACTTTTGCTCTGTGATATGCGTCTTTTTCATGGCTATAGAATATCAGCTAAAGCTTGCAATACGAAAGTAAATACATTCCAATAGGGCATCTAATTACTGGTTATCATCCAACCAGTTTCGAAAAACACATTGGAGTGGAAGATGAGTGATAAGATTTTGCAGCTAACTGATGACGGTTTTGAAAACGATGTAATCAACGCTGCAGGCCCGGTTCTAGTGGATTTTTGGGCAGAATGGTGTGGTCCTTGTAAAATGATCGCTCCTATTTTGGACGAAATCGCAGACGAGTACGAAGGCAAACTCACTATCGGTAAACTAAACATCGACCATAACGCAGGTACACCACCTAAGTTTGGTATTCGCGGCATTCCAACGCTATTACTATTTAAAGATGGTAACGTAGCGGCAACGAAAGTAGGTGCTCTGTCTAAAACTCAACTAAAAGAGTTCCTAGACGCAAACTTATAATCACCAAGTGATTACAGATAAAACCGTGCAAAGTTACAATGCACGGTTTTGTTTTTCTAACTCTGGACTAGAATACTAATTAGTGCTAACTTATCGCGCGTTAATTGAACAAATTTCTCTTCTTGGTCGATCCTGAGACCAAATCCATCTTAACTAGAAAACAGATCTTATTTTGACTAAACAAGAATCCACCACCATGAACCTTACCGAACTGAAGAACAGACCTGTGTCTGACCTTGTAAAACTGGGCGAAAGCTTAGGATTAGAGAACCTAGCTCGCTTAAGAAAACAAGACATCATCTTCGCGATTTTAAAAGCGCACGCTAAAGGCGGCGAAGACATCTTTGGCGATGGGGTTCTGGAAATTCTGCAAGACGGCTTTGGTTTCCTACGCAGTGCAGATAGTTCATACCTTGCGGGTCCGGACGATATCTACGTATCACCAAGTCAGATTCGTCGCTTTAACCTACGTACTGGTGACTCTATCGCTGGCAAAATTCGTCCACCAAAAGACGGTGAACGTTACTTTGCCCTTCTAAAAGTCAATACCGTTAACGACGATAAACCAGACAACGCCCGTAACAAGATCCTATTTGAAAACCTTACCCCTCTACATGCGAATGAGCGCATGGTTATGGAGCGTGGTAACGGTTCAACAGAAGACATTACAGCACGTGTTTTAGACTTGGCATCGCCAATCGGTAAAGGTCAACGTGGTCTGATTGTTGCTCCGCCTAAAGCGGGTAAAACAATGCTTCTGCAAAACATCGCGCAAAGCATCGCGTACAACCACCCAGAGTGTGAGTTGATGGTTCTTCTTATCGACGAACGTCCAGAAGAAGTAACTGAGATGCAGCGCCTAGTTAAAGGTGAAGTGGTTGCGTCGACTTTCGATGAGCCAGCATCTCGTCACGTACAAGTAGCGGAAATGGTAATCGAGAAGGCAAAACGTCTTGTTGAACATAAGAAAGACGTGGTTATCTTGCTTGACTCTATCACTCGCCTAGCTCGTGCTTACAACACCGTAGTGCCTTCATCAGGTAAAGTACTAACAGGTGGTGTGGATGCAAACGCATTACATCGTCCTAAGCGTTTCTTCGGTGCTGCACGTAACGTAGAAGAAGGCGGCAGCCTAACTATCATCGCAACGGCACTAGTAGATACTGGTTCTAAAATGGATGAAGTTATCTACGAAGAGTTCAAGGGTACAGGTAACATGGAACTGCACTTGAACCGTAAGATTGCTGAGAAGCGTGTATTCCCTGCGATTGACTTCAACCGCTCAGGTACACGTCGTGAAGAGCTACTGACGAAGACTGACGAACTACAGAAGATGTGGATTCTGCGTAAGATCGTTCACCCAATGGGCGAAATCGACGCAATGGAATTCCTAATCGATAAGCTAGCGATGACGAAGACCAACGATGAGTTCTTCGATGCGATGCGTCGTCAATAGTCTCAGATAAGTCATTCTGCGAAAAGCCACCGTATATCGGTGGCTTTTTTATTGCTTTCTCCCGATAGAAGTATCAGAATGAAGGAAATGTTATCGGGAGGTTAACATGCAACAAGGAATGTTGTCGTCATTACTCCTGAGCTTGTCACTTATCACTCTACCTGCGACATTATCTGCCAAGGAAATGCATGAGTCTGTAGTAGAGCAGTGGCTTCAGGATACTCAAATACAGGCTAAAGTCTCTGAACTGCTTGATTACGCTGTCAGAGATGAAGTCGACTCGCTTAAATTTGCCCTTGATCGACTTGCTTTGCCTCAACAAGAGGTGGTGCGCTTTCAATTATTGGAAAAGCTTGAAAAGCAAGATGTGATTCTCACGCCTCGAATGGCTCTGTTTGTTGAGTCCCAGATCCGTATGACCCCGACTTATCAAGTGTTAGAGCGAGGTGATGGGTATGAATTTAGTGTACCCGCTTTTAACTTTCCCGTTATTGCGAGTCGCTTGATTAAGCGTTGGAAACAAGACCAAAGTACCTTGGACTTTGTCTTACAAGCTGAACGAAGAGAGCTTAACTTAAAGCAATGGCTTACAGGGCCATCTCAACAAGCTCAAGCGCGTGAAGCGCTTTTGATTCGAGAGTTAGACAGTTTATCACCCAACGCGCTTGCTGCATTAACGGCCCAGTTAACCAAAGCAAATGTGACCAGTTGGTTACCCTCGACGGCCGTGATAGTCAGGTTGGCACAAGTTAGTCAGGATGAGGAAGTGTACAACTTACTCTGGCGGATGAAAGCCGATTACAACAGCCAGTCCGAACTTGAGCGTTTAGCTGCGGTTGGAGACGTTTTTTCCATTCAGCAATTGATGAATGCCACAGTTAACCCATCACTCAAGCCAGAAGCTATTAGTCTACTTACAAAATCTAACCCACTATCTCCGCAAGTAAAGCAGTTTCTAGTTAGAAAAATGGCGTTATCAGAAGAAGCAACCATGGTTGCTCGAGAGCTTGCTCAACAAGGGCATCAAACCTGGTTGGAAGAGTTAGTATCTTCGAACCATCAGATAAAGACTCGGCAGATTGAACAAGTATTAAAGTAATCTTGCTCACATACCCACACAAAATAGGAGGATCTTAGCGTCCTCCTATTTGTTATACTGCGGACAGTTTAATCAGCCAGCATGAAGGCCTATGAGTTTTAAGGATTTACGCGAATTTATCGACCACCTAGAACAGAAAGGTCGACTTAAACGCATCACTCACCCTGTCGATCCCGCTTATGAAATGACAGAAATCAGCGACCGCACCTTGCGTGCTGGTGGACCTGCGCTGTTGTTTGAGAACCCAATCGGCTACGACGTACCTGTTTTGACTAACCTGTTTGGTACACCAGAGCGTGTCGCAATTGGCATGGGACGTGAAGACGTTAAAGAATTAAGAGAAGTCGGTAAGCTGCTGGCTTATTTAAAAGAACCTGAGCCACCAAAAGGCTTCAAAGACGCTTTAGAAAAACTGCCTGTGTTCAAACAAGTATTGAACATGCCGGCTAAGCGTTTACGTAAAGCACCATGCCAAGACATTGTTTGGCAAGGTGATGAAGTCGACTTGGATAAAATTCCGGTAATGAGCTGCTGGGCAGAAGATGTAGCGCCGCTGCTTACTTGGGGCTTAACCGTAACCAAAGGTCCAAATAAGAAACGTCAGAACCTAGGCATTTACCGTCAGCAGAAAATTGCCAAGAACAAAATCATCATGCGTTGGTTAGCCCATCGTGGTGGTGCGCTTGATCTGCGCGATTGGATGGAAACCAACCCAGGTAAACCTTTCCCAGTTTCGGTCGCGTTCGGTGCAGACCCAGCAACCATTCTTGGTGCAGTAACACCAGTGCCAGATACGCTATCGGAATACGCATTTGCAGGTTTGCTACGTGGAAGCAAAACGGAAGTCGTGAAGTCAGTCAGCAACGATTTGGAAGTGCCAGCGAGCGCGGAAATCGTGATGGAAGGTTATATCGACCCGAGCGAGTTTGCTGATGAAGGTCCTTACGGTGATCATACTGGCTACTATAACGAAAAAGAAAAGCACCACGTATTTACTATTACGCACATTACTATGCGTAAAGACCCTATTTATCACAGCACCTACACAGGTCGTCCGCCAGATGAACCAGCTGTATTGGGTGTGGCATTAAACGAAGTGTTTGTGCCTATTCTGCAAAAGCAATTCCCAGAGATTGAAGACTTCTATCTTCCGCCAGAAGGTTGTTCGTACCGAATGGCCGTCGTCACCATGAAGAAGCAGTACCCAGGACATGCCAAGCGCGTAATGATGGGCGTGTGGTCTTTCTTACGTCAATTCATGTATACCAAGTTTGTTATTGTGTGCGATGAATCGGTAAACGCACGAGATTGGAATGATGTCGTGAAAGCCATGTCAGAGCATATGGATCCTGTACGTGATACCTTGATGATAGATAACACGCCAATCGACTCGCTCGACTTTGCTTCACCAGTGGTTGGGCTTGGCTCCAAAATGGGCTTGGATGCGACCATTAAATGGGATGCCGAGCTGGCGACGCGAACCGAGGTCACTGAGCGAGACAGCAAAGCGATTACCGAAGCAGAACTAAATGAGTTGAAACAGCAACGCCCTGAGATTGTTGACGTCTATCTTCCAGTTACAGCAAACAACCAATTTGCTGTCGTGACTATGAAGAAAGACCAAGCTGGTCAATCCCAAGAATTGATGGAACATCTATGGGGCTTCTTTGCTCAGTACACGGATAACAAATTCATCATTTTGTGCGACGATGACGTTAATGCACGAGATTGGAATGACATCATTTGGGCGGTGACAACTCGAATGGACCCAGATAGAGACACGATTCAAGTGCTTGGTAAGACTGAGAGTTCATCCAAATTAGGACTGGATGCGACCAACAAGTTCGAATCTGAAGTCACGCGCGAGTGGGGTACGCCTATCAAAAAAGATCCTAAACTTGTGGCTAAAGTCGATGAGATTTGGGACCAGTTAGGTATTCTATGAGTCATCAAGTCCACCTTCTACCAATGGACGTTACATTCCAAGTAAAAGAAGGGGAGACGGTGTTAGAAGCTGCGCTCAACAACAATATTCGCTTCCCACACCGTTGCCAAGTTGGCGCTTGCGCCATGTGCATGTGTAAAAAGCTAACGGGCGAGGTGAGCTATCACCTCGAACCGATGCTAACCGAAAAAGAGCAACAGCAAGGTTGGATATTCCCTTGCCAAGCCTATACAGAAAGTAATTTAGTGCTTACTTTTGACGAGTAAGCGAGAGGAACACCATGACCATCCAATGTAAAGTAAAGTCTATTCAGCCGTTAGCTTGTAATACTTACCAAATCCTTCTTCATCCAGAATCACCAGTGCCTTTTAAAGCGGGTCAGTACCTAATGGTGGTGATGGGTGAAAAAGACAAACGTCCTTTCTCTATCGCAAGCAGCCCTTGTCGTCATGAAGGTGAACTTGAACTGCACATCGGTGCGGCGGAACACAACGCTTATGCACAAGAAGTTGTCGAAGCAATGCAAGCGGCGCTTGAAACTGATGGTCAGATTGAAATTGATGCGCCACATGGCGATGCTTGGGTTCAAGAAGAAAGCGAACGCCCATTATTATTAATTGCTGGTGGTACAGGCTTCAGTTACGTTCGCTCGATTCTGGATCACTGCGTAGCGCAGAATAAAACCAATCCTATCTATTTATATTGGGGGGCGCGCGATAACTGCCAGCTTTATGCTAAAGACGAACTGGTCGAGATCGCCGATAAGTTTGCTAACGTTCACTTTGTGCCAGTAGTAGAAGAAGCACCTGCAGACTGGCAAGGTAAAGTTGGTAACGTGCTACAAGCAGTAGCCGAAGATTTCGAAAGCTTAGAAAACTACGATATCTATATTGCAGGTCGTTTTGAAATGGCTGGCGCAGCACGTGAACAGTTCACTCAGAACAAGAAAGCGAAGAGCGAACGTATGTTCGCAGACGCGTACGCATTCATTTAAATACGGCTTTTGATACAGAAAAAGAGGGTTTTTTACCCTCTTTTGTGCTTTTTTGATGAAATAGTCATCGAACAGTCAGTTTTTTCCATTTTTTTTCAAAAAAGGGTTGCGAACGGATCTGAGTTCCCTATAATGCGCATCCACCGACACGGCAGACGCGATAAGGCTTCAGCAGGGTCGGAGAGGTGAAAGCTTCTACGAAAAATAAAATTGAAAAAGTGTTTGACACTGTCAATTAAATCGCTAGAATGCACCTCCGCTTTGAGAGAAAAACTTATCGCAAAGCAAGCTCTTTAACAATATAGACCTATCAATCTGTGTGGGCACTCGTTGATGATAATCCAATTCGATACTTCGGT
>NZ_JAWOTP010000030.1:0-51660 GCF_033338935.1 Vibrio sp. Vb0598 | reverse complement strand
ACATAAGTAATGTTTGAATTGACTGTGCTGAATCCGAAGATTCAATGGTCACTTCGTTTCATTGAAACCTAATTTGATACCGAGGTATCGAATTGGATTATCATCAACGAGTGCCCACACAGATTGATAGGTCTATATTGTTAAAGAGCAACTCTTCTTTGTGATTGACATCACTTCGGAAGAGGCGGCCATTCTAGCGAGATAATTTATTGTGTCAAACACTTTCTTCAAATTATTTCGTTTTTCTTTTCAGCCTTATCAACTTCGCTTAACCCCTTGTGAGGCCTTGCCCTGTCGACGAGGAGGCATTATAGAGATCGCGCTCACATTGGCAAGTGTTATTTTTCAAAAATTGCAAAAATAATGGTTAAACGATGAGTTTTCGATCAAACCTTTATTTATTCAACTTTACCCCAAACTCTCACACAACTTATCCACAGAGTTGTTCTTTGAGGCGTGTTTTTTCAAGTACCATAAATAAAGAAAGCTGCTTTATTGCAGCTATCTTTATTAAACTTAACCTAAACTCTATTTAAAGAGCATTATGGCTATATGCCAGACCCATCTTGTTCAGAGCCATCATCTTCGTGTAGGCCACATTCTCGCTTTAAGCCAAAGAATCGAGTTTCTTCCTCTGACATTCCCGGCTCCCATTTACGAGTGGTATGTGTATCACCAACTGAAAGGTAACCTTCATCCCACAATGGGTGGTATTTAAGGCCGTGTTGTTCTAAGTAGTAATGAACGTCTTTATTAGTCCAATCAATTACTGGTAGAAATTTAAACACACCGTTCTGAATTGATAGAATCGGTAAACCTGCACGAGATTTACTTTGCTCTCGACGCAATCCAGAGAACCACGTTCCAACATTAAGCTCTTTTAACGCTCGACGCATCGGCTCAACTTTATTGAGCTTGTTGTATTTTTCAATTCCCTCTACGCCCTGCTCCCATAATTTTCCATATCGAGCTTCTTGCCAATTCGCACTTTCTTTGGCTCGATAAACTTTTAAATTTAGGTTGAGAGCATCTGTCAGCTCATCGATAAATCGGTACGTCTCAGCAAACAGGTAACCAGTATCGGTTAGAATGACGGGGATGTCCGCTTTGGCGCGAGTAACTAAATGAAGCATAACCGCGGCTTGAATACCAAAACTAGAAGAAACCGCGAACTCGCCTTCTAGATTATCTAAAGCCCACGCTACTCTCTCTTGTGCTGAAAGCTTTTCGAGCTCGACATTAATTTGAGCAAGACGGAGGATTTGCTCCGTCTTTGTTAATGTCAGTAACTCTGTGAGCTCCAGCTTGGATGCTACAGAATCAAGCATGAAAGTCCCTCTTTGATACGAGCACTTCTTGGATAATGCCAGCACGAATAGTGAAATCGCCAAAGGCTTCGCCTTCTTCACGCTCTTTCGACCATCGAGCCACCAGCAGATCAATCTCTTCTAAGATTTGCTTATCCGTGATGTTCTCTTTATACATTTTAGGTACTCGAGTACCGGCACGGTTACCACCTAGGTGCAAGTTGTAACGACCCGGCGCTTTGCCAACTAGACCAATTTCAGCCAACATTGCGCGACCACAACCATTTGGACACCCAGTTACACGCAAAATGATGTTGTCATTTTCTGGTAGGTTGTGCTTCTCCAGAATCCCCTCAACATCAGTAACAAACTGAGGAAGGAAACGTTCAGCTTCTGCCATCGCTAGCGGACAAGTTGGAAAAGCAACACAAGCCATTGAGTTCTTACGCTGTTCACTTACGCCGTCGTCCATTAAGCCATGTTCACGAGCGATCTTTTCAATCTTCGCTTTTTCGTTTTTAGGTACACCCGCAACAATTAGGTTTTGGTTTGCTGTCATGCGGAAATCGCCTTTGTGGATTTTGGCAATTTCAGCAACACCCGTCTTAAGTGGTTTACCTGGAAAGTCTAATAAGCGACCATTTTCGATGAAAAGCGCTAAATGATATTTACCATCAATTCCTTCTACCCAGCCAATACGGTCACCACGTTCTGTGAATTCATATGGACGGCTTTGCTCAAACTTAACACCAGCACGTTTCTCGACTTCCGCTTTAAAGACATCGCTACCTACACGATCCAATGTGTATTTGGTTTTTGCGTTCTTACGGTTTGAACGGTTACCCCAGTCGCGCTGAGTTGTTACTACAGCTGCGGCAACATCAAGTGTCTTGTCCAGCGGAATAAAGCCAAAGTCGTCAGCGCGGCGCGGATAAGTTGATGTATCGCCATGCGTCATCGCTAAGCCGCCGCCGACCAGGACGTTAAAACCAACCAGCTTGCCGTTATCTGCAATCGCTACGAAGTTGAGATCGTTAGCGTGTACATCTACGTCATTTTGCGGTGGGATAACCACTGTGGTTTTAAACTTACGTGGTAAGTAGTTCTTGCCTAGAATCGGTTCGTCTTCTTCTGTGCTTTCTACTTTTTCACCGTCTAGCCAAATCTCTGCATAAGCGCGCGTCTTTGGTAATAGATGCTCACTGATCTTCTTCGCCCATTCGTAAGCTTCTTGGTGTAACTCTGACTCCACTGGGTTAGTGGTACACAACACGTTACGGTTTACATCACCCGCGGTTGCAATCGAATCAATGCCAATACTGTTGAGCGTTTGATGCATCAACTTAATATTCGGTTTTAATACCCCATGAAACTGGAACGTTTGGCGAGTCGTCAGACGAATACTTCCATATAAAGAGTGCTCCGTTGCGAACTTGTCGATCGCTAACCATTGCGTTGGCGTGATGATGCCTCCAGGCATACGAGCACGAAGCATCACATTATGTAATGGTTCCAGTTTTTGCTTTGTGCGTTCATTACGGATATCACGATCGTCTTGTTGATACATACCGTGGAAACGAATTAACTGGAAGTTGTCGGCAGTAAAGCCACCTGTAATAGGGTCCTGTAAATCTTGCTCAATAGTGCCACGTAATAAGTTGCTTTCTCGCTTCAGGCGCTCGTTATCAGATAGCGGCCCTAACTCTTCACCTAATACAACCTGCTTATTATTGTCCGTAGAAAAAGTCATTAGTAAACATCCCTCTGATAACGTTTCGCTTTACGTAGGTCATTAATAAATTGTTCTGCATCGTCACGCGGCATCTTGCCTTCTTGTTCAGCAACGATAACCAATGCGTCGTGCACATCTTTTGCCATACGCGTTGCATCACCGCAGACATAGATATAAGCGCCTTCTTGGATCCACTGCCACACTTGAGCTGCGTTTTCTAAGATGCGATGTTGTACGTAAACCTTTTCTACTTGGTCACGACTAAAGGCAACATCCAATCGGCTTAGTACTCCTGACTTGAGATACTTTTGCCATTCCACTTGGTACAAGAAGTCTTGAGTGAACGTGCGATCACCAAAGAACAACCAGTTTTTGCCTTCAGCATCGCGGTTTTCACGTTCCTGAATAAAGCTACGGAATGGTGCGATCCCTGTGCCAGGACCAACCATGATAATTGGAGTACTATCATCTTCCGGCAGTTTAAAGTTGTTGTTATGCTCAACAAATACTTTAACTTCATCTCCCTCTTCGAGACGCTGAGCTAAGAAACTAGACGCACCACCATATCGTTTTTCGTCGTTTTGTTCGTACTCAACCAAAGCAACCGTTAGGTGTACTTCTTCATCGACCTCTTCTTGGCTTGATGCAATAGAGTAAAGGCGTGGAGTAAGACGACGAAGCAAACCAATCAACTCATCTGCGGTTAACTTGGTTTTCTTTTCTGCCAGTACATCAACGATTTGAGTATTTGCAGAGTACTCGCGAAGCTTATCTTTATCTTCAACTAACTTTTGTAGCTTCTTGCTACCGGATAACTCGGCAAACTTTGTGATGAGCTGCGGGTTAGATGTTGTGATTTCATATTTACTCACGAGAGCACTGTGGATTGACAAGCTTTCACCATCAACGTCAACAGTCTCAACCCCAGACAAACCGACCTTACCAAGAATGGCATTTGCAAGTTCCGAGCTATTTTCAAACCACACACCTAGTGCATCACCTGGCTGATACGTTAAACCCGAGCCTTCTAAGTCGATTTCTATATGGCGAACGTCTTTTCCAGAGTCACGGCCCGTGATTTTTTGACTGGTCAGTAACGTCGCAGTGTACGGATTTTGTTTATTGTAAGGAGAGTGCGCAGTCGCAGCTTGACCCACAGGAAGTTGAACCACATCCGCTTCAGAGCCAGAAGACAGTGTATCTTTTACCTTGTCTAACGCATTCTTACGCCATTCAGTTGCAGGGGCTTCATAATCCACATCGCAATCAAGACGCTCGATAAATGGAGTCGCGCCTAGCTTTGATAGGTAAGTGTCGAAGTCTTTACCGGTCTGACAGAAGAACTCGTAGCTAGAATCTCCCAATGCAATAACACCATATTGCAGGTTTGGCAGCTTTGGAGCCTTCTTCGATTGCAAAAACTCATGTAGCTCAATGGCATTGTCTGGCGCTTCGCCTTCGCCGTTAGTCGATGCCACAATAATGACATGCGTTTCTTTGGCTAAGTTTTTACCTTTGTAATCGCTTGCATCAAAAAGTTCGACTGCAATTCCTTCTGCTTTTGCTTCCTGTTCCAGAGCTTCAGCAACACCTTTAGCATTGCCCGTTTGGGAAGCAAAAATAATACTCAACTTACCTGCTGGCTTCGCTGATACGGCTGCCGTTGCTTGTGCAATTGGCGTTACCGCTGTGTTTGGTTGATTTTGAGCTAATCCCCAAAAATACCCACTGACCCAAGCAAGTTGCTGTGAAGACAACTCAGAGACAGTTTGTTGGAGTGAGCTAATTTGTTGGTCATTCAGAGGGCTTGCGATTGGAGGATTTCCTCCTTGCCCATTATTATCTTCAGACACATTCTTGTGAGAATACTCATTCTTTTGAAAAGACATTATCACGACATCCCTATTCATTGCGTGACGATAGAGTACCCACTCTCCTTAATAACAAGAAAGAATAGAAGTGAATGTTTTATAACTTTTTGGAAGTAAGAACGGCTTACTTTTTGCTCATCGATCTTCAATGCGGACTTGTTGAAAGCCTACTGCCATTGCCGATTTTGACGCAGTATCCAAATCTTCATAAAGACATTCTTCGCCGTGACTGTCCGTTAGAAAAACAAAACCACCGCGCGCATGTCTGAACTCTACAACCCAACCACCCTCTTGGATTGCAGGCTCAATAATCGCTTCGATAAGCTGATTTTCACGGAATAGATGTCTTAGTTCATTTATTGTCATCGCTATCCCTGTTTTAACTTTCACATTGCTCCTAGGTAAGCATGGTCTAAGTCAGCCAAATAGGGAGAAATTTCGATTAGATATAATGAAGTGATATAAAAAAACGCCGCTTATAAAGCGACGTTTTAAGTAAATCGAATATCTAACATGGCTGAATTTAGAACGCGTATTCCGCACTCACAAAGAAGCCGTTAGCAAAAATAAACTCTTTCCCTAGATCCGACATGAATTTATCGGACTCTAAATCAATCACACGGTAACCTCCACGAAAAGCCAGTCGAGCTTTTTCGAGCGGTACATTGTATTGAACACCTGCCATGAAATCGGTGCTTTTGATACCTTTGTTGTCACCAAAGTTTATCTCACCAATCACATCAAAGTTTGTATCCGGAACTTGAATTTCTGCGTAACCATACCAAGCCCAAATCAGCTCATCAAATTCTTCTACACGCCTGCTTGAGCCAGCATCAATGTATTTAGTGTCACTTAAATTACTGAACGTGAGACCCGCATCAAAGTGCAATAAATCATGCTCTAGAACGTGGTAATACAAGGTTAAATCGAGCTTATCGAACCCCATGTAATCCGCATCAACACTTGAGTAACGAAGGCGCGCATTAGGGACATATTTAACATCATGTTCAATCGCCGCGTAAAAAGTGCCTGCGGTACTGCTATCTCGTCTCACTTCATTAACTTTAGTGTCGGCAGCCCATACCTCTGCGCCGACTTTTGTCGATACAGAGTACTCTGCAAAAACAGGAAAAGATACTGCCAACGATAATGCCGTTAAAGCGATGTTCGCTTTATTTGTCATGTAGTATTTACTCCGAGATAGCTGATATTCACGTAGAGGACGTGAGAGGAAATATACCATATTCTCACGCCTCTCCATCAACTAAATGATGTTACTCATTATTTATAGCGGGGCTGAGCGACGTAATTCTTGAAGAACCAAATACCCAATGCAATCACGATTAACCATGGTAATAGTTTAAGTACCGCTCCAACCATTCCCAGTAAAAACATCACAACTAACGCAATACCAGTTGCTGCGAATACGGTCATCATTGTGATACCCGTAACCAACAAGGTCGCCGCGAAGACTAAAATAAAGATTAGCTCCAACATAATCACTTCTCCATTTGTTTTCAATAAACAGAGCAGTTTCCATACCAACTTACAGAAACGAAGTTAAGATTATGATTTTTAATAAAAAAAACAAAGCCAGAGGCATTTCTGCACTCTGGCTTTATCATTCTTTAGTTGGTAATTTTAGCCATTCACTGGCGAATTTTACACATTCAATTCTTTTGGAATCTTAGCTAGCGCGTCTTGCAATACTTCTAGACCAGAACCTGGTTTGTGCGCATTTTCACTGATATGACGACGCCATTGACGAGCACCGGGCATGCTTTGGAACAAACCTAACATGTGGCGGGTAATATGACCAAGGTACGCACCTTTCGCTAATTGCGCTTCAATGTATGGATACATCTCTTCAACAATTTCGCTGCGTTTCTTCACTGGAGCATTAGAGCCAAACAACTCTTGATCTACCGATGCCAGTAAATATGGGCTTTGATATGCTTCACGACCAATCATCACACCGTCAAGATGCTGAAGATGTGCTTTTGCTTCTTCTAATGATTTCACGCCACCGTTAATCGCAATCGTTAGGTGTGAGAAGTCTTGCTTCAATTGGTAAGCGCGTGGGTAATCCAATGGTGGGATCTCACGGTTTTCTTTTGGGCTTAGACCACTTAACCATGCTTTACGTGCGTGGATAGTGAACTGCTCACAGCCACCCTTTTCTGAAACAATAGAAACGAAATCCGTTAGGAATTCGTAAGAGTCTTGATCATCAATACCAATGCGAGTCTTGACTGTTACAGGGATATCGACCACGTCTTTCATTGCTGCGACACAATCCGCAACTAACTGCGGTTCAGCCATTAGGCAAGCACCAAATCGACCGTTTTGTACGCGGTCAGATGGACACCCCACATTTAGGTTAATCTCATCGTAGCCACGCTCTTGCGCTAGCTTGGCACACGTAGCCAAATCTGCTGGGTTTGAACCACCAAGTTGAAGGGCTAACGGATGCTCTTCTTCGTTATAAGCCAGGAAATCTCCTTTTCCATGAATGATCGCACCTGTCGTCACCATTTCAGTGTACAGCAGGGTTTCTTTGGTCATTAAGCGATGGAAGTAGCGACAATGACGATCAGTCCAATCTAACATTGGTGCTACGGAGAGCCTGCAAGAATGAGTCATGATATAAACACCCGTTTTTATGTTGCCAAGGTCGAGCGCAGCAGTACGCTCAAAAAATAAGTCGGGTATTGTATACCCAAGCACCTCTGGGTGCTAGTTTCAGCGAGAATGATTTGGTTGGCTGACTAGCCAAGTGCTTAGGAATACGCAGAAGTAATACGAATGTGTCATTCGTTGATTCATTCTGTGATGATTATTCCGCCTTCACACCACCACCGACTTGCTTTAATTCATGATTTTCGTTCTGATAGTGGGTAAAATGAAGCATTTCTAAACGAACTTCGTATAGAAATGATTTATCATAGAGCACGTCCGATAGTTATGGTGAAAGGTTTGAACCCAACAATCATTGAACAAATTGAAAGTATCTGCGCAGAGCGTGGAGTACGACTGACTCCGCAACGCCGACGCGTATTTGAACTCATTTGTTCTAATCGCCGCGCCTCAAGTGCGTATGAGCTATTGGAGCAACTAAAAGAGAGTGAGCCTCAGGCTAAGCCGCCCACTGTTTATCGAGCATTAGATTTTCTCCTAGAACAAGGCTTCATCCACCGAGTGGAATCGACAAATAGCTTTATTACTTGTTGTTCTTTCAATACTCAGCAGCACTTTTTCCAATTACTAATTTGCGATAAATGTGGTGATGTCGTTGAACTCGAAGATGAGACGCTGATATCCTTGTTAGCCGAAAACGCCGAGAAGCATGGATTCAAACTGACCAACCAAGTTATTGAAACTCATGGTGAATGCCAGGCCTGTTCCTCCGAGACGAAAGAAAAAGTATAGAAGAACGTTATGCGCGCTGAATTTGTAAACCCGTTTTTAGCTTCTTTAATGAACGTGCTAAAAACTATGGCTTCTCTTGAGCTGAAGCCACAAAAACCGCGAATCAAAAAAGATGAGATCGCACGAGGTGACGTTTCTGGTCTGATTGGTATGGTAGGCCCACAAACTCGTGGTTCAATGTCGATCACCTTTGATGAAGCACTCGCCCTAGAAATCATGCAGAACATGCTTGGTGAACGTCCAAATGGGCTCAATGAAGAAGTGACCGATATGGTGGGTGAGATCACCAACATGGTTACTGGTGGTGCGAAACGCATTCTGGCGGAAAGTGGTTTTGACTTTGATATGGCAACACCGGTTGTGGTTTCGGGCCGAGGTCATACGATTCGCCACAAGTGTGAAGGCTCAATTATTATCATGCCTTTCTCTTCCCAATGGGGAAATGCCTTTATCGAAATTTGCTTCGAATAAAAGAGAAAAAATAGGTTGGCACTGGCCAACCTATTTTGTTTTTGCCTCAGGCAATAAAAAGGTCAGCATTTGCTGACCTTTTCTTTATCTATTCAAACATTAAGCTTTGAACGCTTTAAATGCGTTGATTAGACCGTTTGTTGAGCTGTCATGCGAGCTGATTTGAGACTCGTCTGCAAGCTCAGGTAGGATTTGGTTAGCCAGTTGTTTACCTAGCTCCACGCCCCACTGGTCAAAGCTGAAGATATTCCAGATAACACCTTGTACGAAAATTTTGTGTTCGTACATTGCGATCAAGTTACCTAGCGTACGAGGCGTGATTTGCTTCACTAGAATAGAGTTTGTTGGACGGTTACCTTCAAACACTTTGAATGGCGCAATCGCTGCCACTTCTTCAGCATTCTTACCTACTTTCACCAACTCTTCTTTCACGGTTTCTTCATTTTTACCAAACGCTAGAGCTTCAGTTTGCGCGAAGAAGTTAGACATCAGTTTTTGGTGATGATCGCTAGCTGGGTTGTGGCTAATTGCAGGTGCAATGAAGTCACATGGGATAAGCTTAGTACCTTGGTGAATTAGCTGGTAGAACGCGTGCTGACCGTTGGTACCTGGTTCACCCCAAATGATTGGGCCAGTTTGGTAAGTTACAGCATTGCCGTCACGGTCAACGTATTTACCGTTTGATTCCATGTTGCCTTGCTGGAAATATGCTGCAAAACGGTGCATGTATTGATCGTAAGGTAGGATAGCTTCTGACTCCGCACCGTGGAAGTTGTTGTACCAAATACCAATCAAAGCAAGAATCACTGGAATATTGCTTTCTAGATCTGTTGATACGAAATGCTTGTCCATCTCGTGAGCACCATCAAGCAACTCAACAAAGTTGTCGAAACCTACTGCTAGTGCAATTGATAGACCGATCGCAGACCATAGTGAGTAACGGCCACCAACCCAGTCCCAGAATTCAAACATGTTCGCTGTATCGATACCAAATTCAGACACGGCTGTCGCGTTTGTTGAAAGCGCAGCAAAGTGTTTAGCCACATGAGCCTGATCACCCGCAGATTCTAGGAACCAATCACGAGCAGTGTGCGCGTTAGTCATGGTTTCTTGCGTTGTAAACGTCTTAGACGCGATCAAGAATAACGTCGTTTCTGGGTTAACTTTCTTCAACGTTTCAACGATGTGTGTACCATCAACGTTAGATACGAAGTGAAGGTTTAGATGATTTTTGTATGGCGCTAGAGCTTCCGTCACCATGTAAGGGCCAAGGTCAGAACCGCCGATACCGATGTTCACAATATCGGTAATTGCTTTGCCTGTGTAACCTTTCCATTCACCGCCGATAACGCGCTCAGTGAATGATTTCATTTTTTCTAGAACCGCGTTCACTGCTGGCATTACGTCTTCGCCATCTACCATAACTGGAGTATTAGCACGGTTACGTAGTGCAGTGTGAAGAACAGCGCGACCTTCTGTTTGGTTGATCGCTTCACCACTGAACATCGCTTCAATTGCAGATTTCAGCTCGGTCTCTTTCGCAAGAGCAAACAGGTGCTTCAGAGTTTCCTCATTGATGAGGTTCTTTGAGTAATCGACTAGGATGTCTGAGCCGAAACGTGCAGAGTATTTGTCGAAACGCGCTGCGTCTTGAGCAAACAGCTCTTTAAGATCCATATCTTGTGCAGATTCGAAATGCGCCGTTAGCGCTTTCCAAGCTTGTGTTTGCGTTGGATTGATATTTTTCAACATGGTCTTTATCCCGATGTTACAGTAGGTTCCATTCCTTACAGTCTAGCGAAAACTGTGGAATCCCCGATTTAGCAAATAGAATATAAATTAGATGTTTGGGCAAATTGCCACAAAACAAGTCTTTGTAATTTTTTTTCAGGCGCCAATTATGACCGAGAGCTTTTACACTCACATTGAGTTAGGTCACGTTCCCTGCCCTGAAATTGAACAATTCATTTACGATGACAAGAATCATATCATTTACTAATGACAGGCTCTAATTGGAATAGGATAGACGCCAATTTATAAATTTCCAAAGGAACACGTATGTGGGCACAAAAAACACTGCAATTAAAAGCGAGATGCCGCGGTTTTCACCTGATAACTGATGAAATTGAACAACAATTACCACAAATAAACGAACTTTCAGTAGGTTTATTACACTTATTTATTCAGCACACCTCCGCCAGTTTGACCTTAAATGAGAATGCTGATCCAACCGTGCGTATGGACATGGAAGCGCACTTCAATAAGTTTGTGCCAGAGCGTGCTCCTTATTATCAGCACACCTATGAAGGTGACGACGACATGCCGGCACATATTAAAGCATCACTGCTTGGCAGTAGTGTGACGGTACCAATCCAAAATGGTCGATTAGCTTTAGGAACATGGCAAGGTATTTACTTGGGTGAGCATCGAGACTTTGGTGGCGGCCGCCGCGTTATTGCTACGATTAACGGTGAGTAGATAAAACAAAGGCTAACCTTGGGTTAGCCTTTCATTGTTTATTTTGAGTATTCCATCTCGACGCGAGGCGTTAGCTTAGTCACGAGTTCATACGCAATCGTACCAATGTGACCCGCCACTTCTTCTACTGGGAGCTCTTTCCCCCAAAGAATCGCTTCGTCGCTGACTTTATCCGTTGCGTCTGGTCCCAAATCGACCGTCAGCATATCCATGGAAACTCGACCTGCAATAGGTACTTTACGGCCATTAACCCACACCGGCGTACCGTTTGGAGCACTTCTTGGGTAACCGTCGCCATACCCTACAGCGATGACACCCACTTTTGTATCTCGCTCACTGGTCCAAATACCACCGTAGCCAACACTTTCGCCCTTCTTCACTTCACGTACCGCAATAAGGTGGGATTTAAGTGTCATAACAGGTTGATACCCAAGATCTTGCGCCGTTTTGTCATCGAATGGCGACACACCATACATGATAATACCCGGACGAACCCAATCTAAATGGCTTTGAGGCCATGCCAATAACCCCGCAGATGCCGCCAGTGAACGTTCCCCTTGGCAACCAGAAGTCAACGATTTAAACAGCTCAATCTGTTGTGGGGTAATATCGCTATCCAGCTCATCTGCACAGCCAAAGTGGCTCATGTAACGCAACGGTTTCGCTACATTTGGACACTCCTTTAGCCGCGTTACAAACTCGTCATATTGTTCAGGACGAACCCCAAGGCGGTGCATGCCACTGTCAATCTTCAGCCACACGACAACCGGAGTTTCAAGGTCTGCTTGCTCCAAGGCGATAAGCTGCTCTTCACAGTGCACCACGGTTTGGATGTTGTTCGTCACAAGAACAGGTAAGTCACCAGGAGAGTAAAAACCTTCTAGCAATAGAATCGGCTTTACTACTCCACAAGCGCGCAGTTGCAATGCTTCTTCAATACGAGCCACACCAAACGCATCCGCATGGTTAGCATGTTTTGCAACATGACGTAATCCGTGACCATAACCATTGGCCTTGACGACAGCCATCACTTTACTTTGTGGCGCTTGAGCTTTTACGCGCTGTAAGTTGTGCTGCAACGCAGACAAATCAATGCACGCCTTGGCCGCTTTCATATAGCTCATGGGATTACTCATCATCAATATCGAATGCAGGACCCGCGTAGTTGTCGAAACGCGAATGTTGACCTTGGAAAGTGAGGCGAACAGAACCGATAGGACCGTTACGCTGTTTACCAATAATGATTTCGGCCGTACCTTTGTACGGACTATCTGGGTGATAAACCTCATCACGGTAGATGAACATGATCAAGTCAGCATCCTGCTCGATGGAACCGGATTCACGCAAGTCCGAGTTTACTGGTCGTTTATCCGCACGTTGCTCTAGGGAACGGTTTAGCTGCGACAGTGCCACAACAGGCACATTTAGCTCTTTTGCCAGCGCCTTAAGAGAGCGCGAGATCTCAGCAATCTCAAGAGTGCGGTTATCGGTTAACGAAGGCACGCGCATCAACTGAAGGTAGTCGACCATGATCATCGACAGACCGCCATGTTCACGAGCGATACGGCGAGCGCGCGAACGCACTTCGGTCGGAGTTAGACCAGAGCTATCATCAATGTACATATTTTTCTTCTGCATCAGGATACCCATAGTAGAAGAAATACGCGCCCAATCTTCGTCATCTAGCTGACCCGTACGGATCTTGGTTTGGTCTACACGAGACAAAGAGGCCAACATACGCATCATCAACTGTTCAGCTGGCATCTCTAACGAGAAAATAAGTACGGGCTTCTCTTGTTGCATGGCCGCATTTTCACACAAGTTCATCGCAAAGGTCGTTTTACCCATCGATGGACGCGCTGCGACAATCACCAAATCAGAGCCTTGCAAACCTGCGGTTTTCTTATTGAGATCGGTGAAACCGGTATCGACCCCCGTAACACCATCTTGTGGCGTTTTATACAACAACTCGATACGTTCTAACGTCTTTTCGAGGATGTTGTCGACGTTTTGTGGTCCTTCGTTTTCACTAGTTCGAGACTCGGCGATAGCAAAAACTTTACTCTCCGCCATGTCTATTAAATCTTCAGAACTACGACCTTGAGGGTCATAGCCCGCGTCCGCAATTTCATTCGCGACACCAATAAGGCCACGAACAATCGCACGCTCAGCGACAATATCAGCATACGCATTGATGTTAGCTGCACTTGGCGTATTCTTCGCCAAGTCAGCGAGGTAAGCAAAACCGCCTACATCTTCTAACAACTCATGACGCTCTAGATATTCCGATAAAGTAATAAGATCGAGAGGTTTACCCGCTTCAAGAATGGTTTTTACACCTTCAAAAATCAGGCGGTGTGGACGACTATAGAAATCACTGCTCACAACACGTTCGGCAACGGTGTCCCAACGTTCATTATCCAGTAAAAGACCACCAATTACTGATTGCTCGGCTTCTAGTGAGTGAGGTGGCACTTTGATTGCGTCGACCTGACTGTCTGAAGGTTTGCGATTTCTGTTTTCCGCCATGACTTTGCTCGATAACTACTATTGACCCACGATTATAACCTTAACCTAACTGAGATGCTTCCCCGAAGCGACAATTACTTGTTAAGAAATCATCATGTGAACCACCCGGGTAATAGCCTGGTTCTTCCGCCTAGCTCTAATAAAAATTAACCTACCATTGACCCAACCAAATATCTGTATCAGTATCATGCCCCTCCTTTTTGATTACGTTCGAGGTTGATGTGTCCCGATACTGGTTACTTAGCTTTAGCCTACTGTGCGCTAGTGCATCGTATGCTGACGAATCAGTACAGCCAGAGCAAAATATTGATGTACCCGACCCACTAAAAACCGAGGTGGAGTTCGGCTATCAAGCTCACACAGGTAACACGGACTCTCGTTCCCTGAATGCTCGTTTGAGTGCTGAATATACGTCAGGTCGACACCGTTCTAATGGTGAATGGAAGTACTACAACTTGTACAAAGACGGTGAAGAAGACAAACGCTCATCCACCTACTCCCTACAGAGTGACTACAAGTTAGGCCCTAAGACATATTTGTATGGCAGCTTTAAAGGGGTGGATTCTCGCTACAGTGCTTATTTTAAAGACTATACGTTGTCAGGTGGTTTGGGTTACCAGTTCTCCTACACTGAGAACTTCATTTTAGAGGTAGAGGTAGGCCCTGGTTTTCGCTATCAAGAGCCAAACTTAGACGAAATAGATGATGACGATATTGTCTTTCCCGATATCGTTAGAGAAGGCATTTTTCGAGGAAATATCAACACAACTTGGCATGCGTTGGATAATTTAAGTTTCGCAGCTGATATTACGTTGGTAACAGGTAGAAGTAACACACGTACTGATAGTGAACTCAGTGTAACCAATGATATTACTGAAGATATTGCACTGAAACTGGCGCACTCTCGTCAGTATCACGATAAAGTGCCTGAAGGCTTAAGCAAAGCGGACAGCGTATTTTCCGTTAATTTACTTTTCGCTTTTTAACCCTTTTTCTCTCAGTTTTAGAAATAAAAAAAGCACCTCCAAGGAGGTGCTTTTTAGTATTTCGTCTTGATACTGAATTACTCAGCAGCAACAACTTGTAGGTTCACAGTTGCGAAAACTTCAGAGTGAAGTTGAACGCTGATCTCGAACTCACCAGTTGTACGTAGAGCACCTTCAGGAAGGCGAACTTCGCTCTTAGCAACTTCAACGCCTGCAGCTGTGATAGCGTCAGCGATGTCACGAGTACCGATAGAACCGAATAGTTTGCCTTCGTCACCAGCTTTAGAAGCGATAACTACAGCTTCTAGAGCGTTAACTTTCTCTGCGCGAGCTTCTGCAGCAGCTAGTTGCTCAGCAACTTTAGCTTCTAGTTCAGCACGACGAGCTTCAAACATTTCAACGTTAGCTTTAGTTGCCATAACTGCTTTACCTTGTGGGATAAGGAAGTTACGAGCGTAGCCAGATTTAACGTTTGCAGTATCGCCAAGACCACCTAGGTTACCAATTTTATCAAGTAGAATAACTTGCATTGCTTAATCCTCTTTCTTAATAAAATGAACCGATTACTGATGCTTGTCAGTGTACGGTAGTAGAGCTAGGTAGCGTGAACGCTTGATAGCACGTGCTAGTTGACGCTGGTACTTAGCGCTTGTACCAGTGATACGGCTAGGTACGATTTTACCAGCTTCAGTGATGTAGTTTTTAAGAGTTGCTACGTCTTTGTAATCAATCTCTTGTACGCCTTCTGCAGTGAAACGGCAGAATTTACGACGACGGAAGAAACGAGCCATGGGCTATCTCCTGATCTTAAATTTGAGTAATGTTGTCGGCGTGTAACACTAATTTTCCCACGCCATTTCGGCCGGTTTGATAAGTGACAAAACCACTTACCTTAATGTTACTGCCTTGAACTAAATTCTGAGTTAGTGCTTGTGACCCAAGCCCGCTGACGACTACCGGCATACGACAATAAACTTGTCGAGGTAAGTCAGCTTCGATAATAGTAGAGCGATGCTCCAGCCAAAACCGACAGTGTTCAATGCCACCAGGGCTTTTACTACGAATGGGCGGTTTGGCAATGGTGCCGCTCAGCTCCATTCGATTGGCCATAAAAAAACTTACTCAGCAGCTTCTGACTTAGCTTCAGGCTTAGCTTCAGAACGCTCTTCACGACGTGGAGCACGCTCTTCTTTTTGCTTAAGCATGATAGATTGCTCAGTGATCGCTGCTTTAGTACGCATGATCATGTTACGTAGAACTGCATCGTTGAAACGGAAAGCAGTTTCTAGCTCATCAATTACAGCTTGGTCAGCTTCAACGTTCATAAGAACGTAGTGAGCTTTGTGAAGCTTGTTGATTGGGTAAGCCAGTTGACGACGGCCCCAGTCTTCTAGACGGTGGATTTTACCGCCAGCTTCAGTGATTGAACCAGTGTAACGCTCGATCATGCCAGCAACTTGCTCGCTTTGATCTGGGTGCACCATGAATACGATTTCGTAATGACGCATTGGTTGCTCCTTACGGATTATTCAGCTTCCACAAATGGCTCAGTCGTCCAGAGGAAGCAAGGAACTAAAGATAATTGACTGAGTTTAAGGAGCACGAATAGTACAGAAAGGGCGTAAAATAGGCAAGTGATTATTTGCTCAGCGCAGCGGATATTTAATTTCTTCTAATACTAGAAAACACAAAGGCTGCCAACAAGCTAGCAGCCTTTAAAATCAGCGTGTTATTGCGTTGGCTTATCGTTGCTTATTTAACTTCAACCAGTTCAGCGCGCATTTGATCGATCACTTGTTTGTAATCTGGCTCACCGAAAATCGCCGAGCCTGCGACAAACATGTCTGCGCCCGCTTCTGCAATTTCACGAATGTTGTCAACCTTCACACCGCCATCGATTTCTAAGCGGATATCACGGCCAGACTCGTCAATCATCTTACGAACGGCACGCAGTTTATCTAGTGTATGAGGAATGAATGATTGACCACCAAAACCAGGGTTTACCGACATCAGTAGAATCATGTCGACTTTATCCATAATAAACTCAAGACTTGCAAGTGGCGTTGCTGGGTTTAGTACCACACCAGCCTGACAGCCGTGCTCTTTAATTAACTGCAGTGTACGGTCTACATGATCAGAAGCTTCTACATGGAACGTAATCATCGACGCACCCGCTTTTGCGAAATCAGGAATAATACGGTCAACGGGTTTCACCATTAGGTGAACATCGATTGGCGCTGTGATGCCATAATCGCGTAGTGCTTTACACACAGGCGCACCAAAAGTCAGGTTTGGTACATAGTGGTTATCCATAACGTCGAAATGCACCACATCCGCACCCGCTGCGAGTACTTTTTCTACATCTTCACCGAGACGAGCAAAATCTGCCGATAAAATGGATGGAGCAATAAGAAAATCTTTCATACCTGACCTCAGTAGTAATGAGCAAACAATCTGCGCGCAATTCTACCGAAGCCAGTGGGGAGATCCACTATTTAGATATAATAGTGTGAGAATTAAGAGCTTGATTTATCCATGTCTGGGGCATGAAAAAGCGCAAGTAGCTCATCAACTTTATTACGACCGTTACCATTACGGCTAATGGTACGCTTTACTTTTACCACATTAAGATCCGCACCGTGATACAACCGACGTGTCAAGGTAGTGTCGTGGTTAGAAATCAACACAGGAATGCCACGTTCAGTCGCTGTTCTTTCAGCAATGTCGGCTAATGCAGCTTGGTCGTCCAACGTGAAACCATTACCTGCGTATGAGGTGAAATTTGCCGTATTTGAAAGCGGCGCATAAGGTGGATCGCAATACACGACGCTCCCTTTGCGCGCACGACGAAATGTTTCAGGATAACCTTCACAAACGAACGTAGCTTTTTTGGCTTTTTCTGCAAAAAACTCCAATTCCGCCTCAGGGAAATACGGCTTTTTGTAAGAGCCAAACGGTACATTGAAGCCACCTTTTTTGTTGTAACGGCATAGGCCATTAAAACCAAAGCGGTTCATGTACAAAAACGCTAAAGAGCGGTACATCACGTCATCGGTTTTATTAAATTCAGCGCGAATGTGTAGGTAGGCTTCTTTGCGGTTGTTCTCAGCGACAAACCAACGCTTCGCTTCAGAGATATACTCTTCAGGGCGTTCTTTCAGCAGGTTGTACAGATTGATCAAATCTGGATTGATATCTGCAAGTAGATAATGGTCATAATCGGTATTCAGAAACACTGAGCCCGCACCAACAAAAGGTTCAACTAGCTTTCGAGCCGGCGGCAAATGACGTTGGATGTCTTCAACCAGTCCGTATTTTCCTCCTGCCCATTTAAGAAAGGCTCGTTGCTTTTTCATCTACTGCTCTATCTATCGACCAAAAATTAAGGCTGCGGAATGTAACATATTTTTCAGGGAAGCTCAGGTTTATTTCACTCGTTCAATTTCACGGTGAACCTGACGGAGTGATTTTGCCCAAGGACTCACCGACTTAACCGAATCTGGCAAGCTTGCGACGGCATCACGAGCCATTTGAATTGTCGGATAATCTTGATATGTGATGATATACCACTCGGTGTCATTACGAACGGTAGGATAAATTCGCACTTGATTATTCAGTTGATGCTCATTGAGAAAGGATTGTACATCTTCCATTGAGGTCATAGCTGCGAGTTGTAAAGTATAAGCTCTTGGCGATAGCGCTTTTAGTTCTTCACGAGCAAATGAAAACTTCACAACAGGTTGGTTTGCCTCACCCTCTTCTGACTGAGCAGGTGCTTGCGCCATATCTTGATTCGGTTTTACGACTTTAATCAAAGGAGAGCTAGTTTCATCGGCGGTTTCTGTTTTCTCAGTACCTACGACGTCATCAATCGCTTTTGTGTCTGCTGAATCAGTTTTACCTTCAAGCAATGCATCGACCACATTCGACTCAATCACCACTCTTTGTTGATTGTCATCACTGCCTACGCTCGCTACTTCTTCTGTCACTGCTGGCGGTAATGAATCAGAATCATCAACCGCACCAGAGTTATCAAGACTGCTAGAGCCATCGGTTACAGGTTGCAGTGAAGATTGCGCTGCACTGATTACTGACTCTTCAAAAGTTGGAATAGCCGTTTGCTCTAAACTGCCAGCAATTTGCTGCGCCTTATCATCAGGACTTGGTTGACTAAGCATCCACCAATAGCCACCAGCAGCAAGCAACAGTAATACTAATACCACCAACGCAATATTCAGGGGTGAACCGACAATCGAGCGGATAATGATCCTTTTTTCCACTTTCATCTCTCCTAACGCCATGATGTCCCCCGGTACTGGGTCGACTTTTTTAAATGCATCTCGAACCCGTTTCTCAGACTCATCATCGACGTAGCGCGCTACAAGTGACTCAAAGAAACGACGAGCTTCCACTTCGGACAACATATCAATATCAAGCTCAACAGGCTTTATCTCTTGTCCATAACTGAGACGTGCTAGCAAACCTTCTAAACGTCCAGACTGTGTAAACAGTAAGACATTGATGGTCCAATTTGGCTTATGGTGCGCCTCTAAGACCAGCATCCAAAGCTCAGAGATAAGTGTCTCACTCAATAAATGCGCATCATCTACAACAATTGCAATGTCACACGGCTCATCACCTAAAAGCCTTTCAAGGCTATCAAGTAAAGGCTCTTGCTGATTAAACAATGCGTCCGAAACTAGTTGACTCAAAATAAGGACGCGATGCTGCATATCGTCTTGATTAGAATGACAAAGTAACAAACATTGATTCTTGTTACTGGCACCCACTTCAAGGTATCGCTGCGCTAACCAAGATTTCCCGTACCCATCATGACCATTAATCGCAATGAGATTGGAACCAAAGTTAGTCAGTAGACCTAATCTATCAAGCAACTCGATTTGAGAATCTAATTCCAGTACGTGAGCAACACTCATCTAATAACCTTAATACACTACAAGAATGACGCCCAAAGGCACCATTACAAGGTTAAATATCGCGACCGAAGTCTATTGCCTGCTTGAGTACGTCTTGCGTCGTATCAGCAATTACCTCGGCAGTGCCAATGCCTGTAGGCAAAACCAATCGTAATTGACCAGAGAGGACTTTCTTATCTCGCATCATGTGCTTGATGAAGTCATCGAAATTCATACTGTCTGGAGTATGCACAGGCAGTTTTGCACGACGCAAAATCGCAACAATACGCTCAAATTGCTCTTCCGAGATCAGACCGCGTAGATGCGACGTTTTGGCCGCCATAACAGTGCCGGAAGATACCGCTTCACCATGCAGCCAATTGCCATAGCCAAGTTCCGCTTCAATCGCATGACCAAAGGTGTGACCTAGGTTAAGCAAAGCACGGATGCCCGATTCTTTCTCATCCTGAGCCACCACTTCCGCTTTTATTTCACAGCAACGTGCGATCGCATAAGTTAGTGCTTCTTCATCCAACGCATACAAGCGCTCAAGATTGTCTTCTAACCATACAAAAAAATCTGCATCGTAAATAATGCCGTACTTAATGACTTCGGCGATACCCGCAGCGAACTCACGTTCAGGCAACGTCGACAGGCAGTTGGTATCAATGATCACGGCTTTAGGTTGGTAAAACGCACCTATCATGTTCTTACCCAACGGATGGTTAACCGCGGTTTTTCCACCAACCGAAGAGTCCACTTGGGATAGTAATGTGGTCGGTATTTGAATAAAGTCGACCCCACGCTGGTAACAGGCAGACGCAAAACCCACAAGGTCGCCAATAACACCACCACCTAACGCGATGATCACAACATCACGAGCATAACTCCCTTCCAGTAAGAAGTTCATTACTTGATTAAATACATCCAAGTTTTTGTACTGTTCACCGTCAGGCAATTCTAACAAGGATGCACTACAGCCGAGCTGCTCGAGTTGCTTTAAAATTTTGTCTGCATACAAAGGCGCCACTGTGACATTACTGATCACAACAACTTTTTGTTTTGCATTTTTGTTTGAGAGAACTTGAGAGAGGTACGCCGGGTCCTCAAATAACCCGGCGCCAATAGAGATTGGGTAGCTACGCTCAGCTAGGTTGACCGTAATCCGTTCCATCGGTTTGCTCCAATTAAAAAAAAGATAAAGACTTATCTCTCTTCTAGCATTTTTACGATCTGGTTGGCTACCACTTTTGCACTTTGATCGTCAGTGCGAACAGTGTAATCCGCTACTTCTTCATATAAAGGATTACGTTCTTCAGCTAATTGCTCCAATACTTCGCGAGGGTTATCCGTTTGAAGTAAAGGACGCTTCTTGTCGCGGTTTGTACGCGCAAGTTGCTTTTCAATCGTCGTTTCTAAGTAAACAACAACACCACGTGCCGAAAGACGATTGCGGTTTTCTTTGCTCTTAACAGAGCCACCGCCAGTCGCAAGCACGATGCCTTGCTCTTGTGTTAGGTCTTCAAGTACCGCTTCTTCACGCTTGCGGAAGCCTTCTTCACCTTCTACATCAAAAACCCAAGAGATGTCTGCACCAGTGCGTTCTTCGATCACTGTATCGGAGTCAACAAACTCCATATGCAGTTGCTGTGCTAGATGTCTACCAATTGTACTTTTGCCGGCGCCCATTGGGCCAACAAGGAAAATATTACGTTTCTCAGCCATGTTTAGCAGTAATTTACAACATTGATTCAATAAGATCGCCACAAGAAAACACAGCTAAACTGCTGTTCTACAAGGCTTGTGGCACCAGTTCCTCACAGATAATTCGTGATAAGACCCGAAATTATCCAAGCATGGTGCCACTATTGCAACTTTATTTTTGATTTAATCAGTTTTTCCCGAGACAGAACTACTGAATCACCACCTTAGGCGTGACGAAAATTAACAGCTCACTTTTACCAACATTTTCATAACTTCGACGAAAAAGCGCACCTAATAGCGGCAGATCGCCCAACAAAGGCACTTTGTCCACCGAGTTAGTAATGCTGTGCTGAAAAATACCACCAAGAACGACCGTTTCACCGTTATTCACTAACACTTGCGTCCCGATACGTTGAGTATCAATCGCAACAGCTTCACCAGTGCCTGTCTTCACGACTTGTCCTGGTCTATCTTGCGTGACACTTAAATCCAATACTAAGCGGTTATCCGGTGTGATTTGCGGGGTTACCTTCAAACTTAATACCGCCTTTTTGAACGTCACCGTCGTTGCACCACTTGATGATGACTCTAGGTAAGGAATCTCTGTACCTTGTTCGATATAGGCAGGTTTCTTATTGGTAGTGATCAAACGTGGGCTCGAGATAATCTCAGCTTTAGACTCTTGTTGCAGCGCAGAAAGCTCAAGATCCAACAAGGTGTCTGAACCTAACTTTGCGACCTGAAAAGCAATGCTGGTCGCATTCGGGCTGGTTGCAGCTAAGTTTACATTTAGGAAGTCATCGATCCCCACTCCGTCACCGTCACCACCGTCGTCGCCCCCTTCTCCATTATAGAGACCGATCGTGGCAAGGTTGTTCTCAATAGAACCGCCCACTGTATTACTGCCATTAATAGACGTAAAACCCCAACGAATCCCTAACTCATCCATGTTACCTTCATTGATGGTCACAATACGCGCCTCAATTTGAACCTGTTTAACTGGAATATCCAAAGACTCAATAATTTCTCGAATCACCTCGATGTTTTCAGGTAACTCTCTAATCAATAACGAGTTAGTTCGCTCATCAATGGTCATACTGCCGCGCTCTGACAGCATGCTGATATTTCCTTCTCCATTGATCATCTCCGCAATGTCTGATGCTTTAGCAAAATTAACTTTGATGATTTCAGATGAAAGCTCTCCCATTTCTTCCGTCAATTTTTGTTTTTCTAACTGCTGCTTCTCACGCAAGTCCAACTCATCAGTCGGAGCAACTAAAATCACGTTGCCATCAACACGCTTATCTAACCCCTTAACTTGCAAAATAATATCCAGCACTTGCTGCCAAGGGACACCATCAAGACGAAGCGTGAGGTTGCCTTCTACAGAGTCGGAGACAACCAAATTGAATTGGTTGTAATCAGCAATAAGCTGCAAGACGTTTCGCACAGGAATATCTTGGAAGTTAATCGAAATAAGCTTACCTTCTCTTTCTAAAATGCTTTTATCTGGGGCTTTCTCATTGGGTTTGATCTTCGCTACTTTGATTTCCAAAAAACGCCCCGTTAAACGGTAATCATGCATGTATTCTTCATTGATGTGCGCAACCAAGCGCGTCGTCGAGGTGTCGCGAAACACTTCTACGCTCTCAACCACAGTCGAAAAATCTTTCACGTCTAGGAGATACAATTGCTCGTCTTTTACTGAAGTGTTAAGCAAATCGATACTTAACCCTTCCTGTACACGCTTGATATCTACAATCGCGGCCGGTGACGCCAATTCGACGACAATCACGGCGTCTTTATCTTTATTAGTTCGAAAGTCGATACTTTTTAGGGCATTGGACGAAACTTCTTCAGCTGCCGCTAAAGGGGCTAAAAATACAAACAACCATAAGGAGAAGAGCCCAGTAAGTATCCTTGGTGTACGTGTTAATCCTTGTCTCATTTTCATTACTCAATATCAAAAATAAATGGGGCTATCTCAAAGCCAACTTAACTTTACGTTTTTGCCAACATCCTAAGCCGTCGGGCAACGTTTCATTAATCAACAAATAGGAGTGGCTGACATGGGTCACTTTGCCATTATTGCGTCCGAGGTATTGACCCGGCTTAACTTTATAGACGGTGCCATTGGGAGCCTGAACGAGGCCAGAAACCGTGTTATCCATGCCCATGACACCTTTCAAACGTAATTGGCTTAATGGGAATTTTTCTAATTTGCCAGTTCGCCTTCTTGAGGGCGGTTGCCAACAATCTTTTCTTGCAACTGGCTGAGTCGCGATGGTGGCTTCTTTGGGTAATTCAAAGGGTGCACGCTGTACTTCCGGTGCGTACGTGACTGCAACATACTTGTCTGCGGGCTTAAGCTTCTCGACCTCTCGACGCGCCTGTGTTTCCACTCCTCGAATAAAATCCGTCAATGATTCATCATTCGCCTGGCAGCCCATCAATAGAGAACCCATCAATACCAACAACAAAGACTTACTTGTCATTTTTCGTCTCCTCCGGCTTAAACTGATAGGTATTAGCACGCACCCGAAAGTGCAGGGTTTCGCTCTCTTGGCTGACACGTTGCCAAGTCACATCTTTAAACGTGATGATTCGAGGTAGCGTCGCTATCGCCTGAGAAAAATGGCCGATGTCATGAAAGTCGCCCGTTAACTCAATGTTTAAAGGGAGACGATAAAGGAAGTGCTCTGATTGTTTTTCGCCCCAGTCGATTCGGGTGAAAGTCAGCTTATTGTCGATGCCAAGCTCATTCACTGAAGCGAGCATTGTAGCCAGCTCTTTTTGTGCAGGCAGTTGTTGCAGTAATAACTCGTAACGAGTGGTAAGTTCATCCAATTGAGATTGAAGCTGAGGCAACGCTGCCACTTTGTTCGCTTTGATCTTCAATGCCACCTTGAGTGTCTGCTCCTGCTGAATCAAGTGATTCAACTGTTCGTCTTTCGGTTTAAGGTAAAGCCAATAACCTAAGCCTTGAATCACCATGATCAGAAGCGCGATTACTACAATCTGGGGCAACAATGGCCACTCGGCCATTTCATCGATTTCGAGATCCTGCCAATCAACCACGTTGAGCCTCCAATTTCTTCTCCGTTACTTTGAACATGAAAGACACTTTGAATGTTTGAAACTCTTTCCCAAAACGGGCTTTGCCGTGAACGATGGAATGCATTTCTACGTCGTTCAACTTGGCCGAGCGCTCCATGTTGTCCAGCATCGTGGCAAGTTTTGGAGTGCTATCTGAGATCCCAGAGATCTCAATTTCCAGATCATTCATTTTGATCTTGTCGACATATACACCTTCAGGGATAACGGCAGGCATTAAGTTCATGAACTCGGTCGTTTTGTTTCGTCCGTTTTGTAAACCTTCAACGACCTTTAGACGTTCGAGGATTTTGCTGTGCTCTTGCTCTGCAATTTTCATTGCTTCAATACGCTGGTCGAGTTCGGCAATGTAGTGAGTGAGGTAATCGAGCCGCTCCTGTTGTTGATCTTGTTGGTACTCAAAAAACTTTCCAATACCCCACTGGATGCCAACAGCGACCAACATGCCTAATGCGACCAAACTGATGAAACGACGTCGGTGCTCTTCTCTTTGACTCTCTCGCCAAGGAAGTAAATTAATGCGATAAAGCACGGGCGCCTCCTAGCCAATGAATGCCACGAACGGCCAGTCCGGCTGCTGTTGAGAAATGCTGCCAATCCACAGCACGACGCTTACGCTTAGACACCTTCATCTCAAATAGCCCTAGCGGATTTAGCAATTCACACTCTAACGACAATTGTTGAGACAACTCCTCTGCGAGCATGGGAGTGGAGGCACCTTCCCCTGATAACCAGATACCCTTGATGTTTTGTGAGCCATTGATTGAGGTATAGAGCTGCATCTGGCGCTTTACTCGCTCTACGATTTGACGGTTAAACAGCTCTGTTTTCTCCTGAGCATCATCGGACAGAAAATCGACTGGAGAAGCGCTGTTTGCTCCGCGTGTGCCGTAAGCAAACTCTTTGTGAAACAGTTCACCTTGTTCGGTAAACATGGTGAAGGAGCTCGATAAAGTGCCAATATCGAGTAAGCAGTATTTGTTTTTGTCAGGAAAGCGATCGGCGGTGAGCTTCCAGATATGACCAAGGCTTTGCGAATGCACGTCCACTAAAACAGGTTTTAGTCCGGACTTTTGTAATGCATCGACTCGGCCTTCTACCACATCTTTTCTTGTCGCAAACACTTGATAGCTATCACTGCCACTCTGCCCGCCCTCAGCGCGAAGACGAACGAAGTCTAAACTCAGCTCTTCGACAGGGAATGGCGATTGATGAGAAAAGGCTTGTATCACTGCAAACTCAACTTCACTCTCTTCAAGATTTTGTTCTATTTGCAGTTTCTTGCTAATTACCGAGTTATCAGGAACTGAGATCGCAACTTTTTTAGCACCAAAAGGCAGTTCTTTTTTTATCTGCTTGAGGGTCTTTACAATTTCTTGATGATTTATGGTGTTATTTTCAGCGACAATACCTTCCTTTAGTAATATTTCTTTGTAACCCAACAGAGCGTAATTGTTGCCTGTGGGTTTAAGTACTACGGCTTTGAGGCTGTTATGGCCTATATCGATGCCGGTAACGATTAGCTTATCCATCTCTTACTCTCGCTCCGAAATTTCTTCGTGCAAAGGTTGTTATTAGCATCCAAATAAGAGTTAATATCTCTTATGTGCTAAATTTTTGACCTAAGAGTACAAGGGTTTGCCGTTACACAGCCTCAACCAATCAGGGATTCTCCGGTGAAGTTCATAAAGCGTTTATTATTTTTAACATTGATTTGCATAATTCTTGGAGTCACCACAATATTTGGCTTCTATCAGTACGTGAAGCCTGAATTGCCAGATGTTGCAACTCTAAAAGACGTTGAATTACAAACACCTATGAAGGTGTTTAGTCAAGACGGGAAGCTGATCGCACAGTTCGGTGAAAAGCGTCGTATTCCTGTTACTTATGACGAAATTCCTCAAGACTTAATTCACGCGCTCATCGCAACCGAAGATAGTCGTTTCTATGAGCATCCTGGTATCGACCCTATCGGCATCACTCGTGCAGCGGTTGTTGTTGCGGTTTCAGGCTCGGCTAAACAGGGTGCAAGTACGATTACGCAACAGCTAGCTCGTAACTTCTTCTTATCTAATGAGAAGAAGATCATGCGTAAGATTAAAGAGATTTTTATTGCTATCCATATTGAGCAGCTTTTAAGTAAGCAAGAAATCATGGAGCTTTATGTCAATAAAATCTTCCTTGGTTACCGCTCATATGGCTTTGGTGCTGCCGCTCAAGTGTATTTTGGCAAGAGCCTTGATGAATTGACGTTAAGTGAGATTGCAACACTCGCTGGTATGCCAAAAGCGCCATCAACCATGAACCCAATTTACTCTCTTGAGCGCGCAACAAAACGCCGTAACGTTGTATTAATGCGAATGCTTGATGAGAAATACATTACACAAGAGCAGTATGACGAAGCACGCAATGAGCCTATTGTGGCGCGTTATCATAGCGCTGAGATTGAGCTTTCCGCACCTTACGTAGCAGAGTTGGCTCGTGCATGGGCAGTAAAAGAATACGGTGAAGAAGAAGCTTATACCTCTGGCTTGAATATCTACATGACTGTGGATTCTAAACTGCAAGATGCTGCAAATACGTCTGCGGTAAATAACCTCTTGTCATACGATGAACGTCATGGCTACCGTGGTGCAGAAAGTGTGCTTTGGAAAGAAGGGGAAGCGGCCTGGGACAATGAGCAAATAGAAAAGCACCTGAAGAAACAGCCAACTTATGGTGACCTTTACCCTGCGGTTGTGACGAAAGTCGATGATAAGACGGCACAAGTATGGGTTAAGAACCATAAAGAGCAAACCATCCCTTGGACTGGAATGCACTGGGCGCGTAAGTACATTACTGATAACCGCCAAGGCTCAACACCAAAGTCAGCGCATGATGTGCTAGCGACAGGTCAACAAGTTTGGGTTCGCGAAGTAAGTGAAACCGATGAAGATGACAACACAACACTGAGCTGGAAACTGAGCCAAGTGCCGACAGCAAACACCGCGTTTGTTGCGATGAACCCAGAAAATGGCGCGATATTGTCGCTGGTTGGTGGTTTCAACTTTGTTCACAGCAAGTTTAACCGTGCAACCATGTCAGTGCGTCAGGTTGGTTCAAGTATCAAGCCTTTCATCTACTCGGCAGCAATTGACAAAGGGCTGACTCTAGCCACTTTGATTAACGATGCGCCGATTAACAAGTGGGATGCAGGTTCTGGTTCAGCTTGGCGACCAAAAAACTCACCACCGACTTATGGTGGTCCAACGCGTCTTCGCCTCGGCTTAGCTCAATCAAAAAACGTCATGGCAGTGCGTACACTCCGTGAAGTTGGCCTCGAGGAGACACGTCAGTACCTTACTCGTTTCGGTTTTGATATTAACCAAGTACCGCGCTCAGAGACCATCGCACTCGGAGCTGGCAGCTTAACACCAATGAAAGTGGCACAAGGTTACTCTGTGTTTGCGAACGGTGGTTATTACGTTGAACCATTCTATGTAGAACGCGTGGAAGATGCATTCGGTGAAGTACTGTTTAAAGCCAATCCAAAGAGTGTTTGTCATAAGGATTGTCCGCAAATGAGCGAGCAGCCAGAAAATCGCTACGCTGATGAATTTGGCGAACAAGACGTCGCAATTGATGGCCTTGCAACAGACAATGCCCTTGAAAATGATGAACCTCAATATGCACCGCAAGTTATCTCTGAACAGAATGCATTCTTAATGCGTGAGATGATGTACAGCAACATTTGGGGTGGCGGTAACTGGCGTGAAGGCACAGGTTGGAATGGTACAGGCTGGCGCGCGCAAAAACTTGGTCGTCGAGATATCGGGGGTAAAACGGGTACAACGAATGATTCCAAGGATGCTTGGTACAATGGCTATGGACCTGGTGTCGTTGCGATAGCTTGGGTTGGCTTTGATGATCATTCACGTGCACTTGGCCGCACCACTGTTAACAGCAACCTAGGGCAAGGCCAAATTTCTGGTGCCGAGTCGGGTGCGAAAACCGCAGAGCCTGCTTGGATTGACTTCATGCGTGTTGCGCTAGAAGGGACGCCGGAGCAAGGTAAAAATATTCCAGAGGATATTATTCGAGTTCGTATTGATCGCAACAGCGGTATGCTAACGCACAAAGTAGATAGCACATCAATGTTCGAATACTTTGAAAAAGGCACGGAGCCTACCGAATACGCTGGCGACCGTTTAGAAGATAGTATTTATTCTTCAGGCTCTGGCGCAGAAGAACTGTTCTAAATCACAAAAGCACAAGGGAGAGCATCAAGCTCTCCCTTTTTTATTTCTGCTTTTTATGCTGCAGCATTCAATGATGGATAAGAAGCCAACACCTCTTTAATCTTCGCTGCTAAAGCTTCAAACCTAGCTCGTAATGGTGAGCCCGGACGGTATACGAGAACGATATTACGCGAGGGGGTTGGGTTAACAGCTGGTACGTAGCATACGCCATCTTTTTGCTTCTCATTAGGGATAGAAAGCTGAGGCAATAACGTAATCCCCGCACCGGCAGCAACCATGTTGCGTAACGTCTCCAAGCTGGTGGCTTTAAAACGCTCATCGTCTTTTGCACCAGCGGCAAAACAAAAACCTAACGCTTGATCTCGCAGACAGTGGCCGTCTCCCAACGCTAAAACGGTTTTACCATTCAGCTCCAACATATCAACATGGTCGAGAGAGGCCCACTCATGGTCACATGGCACTGCGACACTTAATGGCTCTTGATACACTTCGATCTCTTTAAATGGCGCAGTTTCATCAACCGAAGCTAAAACTAAGCAATCTAGTTTGCCTTCTTCCAATTGACGCACTAATTGATGTGTCTGAGCTTCGTGCAGAAATAGCTCCAGCTCAGGAAATGCTTCTTTTATCTGCGGCAGAATTTTGGGTAGTAGATAAGGCCCAACCGTCGGGATGAAACCAATATGCATCGGTCCAGTCATGGCTCCGCTTTGACCGCTTGCCATATCTCTGAAGGTTTTCACTTCACTTAAGATGCGTTTAGCCTGCTCCACCAGCTGTAACCCTGAATCGGTAAACAAAACACGTCGGCTGCTTCGCTCTAAAAGCGTGGTCCCGAGTTCATCCTCTAGTTTACGAATTTGCCCACTCAATGTTGGCTGGCTAACAAAACATGCCTCTGCCGCTTTGCGAAAGTGCTTATGTTCCGCAAGTGCAACTAAGTACTCAAAATCTCGAATATTCATAATTCACGCTTCGCTTCTTTAACAATAGCTAATACCTATCAAAACCATAACACCAAACGATTAGAGCTATCAAAGGATTTTTACAATAATGGGCTCAACAAAACGAAACAGAGCGACGAAAAACGCTAAGCTCTATACGCATAATTTAAAATAGTTAAAGGAAATCATTATGTTTGTATCTAAAGAAGGTCAACAAGTCCCTCAAGTTACTTTTCCAGTTCGTCAAGGTGACTCTTGGGTGAATGTAACGACCGATGAGCTATTTAAAGGTAAGACCGTTATCGTATTTAGCTTACCGGGTGCATTTACTCCAACCTGTTCATCAAGCCATCTACCTCGTTACAACGAATTGTTCCCTGTATTTAAAGAGCACGGAGTGGATGAGATTATTTGTGTCTCGGTCAATGATACGTTCGTGATGAATGCATGGAAACAAGACCAAGAAGCAGAAAACATTACCTTCATCCCGGATGGTAATGGTGAATTCACCGATGGCATGGGTATGTTAGTGGATAAAAACGACATCGGCTTTGGCAAACGTTCATGGCGTTACAGTATGCTAGTAAAAGATGGCGTAGTGGAAAAAATGTTCATTGAGCCAAACGAACCAGGCGACCCATTCAAGGTGTCAGACGCAGATACGATGCTGAACTACATAGCGCCTGACTACAAAACGCAAGAATCCATCACTGTGTTCACTAAACCAGGCTGCCCTTTCTGTATGAAAGCGAAACAAAATCTGATTGACCACGGTCTTCAATATGAAGAAGTGATTCTGGGTAAAGACGCAACAACAGTTAGTCTACGAGCTATATCTGGTCGCACGACTGTTCCACAAGTCTTTATCGGTGGCAAGCACATCGGCGGTAGCGAAGAGCTAGAAGCGTATCTAGGCTAAGCTGTCCATAGCCTACACCCTCGGTCTCCGGTGCCTTTTGGCTCGGAGGCCAACCCTAAACCACTTCTTCTACTAGTCTAGATAAGTAGTCATCTACCAATAAGGTGACTACTTATCCAGATTCAACTATCCAATTCACTCTCCAAGCTCAATGTAGCTAGCTTGGCTTAAAACAAAAGCGAGAGTTCACGATGAAACAAGTTAATGTCGACGTAGCGGTTATTGGTGGCGGGACGGCTGGTCTTGGTGCTTATCGAGCAGCAAAAGCTCATACCAACAGCGTGGTAATGATTGAGGGCGGTCCCTACGGAACAACCTGTGCTCGTGTCGGATGCATGCCGTCTAAGCTGTTAATTGCGGCAGCAGAAAGTGTTCATCAAATCGAAAAAGCACCTGGATTTGGGATACACCCGCAAGGTGAAGTACGAATTAACGGACGAGAAGTTATGGATCGTGTAAAGCGCGAACGCGATCGTTTTGTTGGCTTTGTGCTTGAAAGTGTCGATGATATTCCCGCTGAAGACAAACTATCGGGCTACGCGAAGTTTGCCGATGACCACACTCTCATCATAGATGATCATACTCAGGTCACCGCACAGCGCATTGTTATTGCGACAGGATCTCGTCCAGCATATCCGGCAGCTTGGAATGAACTGGGTGATCGCCTAGTGATTAACGATGATGTATTTGACTGGGATGACTTACCAGAGTCCGTGGCAGTATTTGGCCCAGGAGTCATCGGCCTTGAATTGGGTCAGGCTTTACACCGCCTAGGAGTAAACGTGAAGCTCTTTGGCATTGGAGGACAAGTGGGCCCACTGACAGACCCAGAGGTGATGGCGTATGCAGATAAAGCCTTTAAGGAAGAGTTCTACCTTGATGCAGATGTAAAAGTCGAAAGCATGAAACGCATTGCTTCGTCAGACAATGACGGCGAAGACAAGGTCGAAATCCAATTCATCAACCATGATGGCGAATTAGAAACTTTCGTTGTCGATTACGTATTGGCTGCAACGGGTCGTCGTCCAAACGTAGATAAGCTGACGATCGAGAACACCAATGTGGCGCTCGATGAACGTGGCGTACCAACGGCGGATCACTATACATTGCAAACTTCGGTAGAGAGCATCTTCATCGCAGGTGATGCAAGTAACCAAATTCCACTGCTGCACGAAGCCGCTGACCAAGGCCGTATTGCTGGAGACAACGCAGGCCGTTTCCCAGATATTCGTGCGGGTCTGCGTCGCTCACCAATTTCAGCCGTGTTCTCCGACCCTCAAATTGCTATGGTTGGCGAAACATATAAACAACTAGAAACACGTCTAGGCACATGTGGATGTTTCGCAACCGGTGAAGTCTCGTTTGAAAATCAAGGACGTTCGCGCGTCATGCTTCGTAATAAAGGCATTCTGCATGTCTACGGAGAGCAAGGCACTGGACGTTTTTTAGGTGCAGAAATGATGGGCCCGAATGCAGAGCATCTTGCTCACCTTTTAGCATGGGCGCACCAAAATAGGATGACGATTTCTGAGATGTTAGATATGCCCTTCTATCACCCAGTGATTGAAGAAGGCGTCCGCACCGCTCTACGTGATTTGAATGCAAAACTACACTTAGGGCCAGAAATGGTGAAACATTGTCTTGACTGCGGCCCTGGCTGCTAACGCTTTCAGGCTTCTATCTAAATATAAAGCAAAGCCTCGTCATCAACGAGGCTTTGCTTTACTACTTCGGCGCAATGAAATCTCTCTTACGCTGCCATCATTGCATAGCGGCTGACCATACAAATCGCGACAACACCGATCATAAAGAACCCACCAGCGATACTCAGCGCAAGTTTCAACTCTGTCGACATCATTATATTTCCTGTTAAAGACTGACAGCGCACCATACATCAATTACGTGCCACAAAGCTTTTACAAAGCTAACTTTCCATTTTTGGTTGTGTCATAGCTCTCTAAGTCCGGTACAAGAAACGCTTTCCACCATTTAGTTAGATATATAATCTGAAGCAACACTAATGGTTTGGAAAACACTATGACTTGTCGCCGCTGCGAAGAACATTGGTTTTGGAAAAAACTTGGACGTTGCCAACGATGCTTGGATCAATTGACGGTACTTTCTGTACTGTGTTGGATTGTATGGTGGTTTACGCTCAAAGATGATCCACAAAGCATCGAGTCGATCGCTTTGATCTTTGCCGGCTTCGCTTTCAACGTTTTGTTGTTTTTACACTTATGGATGCGTTTTGTCATCTTGCCTTGGCAGCGTCGACGGGGACAAAAAAAGGCGAATAAAAAAGAGAAAAGTGACAGATAGAAAAAAGCCCCAAAACCAATGTCAGTTCTGGGGCTCTCTTAGATTCTTCTAAGAAAAAGCAGTGGTACTTTAATAGACCGGGCTTCCTCTCAAAGGTTCCAAATTTTTTCGATTTTTTTAGCGAATACTGATGTAAGTAAACAGGAAAATGACTATGTCATTGAATGCTAATAAAATCACTCCACAACTTCAGTTCATGCCACATGCGTTTTTTGGATCACTTGCTCCATTAAATTGATCTCAAGCGCTACCTCATCACATGCATGTTGACGTGGGCACTGATCGCAATCTTTCAGAACTTTCTCCGGCAGTAATGACTTCGATGTCGGTAAAAAGCTTTGCTTCATAAAGAACTCAGGCGTTCGCGTTAGAACAAAGACTTTCTTGATCGCCATCTGGCGCGCTTTCTCAACCAAATAGTTCACAATCGCACTGCCCTGCCCTTGGCCTTGCCAGCCCGCTTCGATACCAAGAGAGCGTATTTCAGCCAACCCTGAGTCATACACATATAGAGAAGCGCAACCCGTCACTTCACCATGATGCTCAGCCACCGCGAAAGAGCCAATATCTCTCACGAGCTCATTACGAGAGCGCGGAAGATTCTCACCAAGGTTCGCCCAGTAAGCAACCATACCTTCCAACGTTTCAATGTCCGTCAAACGTGCAGGACGCACTTTCACCGCCGAGCTGTCACGCTGGCTCAGGCGCTTATCCGCTTGTTCTACCGCGTAAGCGACCTGGTGAGGCGAAACCCCCCCCAAAGCACAACGCTTTTCCAAACACGAATCGATAGTCAGAATGTCATACACATCATCTTCAATCACCTCAGAGAAGGCTTTTAGCTCTTGCAGAGACAATTCTTCCAGCGCACAGCCTTTAGCAATAGCACCAACGACCGCGACACCGACGATGTGGTGAGCTTCACGGAATGGGATGCCTTTCGCCACTAGGTAATCAGCCAACTCAGTCGAGTTTGCGTAACCTTGTTTCGCCGCTTCTAGTGTGCGCTCGCCATTCACTTTAATACCGTCAAAACACAGAGCTGCCATTTCCATGCAGTCGTTCCATGTATCTAAAGCGTCAAACAACCCTTCTTTATCTTCCTGCATGTCTTTGTTGTACGCCAATGGCAAGGCTTTAACTGTCATCATCATGCTCGATAATGCGCCATAGACACGCCCTGTCTTACCACGGATCAACTCAAGTGCATCTGGATTTTTCTTCTGTGGCATTAATGACGAACCAGATGTCACCGTATCCGCTAACTCAATGAAGTTTGACTCGCCTGAATTGTAGAAGATCATATCTTCTGCAAGACGAGAAAGGTGAAGCATAGAAATCGACGCCACCGACATCAGTTCCATCACATGATCACGATCTGAAACCGAATCGAGTGAATTACGCGTAGCACGGTGGAAACCGAGATTATGTGCTAATTGTTCGCGATCAATCGGATAAGCCGTTCCCGCTAAAGCACCCGAGCCAAGTGGACAAGTGTCGAGACGCTGTAAGGCATCATTCAGACGAGAGTAGTCACGCTCGAACATTTCAACATAAGCCAAGCACCAGTGAGCAAAGGTTACAGGTTGAGCACGCTGAAGATGAGTATAGCCTGGCAATACGGTGCCTTGGTGCTGTTTAGCAACATGGACCATTTGTGCTTGTAGGCGATCTAAAGCAATCAATAATTGCTGACCTTGCTGACGACACCAAAGTTTCAAGTCTGTGGCGACTTGGTCATTCCGAGAACGCCCAGTGTGGAGTTTTTTACCTAAATCTCCCACTTTACTGATTAGCTGCTGTTCAACCCAAGAGTGGATATCTTCTGCATCAGAGCGAAGAATTTGGTGAGGGTCTTCCATCACTTCTAACTTCAGCTCATTTAAAGCAAGTTCCAGTTTTTGCTGTTCTTCTGCCGATAGCACATCAACAGAAAGCAGAGCTTTAGACCATGCGATTGAACCTACGATGTCTTGCTCAGCCAATCGGTAGTCAAAACGCAACGAATCATTGAACTCTTTAAATCTGGTGTCTGCCGCTTGGGTAAATCTTCCGCCCCATAATGCCATTGCGTCTCTCCTGATGACTATTGCTTACTCTAACGTTCTCGAATGAGTAGTAACCAATTTGATGGTCATTTGCTCACTTTTTCTTATGGGTCAACGTTACGGCAATTTCGATAAAAAATAAAGTATAAATTCAATATTTTTACATATATATTCAAACAAACTTTAGATACTCGCTTTTAGAAACCAAAAGACCCGCCTATAAATGGCGGGTCTTTATTCAATCCAAGATGGATGTTAATGGATTATTTCTTCTGGCTGTTCAATGCACGAATACGGCTTGATAGCGAGTAAAGACGGATGAACCCACCTGCATGGCTTTGGTCGTAAACTTCATCTTCACCAAAAGTCGCGAACTCTTCTGAATACAAGCTGTTGTCAGAACGTTTTTGCGTCACTGTCGCTTGACCTTTGTAGAGCTTAACAACCACTTCACCGTTAACGTCTTGCGCTAGCTCTTCTGAAGCGGCAAGGATCGATTTACATAGTGGCGTAAACCAACGGCCATCGTATACAAGGTGAGACGCTTTTAGACCTAGCTCCTCACGGAATTCGAATGATGATTTGTCTAGCACAAGCTGCTCTACAGCACGCAGCGCTTCCATCATGATGGTGCCTCCCGGTGTTTCATAACAACCACGAGACTTCATCCCAACAAGACGGTTTTCCACGATATCGATACGGCCAACACCGTGCTTAGCGCCCTTCTCGTTTAGGTAAACCAGTGCGTTATATGGTGTCATCACTTCACCATCAACTTCGACCACTTCACCTTTTTCTACTTTCAGCGTGACGTATTCCGCTTCATTTGGCGCTTGCTCTGGGTCGACAGTCCACACCCAGCAGTCTTCGTTTGGTGCGTTCCACGTATCTTCTAAAACGCCGCCTTCCGTCGAAATGTGCCATGCGTTTGCATCACGTGAATAGATCTTAGTAAGAGACGCAGAGCAAGGAATATTACGCTCAGCTAGGTAATCCAAACACTCTTCACGGCTCACTAGGTCCCACTCACGCCAAGGTGCAATCACTTGTAAGTCCGGTGCTAGTGCTGCGAATGCGCCTTCAAAACGTACTTGGTCGTTACCTTTACCTGTACAGCCATGACACAGAGCGTCCGCGCCCACTTTACGTGCCACTTCAACCTGCGCTTTGGCAATGATTGGACGCGCCATTGATGTACCTAGCAGGTACTTACCTTCGTAGTACGCGCCGGTTTTTAGCGTTGGGTAAATGTAGTCTGCGACCATTTCTTCTTTCAAGTCCGCGATGTAACACTCAGAAGCACCAGAGGCTTTTGCTTTCGCTTCAATGCCTTCTAGCTCTTCGGCACCTTGACCAACATCGGCAACGAAAGCCACTACTTCACAGTCGTAGTTCTCTTTTAGCCACGGGATAATTACTGAAGTATCTAGACCGCCTGAGTATGCGACTACCACTTTATTTACGTTCACTTTGCTCATGTTTTTTCTCCAAACTTAACTGGCGCTGCGCTCGGCGGTCAGTGCCAACTACGACTTCCTAATATTGAATTCTTTTGCTGATGCTTATTGAGGCAAGAATTGAGTACCAATACTTTCACCAGCGAATAACTGTGCTAATTTTTCTGGGTAACGCCAGGTCGCGACTTCAATTGGACGGCCAAGATCATTGGCGGCCTCCAAAGCGGCTTTAACTTTGACGATCATGCCATCGGTGATCACATGTCCATCGATCAACGAGTTAGCTTGCTGCTCTGACAGGGTTTTGATCAAATGGCCTTTTCCATCTAATACACCACTCACGTCTGATAACAGGACTAACTCCGCATCTAATGCGCCCGCAACCGCGACTGCTGCTTGATCAGCATTCACATTCATCATCTGGCCATCTTTGGTTAAACCAATTGAACTGATGATCGGCAGTGCACCTGTGTTTAGCACCGCTTGTAATAGTGCTGAGTCACCCGGTGATGCTTTGCCTACCGCGCCGAGTTCTGGGTCAAGTTCTTCAACAAGACACAAACCACCATCCGCAAGGCTAAGGCCCACAGCGTTAAGACCGTCCGCAATCGCTTGACCTTGAAGTAACTTATTCGCAGTGCCTGCAAGCGCGCCTGCAATCACAGGAATTTGATCGTAAGGTGTTACGCGTAAACCGTTTTTCTTTACGGTTTCAAGCTGAAGCTTTGCCATCAACTCATCAACTAGGTAGCCACCGCCATGAACGATGGCGATTTGTCGCTGTGCCGATTTTTGGTAAGCCGCAATGGCACCAAAAAGTTGGCTTAAGGTTTGAGTGCATGATAGAGCTGCACCACCTAGCTTAATGACTAAAGGAGCTTGATTGGTTTGCGTCATCGCATTTCCCTCTTTCAACGACTACAGCAACGCTGTCAGTTCTGGGTAACCGTAATGAATATTGAGACATTGCATCGCTTGACTCGATGCACCTTTAAGTAGGTTGTCGATAGCTGAAATCACAATGATGTGTTCGCCTTGTACCTTCCAGCCGATATCACAGAAAGGGGTATTTTCGACATCCTGAATACGTGGAATACCGTCGCCTTTAAGACGCACCGCAGGCTTGCCTTGATAAGCTTGTTCAAACGCCTGTGCCACTTGTGCTTCTGTCACACCTTGCGCAAGCTTCATGGTGATCGTGGCAAGAATGCCGCGTTTAAAGTTGCCGAGGTGCGGAGTAAAAATCACATCGCAACCCAAGTGCTGAGCAATCTCTGGCTGGTGACGATGGTTAAATACACCATAAGGTTGCAAGCTCACTTCACAGAAGCTGTTAACCATGGAGGCTTTACGCCCGGCACCAGATACACCACTGGTTGCGTTGATCACTGGCCATTGGTTGGTATCGAGCAACGCATGTTCTAATAAAGGTTTGATTGCAAGCTGTGAAGCGGTTGGGTAGCAACCTGCTACTGCAATCAAAGGAGTGGTTTTTATTGATTCTTGGTTCCACTCTGCTAAGCCGTATGCTGCTTTATCTAGCCAGTTGTTATGTTGATGTGCGAAGCCATAAAAAGTGTCGTAAAAGCCTTCACTTTTCACACGGAATGCACCCGATAAATCGAATACCTGACAGCCTGTCTCCAGGAAAGTTGGGGCTAAATCATGGCTGACTTCGTGAGCCGTTGCCAAAAACACCACGTCCGATTCTTGAGCGATTTGCAGTGGATCCGTTAGTGGTAAAACTGGCATATCAATGATGCCCGCTAGCTTACCGTGTAGCTGCGCGATGCTCTTTCCCGCATCAACACTGTTGGCGGAAACGTATAAACCTGATAGCGTGAGTTGTGGGTGTTTATTAACCATTAACGCTAACTCTGCGCCGGTGTAACCGCTGGCTCCAATAATCGTGGTTTTTAGCATTGTGTGACATCCATATACTTAAAGGCTCAAATGACTATTCATATTTAATTTTTGCTTTATTTTGATTTTTTATTCATTAAATATGATTTAATATGTGTTTTACATTTTTGTGGTCTGTCTGTCAACAGGAGATTTGAAGAATCCATGCAATTACCAACTTTTCTAGAGGTCTATGAAGGACTCATCAGCACCTCTTCTATCAGCTCCACGGATCCGAGCTGGGATCAGGGCAATGCAAAAGTCATCGAAAAACTCGCATCTTGGTTTAAAGATCTGGGTTTTAGCGTTGAAGTGATCGAAGTCGAGCCAGGCAAGCACAATATGATCGCACGTATGGGAGAGGGAGAAGGTGGCCTTTTACTTGCTGGCCATAGTGATACCGTGCCATTCGATCAAGGGCGATGGAATTTTGAACCGCATAAACTGACGGAAAAAGACAACCGCTTCTACGGTTTAGGCACAGCAGACATGAAAGGCTTTTTCGCCTTTATTTATGAAGCAGTGAAGAAAGTCGATTGGAGCAAGCAGAGCAAACCACTTTACGTATTAGCCACTTGTGACGAAGAGACCACCATGCTGGGCGCGCGACATTTCACAGCAAACGCCCCATTTAAGCCGGATTACTGCATCATTGGTGAACCCACCAGCCTTGTACCAATTCGAGGTCATAAAGGGCATGTGGCAAATGCCATTCGCGTAACAGGCAAGTCCGGTCACTCATCGGACCCAGCGCTTGGCGTTAACGCTATTGAGATCATGCATGAAGTCATGTTCGCCATGATGCAACTGCGTGACAAATTGATTAAAGAATATCACCATCCGGGTTTTGCCATTCCAAGCCCTACCCTAAATCTTGGACACATTCACGGTGGTGACAGCGCTAACCGTATTTGTGGTTGCTGTGAGCTGCATTACGACGTGCGTCCTCTTCCCGGCATTAGCCTTGATGGTTTAGAGAACATGTTGCGCGGAGCATTAAAAGAAGTCGAAGCGAAATGGCCTGGGAGACTGGAGATTATTCCATTGCATGAGCCTATTCCGGGTTACGAATGCCAACATGACCACCCATTTATTGGTGGTGTTGAAGAGATCTGCCAAACCAGTTCAGAAACCGTGAACTACTGTACTGAAGCACCATTTCTACAGCAGTTGTGTCCAACCTTGGTGCTCGGCCCTGGGTCAATCGACCAAGCCCATCAACCGGATGAGTTTCTATCCTTCGACTTTATCGACCCCACAATTGATGTGCTTTCAAAGGCGATGGTCAAGTACTGCTGTTAATACGCGTTTAAGCTCGAAAGTCTGTGCAGCTCGATTGAGCTGCATCTTTTTATCTTCACAATTTAGCGCTAGTCTTAACACTTATTTAACTTGTTATTTTGTAATTAATTTTCACTTCTTACTCTATGGCTGCCGTAAATTTGCTCTAAATCAGGAGACAGCGGAATAATTGCAAACTTAGTCTGCTTTATTTGACTATAACTGGTGCTTTTCGCTAGATTGGAGTCTTAACAAGGACAATGGATGTAGTTTTTTTACGAGGCAGGACGACAATGAACGAGAAATACGCCGCACTCAAAAGTAATGTGCGCATGTTAGGCCACTTATTGGGTAACACCATTCGCGATGCCCATGGCGAAGAAATCTTCGAGAAAGTGGAAACCATTCGTAAATTATCCAAATCAGCTCAAGCAGGGAATCAAGCAGACAGGGACAGCTTGATCGAAGAAATCAAACATCTACCTGATGAGCAGCTAACGCCCGTTACTCGCGCGTTTAACCAATTTCTAAACCTCACCAATATCGCTGAGCAATACCACACGATTTCACGCCATTGTGAAGAGCACATTTGCGAACCAGACGCGATTAACTCGCTGTTTTCTAAACTGGTACAAAACGATGTGAGCAAACTGGACACTGCCCAAGCGGTTCGTGATCTGAATATTGAATTGGTATTGACGGCTCACCCAACAGAAATTACGCGCCGCACGATGATCAACAAACTGGTCAAGATAAACGAGTGCTTATCAAAGTTGGAGCTAAGCGATCTTTCTTCTAAAGAGCGCAGAAAAACCGAACGCCGCCTAGAGCAACTGATTGCCCAAGGCTGGCATTCAGACGTGATTCGACAACAACGCCCTACTCCGTTGGATGAAGCAAAGTGGGGCTTTGCGGTCGTTGAAAACTCTCTATGGGAAGCAGTACCGGACTTCCTACGTGAGATGAATGACCGTCTAAAATCTTACCTTGGAGAAGGTTTACCCATTGATGCTCGCCCAGTGCACTTCTCCTCTTGGATGGGCGGTGACCGTGACGGTAACCCGTTTGTTACTCACAACGTTACGCGTGAAGTCTTACTTTTGTCTCGTTGGAAAGCCGCCGATCTTTATCTCAATGACATCAACGAGTTGATCAGCGAGCTGTCTATGACAGTTTCAAACGATCAAGTCCGTGAGCTTGCTGGCGAAGATCAGCACGAACCATACCGTGCGATCCTGAAGCAATTACGCACTCTGCTCAATGAAACCAAAGATATTCTCGATGCTAAGATCCACGGTCAAAAACTGGCCGTTAAAGCACCACTGCAAAAAGTCGAGCAACTTTGGGAACCGCTGTATGCCTGCTACCAGTCACTAAACGAATGTGGCATGGGTGTAATAGCCAACGGCTCACTACTGGATACACTACGCCGCGTAAAAGCATTTGGTATCCATCTTGTACGTCTTGATATCCGCCAAGAGAGCACGCGTCACTCAGACGTCTTGTCTGAACTAACTCGCTACTTAGGTATTGGTGATTACGAACAATGGAGTGAGCAAGATAAGATTGCTTTTCTAACTAACGAGCTGGCATCTAAACGTCCGCTTCTCCCTCGTGATTGGGAACCGTCTGAACCCGTCAAAGAGGTTTTGGATACCTGCAAGATTGTTGCAGCACAACCGCGTGAAGCGTTTGGCGCTTACGTTATTTCAATGGCACGTACCGCCTCTGACGTACTCGCCGTTCATCTACTGCTACAAGAAGCTGGTTGCCCTTACCGCATGGATGTGTGTCCTCTGTTCGAAACGCTAGACGATTTGAACAACGCGGAATCGGTCATCAAGCAGCTTATGGGGATTGACCTTTACCGTGGTTTTATCCAAAACCACCAGATGGTCATGATTGGTTACTCTGACTCAGCGAAAGATGCAGGTGTTATGTCTGCAGGTTGGGCTCAGTATCATGCGATGGAATCGTTAGTTAAAGTGGCTGAAGAAGAAGGCGTTGAGCTAACTCTATTCCATGGTCGTGGGGGCACAGTCGGTCGCGGTGGCGCACCTGCGCATGCTGCGCTTTTGTCGCAACCACCAAAAAGCTTGAAAGGCGGTTTACGTGTAACAGAGCAAGGCGAGATGATCCGCTTTAAACTGGGACTCCCAGATGTCGCAGTAAACAGCTTTAACCTATACGCAAGTGCGATTCTGGAAGCCAACTTGTTACCGCCACCGGAGCCAAAACAAGAATGGCGCGACTTGATGGAAGTGCTATCAGAAGTAAGCTGTGAGTCTTACCGAAATGTGGTTCGTGGCGAGCCAGATTTCGTGCCTTACTTCCGCCAAGCAACACCAGAACTCGAACTCGGTAAGTTGCCACTTGGTTCTCGTCCTGCAAAACGCAACCCTAAGGGCGGAGTAGAAAGCTTACGTGCAATCCCGTGGATCTTCTCATGGAGTCAAAACCGTTTGGTACTTCCTGCATGGCTAGGCGCAGGTGAAGCGATTCAATACTCGATCGATAAAGGCCACCAAGCATTGCTCGAAGAGATGTGCCGCGAATGGCCGTTTTTCTCTACTCGTCTCGGCATGCTAGAGATGGTGTACTCGAAGTGTAATATTGATATCTCTCGCTACTACGATGAGCGATTGGTGGATGAGTCGCTCCGTCCACTCGGTGAAAAACTTCGTGCTCAGCTTCAAGAAGACATCAAAGCGGTACTGAATGTAGAGAACAATGAAAACTTGATGCAGCATGACCCTTGGGGACTCGAGTCGATTCGCTTACGCAATATCTACGTTGAGCCATTGAATATGCTACAGGCAGAGCTACTATACCGCACGCGTCAAACCGAAGAAGCTTCTGCAAACTTGGAAGAAGCGTTGATGGTGACGATTGCTGGTATTGCTGCTGGTATGCGCAACACAGGCTAATCGTTTCATTTTTAATAAAAAGCTGGGCAAATGCTCAGCTTTTTTTTATCACAGGATAATCGCACCAAAACAAAGGCAGTTAAATATACCACTATAGACCCAAAAAATACCAAAATAAAAGAATAAAAAACCACAAGTTAACACTATTGATTATTATGTTAGTTTTTTAGGGTAATTTTGTCCTACTATTCCACTTCATGCTTATTATTTATATACTACTTGCCTGCTGAGAGCTCATAAATCCAATCATACCTGCTCCAGCCTTGATGGGACTCCCCATCTCTCTAGGTGATAAACGGCTTTAAGGTGACAGGACCAACATTGTTGGTGCTACTTATACATTAAAAAACTCAAGTGCCAGTAAGAGCGCAGCTGAAAGTATAAGTAGCTTGTTTACAAGTTTATTGACCATTTGGATTGAAGACATGTCATTACCACACGTAATCTTAACTGTTCTTAGCACTCGCGACGCAACCGGTTACGATATCACTAAAGAATTCTCTGCTAGCATCGGTTACTTCTGGAAAGCAAGCCACCAACAGGTGTACCGTGAACTCAACAAAATGGCTGAGAAAGAACTGGTTACTTGCGTATTAGAACCCCAAGAAGGCAAACCAGACCGCAAGGTTTACTCCATTACAGACGCTGGTCGCAGCGCTTTAGGAGAGTGGTTTGATCAACCAACTGCACACCCAACAGTTCGTGATGAGTTTTCAGCGAAATTGATGGCATGTGCCGTTCAACCAGCGGCTCCATTCCGTGACCAACTCGCCGAGCTAGTTGAAGAGTCTCGCAAACTGGTTTCTCACTACAAAGAAATTGAAGCGGCTTACTACGCAACGCCGTCAACTTTAGATAAACAAGCTCGCCTAGAACGTCTAACGCTTCGCCGTAACCTACTGTTACGTGAAACTTGGATCACTTGGGCAGAAGAAGTTCTAACTGAACTTGAAGTGATTGGTTAAACTCCTTTTGCTTTGATAAAACGAAAAAGGCTTGCCACTTGGCAAGCCTTTTATCTTTTTGAAACCAGATTTACGCACCGACTACTGCGCGAGGACGAACACCCAACGTATGGCATAACGCGTAAGTCATCTCTGCACGGTTTAGTGTGTAGAAGTGAAAGTCCTTAACCCCTTCACGACTCAGTACACGCACCATATCAATAGCTTGGCTAGCTCCTACAAGCTGGCGAGTCACCGGATCATCATCCAAACCATCGAATTGTTTGCTCATCCATCCTGGTACTTTCACGTTGTTCTGTGCCGCAAAGCGAGAAGCTTGCTTAAAGTTCGATACAGGCAAAATTCCTGGCACAATTTCTACGTCAATTCCTGCTGCGACACAACGGTCACGGAATCGCAGGTAAGACTCAACGTCAAAAAAGAACTGAGTAATAGCACGGTTTGCACCTGCATCTACCTTACGTTTTAGGTTCAATAAGTCAGACTGAGCGCTTTTAGCTTCAGGGTGAACCTCAGGGAATGCAGCAACGGAGATATCGAAATCGTGGCGTGATTTCAGCAGCTCAACCAAATCCGAGGCATACATATCAGGCGCACCGCCACCTGGAGGAATATCACCACGCAGAGCGACGATATTTTCAATACCATTGTTCCAATAATCATCGGCAATATTAATCAACTCTTCACGAGTCGCATCAATACAAGTGAGATGGGGAGCGGCAACCAATCCGGTTGTTGCTTTAATTTCTTTAATGATGGAGTGTGTTCTGTCACGCTCGCCGGAGTTCGCACCGTAAGTCACAGAAACAAATTTAGGTTGAAGCGTTTTAAGACGGTGCACTGAATTCCAAAGTGTTTCTTCCATCTTAGCGCTGCTTGGCGGAAAAAACTCAAACGATACATTGATGTTATCTGATAACTCAGCAATATTCTGGTTCAAGGCGTCGATATGGCCTGCGTGCGTATATCCCATCTTACTCTCCCTGCGGCACTCCGCCACGAAAACAAATCCTTAAAATCGACGTTTAGACGTCTATATGTCTACAGAATGTATTGAATACGATTTAATGTCAACCTTGTAATTATGAATTTTTCTCAAGTTAATAATGAAGATAGTTCAAGTTTCTACTTGAGCATCATCTCGCCATTTTGCACGGGTTATGACTTCAGTATGGCACTGATAGGGGAATAAAAAACCCTGGATTAATTCCAGGGTTTTTAGGTCAATCGCAACTTTAAAATAAACCAGCCAATCGGTTGAGGTCGGATTGAATAGCGCCGGCTGTCACTTCTCTGCCTGCGCCTGGTCCTCGAATGACCAGAGGGTTATCTTTGTACCACTTGCTCTCTATGGCAAAAATGTTATCGCATGGCAATAAGTTGGCGAGCGCGTGCTCACGAGATAACGCTTCGACTCCCACCGTTGCTTTACCATTTTTTTCTAAACGCGCCACATAGCGAAGCACTTGATCGTTTCTCTGTGCTTTTGTCAGACGCTCTTGAAGTATTTCACTCAACAATGCTCCATTATCGAAGAAATCATCTAAGCTCAGTTCTCTTAATTCTTCTGGCACCAAAGACTCAACTTTAACGCTGTCTGGTTCTATATCTAGGCCCGATTCTCGAGCCAAGATGACTAACTTACGCATTACATCGGAGCCATCTAAATCAGAACGAGGGTCAGGTTCGGTTAACCCTTGCTGCCAAGCAAGATCGACTAAATCATTAAATGGCACAGAACCATCAAACTGTTGGAACAGCCATGATAACGTCCCCGAGAAAATCCCCGATAGAGCGACGATTTCATCCCCACTTTCACGAAGATCTCGCACGGTATGGTTTATCGGTAACCCAGCACCAACCGTTGCGTTGTATAGCCAATGACGACCAATTTTAGCGAATGCATCTTGAACCTGATGGTAGTACTGACTATCTGCGGAACCGGCCACTTTGTTAGCGGAAATCAAATGAATGCCTTGCTGTGCGATTTCTACGTAGCGCTGAGCTAACTCTTTACTCGCGGTAACATCAAGCACGACGGCTTCATCATAGCTTTTAAGCGCTCCCAAACGTGCCAGCCAATCCCCATTGTTGGCTATGCTTTCATCATCAAATCGTTCAGCAACACTCGCCGCCTCAATACCTTGCTCATCGAACCAATAGGTTTGGCTATCCACAACCGCGACAAGATCAAAGCTCATACCATGACGTTTTTCGAGCTCACTTTTTTGCGTCGCAAATAAATTTAACCAACTAGAACCAATATTACCCTTGCCACATAAAGCCACTGCCACGCGTTTTTGCGCTTGGAACAACTGGCTATGAATCGTTTGAACCAACGCCTCGGTATCAGTACGGCGCAAAACAGCGACTAGGCTCAGCCCTGAGTCTGTTTCAGAGATAAATTCTACCGGAGAGTGCTTTAGCTTCTGATAAAAGCCAAAGCAATGATTGGCGTTTTTCGTAACGCCTGCACCTACCGCAGCTAAGAGCGAGTAACCTTCTTTTAGCTTAATTTCTGCCTCTACCGCAAGCTCTTGCAAGTGTTTCAATGCACCACCGGCGATTTCTGCGGTGTAAGCCAAGCGTAGCGTATGCTGATCGGATTGAGCTTCAAATGCCAGTGGCTCTAATTGCGCGCGCTGCAACGCTTGTAATACATCACTCTGTGTTTTTTCGAAGTCGTGCCCATGCATGAAAGACAACTGCACCAATAAAACATCATCCAGTGAAGTAATAATTTTAGCGCCACGACCAGATGCCAATACACGCTCAATACGAGTAGAACCCGACTCTGGCAGATAGCTACACTTGAGATTAAGGTCCATGGTACTTTGCGCCACAGGCTGAAGCGTACGACTGTGTAGCACTGGGGCAGCTAAGCGAGCAAGTTCACTGGCTTCATCCAATCGAAGTAACGGTAATAAACAAGCGTCAGACACCAAACGTGGATCGGCACTATAGACACCAGCAACATCACTCCAAATCGTGACAGTACTGACTTCAGCAAGCGCGCCTATGACCGTTGCAGAATAGTCAGAGCCGTTACGACCAAGTAGAATGGTTTCTCCTGCCTCGTTCTGAGCCATAAAGCCAGTAATTACCACACGTTTATGGTTATGCTGCGCGAGGATCTCTTTAATTAAAGGGTATGAACGAGCGCGATCAACCTCTGGTTGAGTTCCCGCTTCTGCACGTAAAAACGCTCGTGCATCTTGTGCAACCGCAGGGATAGAACGTTGAGATAATAACGCGGCCAATAGGCGAGCAGACCATACTTCTCCGTGCCCCAGTACCGCGGCTTTTTGCGCATTAGTGAGTGGTGCAGTCAGCTCCGAGAGAGTACTGAACTCATCATGTAATAAAGCTAACAGCTCTTCTTTTGTTTCACTCTCCAACAAGCTTTCTATTAGCTCAGTTTGAAACTGTCTTAAGCTTTGAAGCGCTTCATGCGCAATTCGGCCATCTTTATTTAACCCTTCCAAAAACTCAATCAAGCGGTTAGTGGTTTTTCCTGCAGCAGAGACGACCACCAGATCATTTTCTGTCGAATACTCCTTGAGAATACCCACAACGCGTAAGTAGCATTCTGGGTTTGCTAAGCTACTGCCACCAAACTTATGCAGCTGACGTTGTACAGTCATTGTTATCGTCTCCTATTACTGGGTAGCTTTAGCGAACGCTTGTTCTAAATCTGTGATGAGGTCTTGTGCATCTTCCAAACCGACAGACAAACGCAATAGTTGATGAGAGACCCCAGCCTCCGCCAGCGCCTCCTCACCCATTGCACGGTGCGTCATGGATGCTGGGTGGCAAATCAAACTTTCTACACCACCTAATGACTCTGCTAATGAAAACAGTTGGAGCTCTTTCACAAACACCTTTAACTGCTCAAACGAACCAGCAAACTCAAAACTCAACATAGAGCCAAAGCCCGTTTGCTGCTTTTTAGCAATGTCGTGACCTGGATGTTCCGGCAGGCTTGGATGATAGATAGTTTTAACTAACGCTTGTTTCTGTAGGTAAGCTAGTACCTGCTGTGAGCTCTCTTCATGTACTCTCATACGAGCAGCAAGCGTACGAATACCTCGCAGTGTCATGTAACTATCGAAAGGTGTGCCCGTTGCACCAATACAATTACCCCACCATGCAAGCTCTTCTGCATGCGCTTCTGTGTTGGTGATGATTACCCCACCAATTACGTCCGAATGACCGTTGATGTACTTTGTTGTGGAGTGGATAACAAAATCCGCACCTAGCTCTAAAGGTTTTTGGTACACGGGTGTCAAAAAGGTATTGTCCACCGCAACTAACGCGCCGATTTGTTTCGCTTTTTCACAAGTAGCTGCAATATCCACTACGCGAACCAGAGGGTTTGACGGAGTTTCTAGCAAAATGAGTTTTGGTTTTTGTGCCAATGCAGCATCTAAAGCCTGTTCGTCTGATTGATCGACAAACTGAACCTTAAAATCGCCTTTGTTAGCTCGGGTATTAAAAAGACGATAGGTACCACCATAACAATCGTGAGGAGCAATAATGAGATCATCTGGGCCGAGAAAAGCGGAAACCCATAAATTTAATGCCGACGTACCGCAGTTAGTAACAACCGCTCCTTTTCCAGACTCAAGTTCAGATAGCGCACTTTCCAACAGTCCGCGGTTTGGATTACCAGATCGTGTGTAATCATACTTGGGCACTTCACCAAAAGCAGGAAAACCATAGTTAGTGGAAAGATAAATAGGTGGAACGACAGCATGATATTGGCTGTCTGATTCAATACCAGTGCGTACTGCAATGGTCGCAGGTTTGCGAGTGCTCATGGGTGTATCCTTTCACGGGTAATGACTTCTAAATAGGAATGCGCTATATCTAATGAGTAACATAAAGTGATCAACACGCTTCCTTTGCTGTTATGTTCACTTTACTCGTCAAAAAATGAGACGTCAACACTTCTAGACGTCTATATGTCTTTGCTTATGGCGGTAAATGCAGCTAAAATCAGCACCTAAATTATTTTTAACCGATTACATAAATGAAGGTGTGCAATGGCTGACTGGAATGGCGAATACATTAGCCCATATGCAGAGCACGGCAAAAAAAGCGAACAAGTAAAAAAAATTACCGTCTCTATCCCGCTAAAAGTTTTAAAGGTGCTAACTGATGAGCGTACTCGCCGTCAGATCAATAACTTACGCCATGCAACCAATAGCGAATTGCTATGCGAGGCATTTTTGCACGCGTACACAGGTCAGCCACTTCCGACAGATGAAGACCTTCGTAAAGACCGTCCTGATGATATTCCAACAGAAGTAAAAGCGCTGATGACGGAAATGGGCATCGAATTTGAGTCATTCGACGAAGAATAAAAAAGCCTGATAAGAGGTTTCAGGTAATAACTCTTGCCTCGAGCCAAATGAATGACATAAAAAATGGGACGCAATAGCGTCCCATTTTTGTGTATCACATCTGAAAGATATATTACTCTGCCATGTAGTTTTCAGGCATCTCGATACGAGCTACACCTGAATTAACCGCCGCCTGAGCAACCGCTTTTGCAACACGTGGTAGCAAACGTGAATCCATTGGTTTTGGAATAATATAGTCCGCACCAAACTCTAGCTTATCAACACCTGCAGCCTTCAATACGGCTTCAGGTACAGGCTCTTTTGCTAGCTCACGAATCGCCTCAACGGCTGCAAGTTTCATTTCATCATTGATTTCACTTGCACGCACATCAAGAGCACCGCGGAAAATGAATGGGAAACACAATACGTTGTTAACTTGGTTAGGATAATCACTACGGCCAGTACCCATGATCAAGTCATCACGAACTGCGTGAGCAAGTTCCGGCTTGATTTCAGGATCCGGGTTAGAACATGCGAATACGATTGGCTTATCTGCCATCAACTTCAACGCTTCCGCTGGCAATAGGTTTGGACCAGATACACCTAGGAACAGATCTGCACCTTCAATCACGTCTTCTAGTGTGCGCTTATCTGTATTGTTCGCAAATAGCTGCTTATATTCATTAAGATCATCACGACGAGTGTGAATCACACCTTTGCGATCTAGCATGTAGATTTTTTCGCGCATTGCGCCGCATTTGATCAGAAGCTCCATACACGCTACAGCGGCAGCGCCAGCGCCAAGACAAACAATTGTTGAATCTTCAAGTTTCTTACCTTGAAGTTCGATTGCATTCAGCATACCCGCTGCCGTTACAATAGCAGTACCATGTTGATCATCGTGGAATACTGGTACATCACAACGTTCAATCAGACGCTTTTCAATCTCAAAACAGTCTGGTGCTTTAATATCTTCAAGGTTGATACCGCCAAAAGTGTCTGCAATGCTCGCAACAGTATCAACAAATTCATCGATCGTGCGGTGCTTAACTTCAATATCAATAGAGTCAAGACCTGCAAAACGCTTAAACAGTAACGCTTTACCTTCCATCACTGGCTTAGATGCAAGTGGACCTAGGTTACCTAGACCTAGAATAGCGGTACCGTTAGAAATAACAGCAACCATGTTCCCTTTTGCAGTGTACTTGTACACGTTATCCGGGTTTTGTGCGATTTCACGCACTGGCTCTGCAACACCAGGGCTGTAAGCAAGGGCAAGATCACCCGCCGTTTCCGCAGGCTTTGTCAGTTCGACAGCAATCTTTCCTGGAGTTGGATAAGCATGGTAATCCAATGCTTTTTGGCGATGTTCTTCTTCTGGAGTGGCTGCTTGGTGGTTGTCTTCAGACATGGACGTTTCTCTTTTTTATTTTTAGGTAAGGGGGCATAAATTCTATCGGATAGAAATCAAACTTCATAGGCAAGATTGCGAGCAATATCCTTAAAAAGCCGATAATAAAAGAGATTAGACCAGATAACGGGGTTAAGCACCTGATTTTCGAGTCAGGTGCTCTTTCTTCTTACTATTATTGGAGTATGCAAACTCAGAAAGTATCGTTACTCTTCGTCCACGTATTGCGCTTGGAGATAATTCTCAATACCAGACATTTCAATCAAGCCAAGTTGCGTCTCTAGCCAATCAACATGTTCTTCTTCATCTTCAAGAATATCTTGGAAGAGATCTCGAGACACATAATCTCGAATGTCTTCAGCGTAGGCAATCGCATCTTTTAAATCTGGAATAGCCGCCATTTCAAGCTTTAAATCACACTCGAGCATTTCCTTGGTATCTTCACCAATCATCAACTTACCTAAATCTTGTAGGTTCGGTAGGCCTTCAAGGAACAAAATACGCTCAATTAGATGATCGGCATGCTTCATCTCATCGATAGATTCGTGATATTCCTTGTCTGCTAGGTGCTTTAAGCCCCAGTCTTTATACATTCGGGCGTGAAGAAAATACTGATTAATAGCGACGAGCTCGTTACCGAGCACTTTATTGAGATGTTGAATGATGATTGGATCGCCTTTCATGACAAAACCCTCCTCTTTGGCTTCATTTAAATGTAGAAGCAAATGAGAAGGTGTCAAAATGTAAGGCAAATAATTACTGCATACTTACAGCAATTAGCTGGCTTGTTTAAATTCAGTGTAACTAGTTTCCGCTAAAATTTCCTTGGCCTGTCTGATGCACTTACCACATTGGCTGCCCAATGCCGTGCACTTTTTGATTCCTTTAATATCTGTTACGCCTTCATCTATCGCCAACTTCCTAATTTTTTTGTCGGAGACACCATGGCAAAGACAAACGTACATACTCAAAAAACCTATAAAACTAATCTGTGACAAACAATATAAACAAGAATAGTTCTTGTTACCAGTCGCATTATGGTGTCCGCTCAGAATATTTGGTTATAACGATTTTACCGCTGCAGGAAAAGATCAAAGGGTTAAGAGGGGTGAGTAAAAGCGTTAAGAAACAAAGCCGGTAAAACTCTGTTTTTAAATCGAAAAAGTGACGTCTTTTATTTCAACACTTATAACTAAATGTAATCTAGAAATGAAAAAGGGAAGCCTAAGCTTCCCTTTTCGATGCGCTTTCTTCAAAAAGAAGAACAGTGCAAGATTTCGTTTAATTCGTTATGAATTAGTCGAAGATCTTAGCAACAACACCAGCACCTACTGTACGGCCACCTTCACGGATCGCGAAACGTAGAC
>NZ_JAWOTP010000029.1:0-54116 GCF_033338935.1 Vibrio sp. Vb0598 | reverse complement strand
GGTTGAAAGCACCGGTCTTGAAAACCGGCATACGTTAATAGCGTATCTAGGGTTCAAATCCCTATCTCTCCGCCACTATTAAGAAGCCTCGCTAGAAATAGCGAGGCTTTTTTCATTTCCGTACATCTTTATTACTCTATCTGTGCTTGCCAAAAATCAATTCCATATGCGATCTACTTTTCGACAAAGTAATATTGGTATCGGTATTGGTTGTGACGTTTTGATTTTTGCTAAGAAGTGCAGTTGCCTCTAAAGCTGTTCATCCTCATCACTGCATGCTGTCCCGATAAGGTTGTTGGAGATGCTTTGTTAAGATGTTGAACCATCTATTGCCTTATCGTTCTCTTAAAGCACTACCATTGCTTCTCTAGCCCCTTTTACCGGATAGACCGAACAAATAAGCATACTAAAATAGCCACTGTTTCACTGATGTATCTTTTTGTTTTGCTCAGTCTAGCGATGCGTGTGCTCTATTGCCTAAATCTAGCTACGTCTTAAAACCATACATCAACAGGCTAAAGTTACGTATTCCTGCATCTTTTAAAATTGTTTTTGGATTCTGCTGGAATGACAGGATCAGAGTAGTCAAAAGAGAAGAGTGAAAGTGAAACGATAGTGAGTTGCTAGGAAGTTGGAAATTACTTGGGAACCAATGAATTTGATAAACATATTGATGTAAGGACTAAAGGGTTAATAGCAGGCAATAAAAAAGCCGACAGTGAGCTGCCGGCTTGGTTAGATGACTGCTACTTAGTCGTTCTGGACGAGCGTGAGAGCTTTACGAGAGACTTCGTGAGCAGCTTTGGTTAGATTTTGCTTCTCTAGTGTGTCTGCTAGGAATGCATAGTCAGAGACGTCAGAGCGAAGCTTTAAGGCGATCTCAAAGTGATCTTGGGCTTCTTGCCACTTCTCTTGACGGAAATAGAAGTGCGCTAATGCGCTATGGGCAGCGGCGTTATCCGGTTCTTTCTTCACTACGCCCTCTAAGAAGACCACGACAGGGTGGGTATCTGGCAGATTTAGATCTGGCAGTAGTTGATAAAGCTCTGGGGCAGGTTGTTTTTTTAATGCTTCTTTTAGCACGGTAAAGGCTTCTGCATCAGCTTTTCGTGTGATGAGTTCTCGAGCAAAACAGGCAACGAGGTGTGTGTCTTGTTTCACTTTACGTGAGAGACTATTCCAATGAGAGATAAGCCCTTCGCTACCTTGTTGTTGCGCTACTTCATGGAGTAAGCCGCACTGCGCCTTTTGAATCAGCTCTGCATGTTCTTCTTCCGTGATGAGTTTTGCTTTGGTTAGTTGTGGCAAGAGGTCAATAAGAGGTTGCCACAACTTTAGCTGCATGTACGTTGTTTTCAGCAAGCTCAATACAATAGAGTTACTCGCATACTGACTTTTTAACGATTGCAAGGTATCGAAAGCGGACTCGAACTCGTTGTCGCGGATAAATTGTTTCGCTCGAGTCAGTTCTACTGCGAGATGGGCGTTCTCTTGTTGGCTCGCTAGCTCTAGATAGTGATCTCGTTTTGCTTTATCACCTTGGCCTTGTGCTGCTTCAGACGCAACCAAGTAGCAAAGCAGCGGCATATCGTGATGATTTGCCCAGCGAGTTACTTTCTTCTCAGCACCTTTCCAGTCACCTTCTAGCAGTTTAATAATGCCTTCATTGGTGTATCGGCGGGAATGGCGCATTTTGCGCACGCTGAAGTAGTTCCATGTTGTAGAACTTGCGTAAACTAGCTTTTTAATTAGGTACTCAAGTAGAAAAAGACCTGCGAGTGCTGCGATAACGAATACGACCAATGTCGTTACGCTCATCTCGATCGTTTTCTCAGCGATGGAAATGAGTACATAGCCTTGCTGACCAGAAAATTGAGTGCCAACAAATAGTCCTGCGCCCAGTACAACAAATAGGAAAATAAGACGAAACATTACTTATCCTCCATGCCTGTCATTGTTGTGACTTCACGACGTAGGCGTTCACGAATGACATCTGATAGTTGAGACTGACTTTGCAGTTTCGTTGGGTATTCCACTTGAATATTTTGCTGACTTAGTAGGTTAACCGTTTTGTTGAACTCTTTAACGGAATTATCGTCTTGGTTGAAGAAAGCTAATGCCCATTTGTCGGCTGTTTTTAGAGACGTGGTGTAAATTTCACCTTGCTCTTGGTACACCGCTTTTATGGCCGTTTCCAATTTGGCTTTGATGTTTTCTTTCAGGTAAAAGTGTTGCTCAGGAGAAAGCAGTGGAATGACGTTACCATCGCGCGTGCGGAAGGTAATGAAGTTTTCTGAAAAGTCCTTCAAAGAGGTCATTAAGTTATCTTGCCAGTTTGCGATATCTTCAGACACTTCAGTGTTTTCTACGGCTTCAGCTTCAGGTAGCAGTGCATTGGCGAGAGGGAGCTTGTCTACTTGCTGTTGTAGGGCAGTTAAGCGTAGTACCAATCCATCACGGTCAATCAGCGGGATAGTGCGAAGTTTGGTGATATCGTTCGCCATTGCTTTACGTAGTTTGACGAGGCTAGGGTCATTCAGTGCTGCAATGCGTTGGTCTGCACTTTCCATCAGTTGAGTCGCGCTTTCTACATCGTGCTCTAAGAACAATTTACGACCAGCTAATTTGACAAGGTAATCGGCTTCCGCTAATAGCCAGTCGTTTGGTCGACGACCTTTCACATCGGCAACGGCGAGCTGTAAGCTTTCAATGCTCTTCTGTTGCTGTCCAAGTACCACTTCCGCTTTGTGTGTCACGGTTGTTGCTTTCTCGATGGTTTCTTCTTGTACCCGGCTGAGTTCTTGCTTCATGGAAGCTTGAGTGCTTTCTAGCTGACTTTTTAGTTGGGCGATCTGCGCTTGGTAATCGGCTTGCTGTTGATGCAGCTTGTACGCGAGGCCACCGCCAAAAATAATCGATAAGATGATAGCGACCGTGCCTAGTTTGACACCGCGTTTGCCTTGTTTTTCTTCAAACTCGACTTTGGTTGGTTCTGCTGTTTTTGGGGGCTCGGCCGCTTGTGGTTGCTCTTTTTTAAGGTTCGCATCCTGCTGCGATGTGGTTTTTTCGACTAGCGGTGCCGATGAGGTTTCTTCGGAAAGGTTTTTATCGTTATTTTTTTGGTCGTTATTTTTACTTGTCATGCCTATATCCTGTGTAGCTAGGGCTGGAGAGCCGCCAGTAATTCTTGGTTGGATGCGCTTCCCGTGCATCTCACGCGAGTGAACCCCCTTTGAATTGCGATGTCAGCGATACGCTGACTGGGGATGTACAACTCTTGTTGATTAAGCCAAGTCAATTGCTCCGACGTCAATTGGCTGCACAAATAATCCAGTTGTTCACCACTGGTGACAACAATCTGGTTAATTTGTAGGTTTTTCCATAGTGAGACACAGCTTACTGGATCGAATGGGATGAATTCTCTCTTGTAAGTCTCACTATAGTGAACTTTTGCGCCACGTCTCACCAATGCATCTTTGATCAGCTCTCTTCCGCCGTTACCACGAAGGATAAGAACTTGTTGTTGTGCCACATTGTTGAGCTCTGGCAGTCGCAATAAGTGTTCACTATCACTGACTTGGGGATAGTGTACTTTCTGTTGGGTACATTTGCTTAAATAGTGTGCTGTTTTTTGACCAACGGCAAGGTAAATAGCTTGTTTTGGCCATGACATCCCGTTACTGGCTAAGATTTGCTGTGCACATTGCACGGCATGTCGACTAACAGCGATAACAATTTGAGCTTGATGTAGATGTTTAGAGAGGTGCGTGTCCGTGAGATCGGCGACAATGTCGATCAGAGGGTGGTGATATGCGGAAATGCCGTGCCTTTCGAGCAGAGAGCAAAGCGCGTTGCCTTGCTCTCCCGGCCGAGTGACCAACACTGCCATGGTTATTCGTGATCTGCGTACAGCTTAGTTAGGATTTCACGAGCGCCGTTATCTAGCAGCTCATTGGCTAGCTGCACTCCTAATGCTTCGCCGTCTTTACGATGGCCACGAATTTCACCACGCACAATTTCGCTGCCATCTGGTTCGCCAACTAATGCGCGTAGCCAAATGTTGTCGCCGTCTAGCAGGGCATAGCTGCCGATAGGTACCTGACAGCCGCCTTCTAGCGTAAGGTTCATTGCGCGCTCACACAAAACGCGGTCTACGGTGTCTTGGTGGTTAAGTGGCTCAAGCAGCTTAAGCAGTCTTTCATCGTCAAGGCGGCACTCAATACCGACAGCACCTTGCCCTACCGCTGGTAGTGATTGCTCTGGTTCGATAAAGCTACGAATGCGCTCTTCAAGCTTCAATCGTTTGAGGCCAGCCGCAGCAAGAATGATTGCATCATACTCACCCGCATCTAACTTACCAAGGCGAGTGCCCACATTACCGCGAAGCTCTTTGATGATGATGTCCGGACGATATTCTTTCAGTTGGCATTGACGGCGCAAACTGCAAGTACCAACCACGGCACCTTGAGGGAGCTCATCAATGTGGCTATAGGTATTAGAGACGAAGGCATCACGAGGATCTTCACGCTCACAAATGGTCACGAGGCCAAGGCCTTCTGGGAAATCGACGGGTACGTCTTTCATTGAGTGAACGGCGAGGTCTGCACGTCCTTTTAGCATCGCGATTTCAAGCTCTTTTACGAACAAGCCTTTGCCGCCAACTTTTGCTAGTGGTGTATCTAAAATCACGTCACCTTTGGTCACCATGGTTACTAACTCGACTTCCAAGCCAGGGTGAGCGGCTTGAAGGGCGTCTTTAACAAAGTAAGCTTGCCATAAAGCAAGAGGGCTTTTTCGAGTTGCAATGCGAATCGGTGTGGATTGTGTCATGATCTTCTCAATGCTGTTTGGATTTGGGTTTATCCTACCATTCTCATCAAGAAATGCTTACTGTTAGTTCGTTATCTCTGAAGGCTATGAATGGAATTACATGACGTTATGAAAATAGTGTGACTGGATTCTCAATTAGACTAAGGACTATTATTAGTAATAGGTAATAAGAGCGACACTACCGCGCGATTAATTTTGTGACTAAAGTATGGTTTTGTATCCAGAGTGATACGCGGGCGTGAAGCTTTACCCGCACCAATAAAAGTGTTAAATTGATCACGTTTTTAAGCCATTTTGGTTTAAAACGTCAGCAGATTTTCGTGATTGTTCAACCAAGGAATTCCCCTTGCAGGCTTACACCCAAAAAATCATCCAGCGACTAGATAATTTGAATCAGCAGCGAGTTGATCGCGCGCTGGCGCTTATGGATTCGCAAAGCCAGCAAGTCTTCCACTTGATTCCTGCCTTGTTGAACTACAACCATCCTGTAATTCCTGGCTATTATGATGCCGATGTCCCGTTTGGTGTGCATGGGCTTGAACTAAATAGCATTCAGCAACAATTCATAGATGATATTCAACTTGCCATTGGTCAGCCGCTCAAGACGGTAGAAAAGCCCGCTATATTGGGTTTGTACACCATGGGCAGTACCTCCTCGATTGGTCAAAGTACTTCCAGTGATTTGGATATTTGGGTGTGTATCTCACCAGAGATGGATTGTGACGAACGCGAGTTATTGACCAATAAATGCTTACTCATCACGGATTGGGCACAAAGCAAAGGCGTGGAAGCGAACTTTTTCTTAATGGATAAAGAGCGCTTTAGAAGCAATCATTCTGAAGAGATGACGGGTGATAACTGTGGTTCATCTCAGCACTTACTTTTGCTAGATGAATTCTATCGTAGTGCGGTGCGTATTGCCGGACAGCGTTTGTTATGGCAAATCGTGCCGCCAGAAATGGAAGAGTGTTACGACGAGTACGTTTCTCAACTTTGCAGTGATGGTTACATCGACTGTAGTGAATGGATCGACTTTGGTAAATTGAACTGCATTCCTGCTGAAGAATACTTCGGCTCGAACTTGTGGCAGTTATACAAAAGCATCGACTCTCCCTACAAATCGGTATTAAAAGCCATCTTGCTAGAAGCTTACTCGTGGGAATACCCGCATACTCAATTGTTAAGCATCGACACTAAACGTCGTTTCTTTGCCCATGAGCCTGATCTCTATGGCATGGATGCGTACTACTTAATGTTGGAAAAAGTAACCCGTTACTTAGAGCGAATTCAAGACGATACACGTTTGGATTTAGTGCGTCGCTGTTTCTATCTCAAAACCCATGAAAAACTATCTCGTGAGCCGAATGTTGGCTCAGTAGCTTGGCGTCGTGAAGCGCTGAGCGATATGATTGCAAAATGGAATTGGGATGCCAGTGTCGTTGCAGAGCTCGATGACCGCCGTAATTGGAAGGTTGAACAAGTGAAGGTGGTACATCATGCATTGCTGGATGCGTTGATGCAAAGCTACCGTAACTTGATTCAATTTGCGCGTCGTAACGACATCACTTCTGCTATCAGTCCGCAAGACATCAGTATTTTGGCCCGTAAACTTTACGCGGCTTTTGAAGTATTGCCGGGCAAAGTAACGTTACTAAACCCACAGATTTCACCTGATCTGCACGAGCCTGACTTGAGCTTTATCGAAGTGAAAAAAGGGGGAGTGAACAAGTCTGGTTGGTACCTCTATAAACAACCACTTATTGCGCACCGCATTTTGGGGCAACCATATCTAGAGCATCATGAATACTTGAGTAAGTTGGTTGCTTGGGCATTCTTCAATGGCTTGATCACTGAATCGACTCGTTTACATGCCGTGGTACGTGAAGCGCAGCTAGATATTGATAAGTTTTACCAAATGGTGAGTGACTTACGAAATACTTTTGCGTTGCGTAAGCGTCGTCCATCTATGCAGGCGCTAGCGAGTCCTTGTGAAATAAGCCAGCTTGCGATGTTCATCAACTTCGAAAATGATCCGACGTCTGAACTTTCTGGTCGTTCGTTGAAAGTGGATGTTAAGAACACCGATATTTTTAGCTTTGGTCCAGAACATAAAAATTTAGTCGGCAGTGTTGACCTTGTTTACCGTAATTCTTGGCATGAAGTGCGTACGCTGCATTTCAAAGGGGAAACGGCGATGCTGGATGCACTGAAAACCATTTTGGGCAAAATGCACCAAGATGCGTTGCCACCAGAATCAGTGGATGTGTTCTGCTATGCGAAGAACATGCGTGGTGTGATGCGCAATATGGTTTACCAGCTTTTAGCTGAATGTATCGACTTACGCTTGAAACCAGTAGAGCAAGAGAAACGTCGCCGCTTTAAAGCGATGCGTCTTGGTAACCAGACTTATGGGTTGTTCTTTGAACGTCGTGGTGTGTCGGTGCAGAAGCTAGAAAATTCCATCGATTTCTACCGCAGCATTTCTACTAACAAACTCAAAGGCTCGCCGCTGTTAATGCTCGATCGTGAGCAAGAATATCAAATGCCTGAAGCGGTGGATGGGTTTGCCAGTGAAGGTCTAGTGCAGTTCTTCTTTGAAGATAACGAAGATGGCTTCAATATTTATGTGTTGGATGAGTCAAATCAAGTGGAAGTGTATCACCAATTTAGTGGCTCCAAAGATGAAATGATTTCGTCTGTAAACAGTTTCTACACGTCGGTAAAAGACGATAGTCGCGTCGCGTCGAAGTTTATTAACTTTAACCTGCCTCAGTACTATCAAATTATTCACCCTGAAGAGGGGAATGCGTATATCATTCCTTACCGTAATGACGGTTGTTCACCGAGTCGCCCGACCAAAACTGTGAATGCGTAATTAAACCCGTATCAATAAACAAAAAGAGCACTTCGGTGCTCTTTTTGTTTTGGTGACGATTGACCAGAATTATGCCCAATCAATGGTTTCGCCTGCGTGCTTTTCACACTCTTGCTTCACCATTTCAAATAGCTCCATACCCGTTTTTGAGCAGGTCCATTTACCTTCAATAAGCTTGAAGTGGAAACCACCAGATTTGGACGCTAGCCAGATCTCATGCATCGGCTCTTGGCGATTAATGATGATTTGGCTGCGGTCTTCAAATTCCAATGTCATTACGTTGCCAGTGACTTCGTAATCAATGTCTGCGCCTGAATCATCGATGGATTCTTCGATGATTTGCATCTGCGCATCCACCAGTTGATGAAATTCAGTATCGTTCATCCGTCTATCCTATTGCTTTTCCTGAGTGTGGTGCGATTATAGGGGGCATTGATTCAATAATCACGATATGCGAAATGAAAAAATTAGTTACTGTGTTGTTTGTGATGGTTGCCGCGACCTTAGCGGGGTGTGGTCAGTCTGGCTCACTATACATTCCAGATGACACTCAACAGAATGAGCAATCACAATAAATAACCGCACCTTAGGGTGAAATTAGGGTTCAGCAGTCGAATAAAATAAGGGAAGCGAATTTTGGATTACTTCAACTATCAGGATGATGGCCAGCTTTGGGCCGAAGACGTCCCACTTCAAGCTCTTGCAGAGCAATATGGCACTCCTCTTTACGTATATTCTCGAGCCACGCTAGAGCGCCATTGGAAGGCGTTTGATAGTGCTGTGGGTCAGCATCCTCACCTAGTTTGCTACGCGGTGAAAGCCAACTCAAACTTAGGCGTATTGAACACGCTAGCGCGTTTGGGATCGGGTTTTGACATCGTGTCGGGTGGTGAACTTGAGCGTGTGATTGCCGCAGGCGGTGATCCGAAAAAAGTCGTTTTCTCTGGTGTTGGTAAAACATCGGCAGAGATGAAGCGCGCTCTTGAGCTAGGTATCAAATGTTTCAACGTTGAATCTGAGCCAGAGCTAGAACGTTTGAACAAGGTTGCGGGTGAGCTTGGTGTGATTGCACCAATTTCTCTGCGTATCAATCCAGATGTCGACGCGAAAACACACCCTTACATTTCGACTGGTCTTCGCGACAATAAATTCGGCATTGCGTTTGATCGTGCGCCAGATGTTTATAAATTCGCGCAAAGCCTGCCGAACTTGAATGTGCAAGGCATCGACTGCCACATTGGTTCTCAGCTGACCAATATAGACCCATTTATCGACGCGACAGACCGTTTATTAGCTCTGATTGATGATTTAAAAGCACAAGGCATTAACATTCGTCACCTTGATGTCGGCGGCGGTTTGGGTGTGGTCTATCGTGATGAATTACCACCTCAGCCTTCTGATTACGCCAAAGCGTTACTAGGCCGTCTTGAAAATCACCAAGACTTGGAGCTGATCTTTGAGCCAGGCCGTGCAATTGCTGCGAACGCAGGTATCTTGCTAACGCGTGTTGAGTTTTTAAAACATACTGAGCATAAAAACTTTGCGATTATCGACGCTGCAATGAACGACTTGATGCGTCCTGCGCTATACCAAGCATGGCAAGATATTGTGCCAGTTTCACCGCGAAAGGGTGAAGCTCAGACTTACGACTTGGTTGGTCCTATTTGTGAAACCGGCGACTTCTTGGGTAAAGATCGCGCACTCGTTTTGCAAGAAGGTGATCTACTCGCGGTTCGTTCAGCAGGTGCCTATGGTTTTGTGATGTCTTCGAACTACAATACTCGTACCCGAGCGGCAGAAGTGATGGTGGACGGTAAACAAAGCCACTTAGTTCGCCAGCGTGAGGAGCTGACCAGTTTGTGGCAGCTGGAACAGATTCTACCGGAGTAACACACAACAAATGCATTTCCACTTTTCCAAAATGCACGGTTTGGGCAACGACTTCATGGTCGTCGACTGTATTACCCAGAACGTGTTTTTCTCGCAAGACCTGATCCGCCGCTTGGCGGATCGTCATACTGGCGTTGGTTTTGACCAATTGCTTGTGGTAGAGGCCCCTTACGACCCTGAAACCGACTTCCATTATCGGATTTTTAATGCCGATGGTAGTGAAGTTGAACAGTGTGGTAACGGTGCACGCTGTTTTGCCCGCTTTGTTCGCTTGAAGGGGCTGACCAATAAATACAGCATCAGCGTGAGCACCAAGAAAGGAAAGATGATTCTCAACATCGAAGATGATGGGGAAGTGACGGTCAACATGGGCGTGCCAGAGTTTGAACCGAACAAAATTCCTTTCAAAGCGAAGCAAAAAGAGAAAACTTACATCATGCGAGCAGGCGACAATACCTTGTTTTGTGGTGCTGTGAGCATGGGTAACCCGCACGTAGTGACCGTGGTCGACGATGTGGATACGGCAGAAGTGGAAACTCTCGGTCCGCTGCTTGAGTCGCATGAGCGTTTCCCAGAGCGCGTCAACGCTGGCTTTATGCAGGTGATGAGTCGTGACCATATTCGTCTTCGAGTTTACGAGCGAGGTGCAGGAGAGACACAAGCTTGTGGTAGTGGTGCATGCGCGGCAGTCGCGGTTGGGATTCTGCAGGGCTTGTTGGATGAAAACGTTAAGGTTTCTCTACCTGGTGGTGAATTGCGAATTGCATGGCAAGGTCCTGGCAAGCCGTTGTTTATGACCGGTCCTACAACGCATGTATTTGATGGTCAATTATCTTGCTAGTTGAAGAAAAAGGAAACGGTTTGTCTCAAGTAGAAGCAGATGCCTTAACGGCTGAAGTAGTGGCCGAGTACCTCAAAGATCATCCAGACTTTTTTGTGCAACGTCCGGAGCTTGTGGATCGTTTATCTTTCCCACACTCAGACTTAGGCGCGGTATCTTTGGTACACATCCAAATGAATCGCCAACGTCAGCGCATTGAAGAGTTAGAGGAAGAGATCACTACACTAATGTCGCTTGCGGCGAACAATGATCGCACCTTTTACGAATTTATGGATTTGCAGGGGCAGATTCTAAAGTGTGGTGACTTTAAACAAGTCATTCATTCTATCGAAGAGAAAGCCAAAGCACTGGGCTTACGTGCGTTTGTTCGATTGTTTAGTCAATGCGACGCATCGATTCAATTGAGTAAGGAAAGTTATCAACGCTTTGCGACCACTCACTTAAATGGCAAAGATGCGTACTTAGGACGTCTTCGCAAAGTAGATCGTGAAGCTTTGTTTGGCAACATGGAAGTGCCGGAAATGGGTTCCTATGTGGTACTGCCGCTCGTGAAACAGCAAACACTGGGCGTGCTTGCTTTTTCTAGTGAAGATGGCGGCCATTTTCAGCCAGATATGGATACCTTGTTTTTGCGTCACCTATCATTAGTAGTGGCACATCTCGCTCAAACACTGGTATGGCAAAGTTACGATGACGACAACTCCCAACACTCCTCTGCCAAATAGTCTGCAAAAGCCTCTTGAGCGCTTCTATGAATTCTTACGAAGCGAAAAGGGGCTTAGCCTACATACTCAGCGCAATTACAAACAGCAGCTAGAAACAATGGCGCAGCACTTAGCTGAAATGGGACTCAAAGATTGGTCTCAAGTGGATGCTGGTTGGGTGCGCCAATTAGCAGGTAAGGGCATGCGAGAAGGCATGAAAGCCAGCAGTTTGGCAACGCGACTCTCATCGCTGCGTAGCTTTTTCGATTTCCTTATTCTGCGTGGCGAGATGTCGGCTAACCCAGCCAAAGGGGTTTCAGCACCTCGCAAAAAACGCCCGTTGCCCAAAAACCTCGATGTTGACGAAGTGAGCCAATTACTTGAAGTCAACGAGGACGACCCGTTGGCTGTGCGCGATCGTGCCATGATGGAGCTGATGTACGGCGCCGGTTTACGTTTGGCTGAGTTGGTGGGTGTGGATGTACGTGATGTACAACTGCGTAGTGGTGAGCTTCGTGTTATTGGTAAAGGCGATAAAGAACGTAAAGTGCCGTTCTCTGGGATGGCAACCGAGTGGGTCGGGAAGTGGTTACGCGTTCGTGGTGATTTAGCCGCTCCAGGTGAGCCCGCCTTGTTTGTATCTAAGCTCGGAACGCGTATTTCGCATCGTAGCGTGCAAAAGCGCATGGCTGAATGGGGGCAGAAACAGTCTGTCGCAAGCCATATTAGTCCGCATAAATTGCGTCACTCATTTGCGACACATATGCTCGAATCAAGCAATAACTTACGTGCGGTGCAGGAGCTTTTAGGGCACGAGAACATTTCGACGACCCAAATCTACACGCACTTGGATTTCCAACATTTGGCGCAAGCCTACGACCAAGCCCACCCACGCGCACGCAAGAAGAACGGGGAGTGAGCCGAAGTATGAAATTTTATCGCCGTATCGAGCCTATTAAGGCAATGACCTTTGACCTAGATGATACCCTCTATGACAACTATCCTGTGATCGTTCGCATGGAGCGTGAGTTGCTATCTTGGCTCAAGCACCATCATCCAGCGGTTGCTCATATGAACAAAGCGGATTGGTTTGCTCTCAAACAGCGAGTTGTGCAGCAACAACCCGAGCTGAAGAGCGATGTCACTTTATGGCGTTTAGTGCAACTTCAGCAAGCTTTCTCCCAAGTAGGCTACGACGAAGACGCAGCACATGCCGCCGCGAAAGCCGCAGTAGACGTTGCGTTGGACTGGCGTAACCGTTTTGAAGTGCCGCAGCAAAGCCTCGATGTACTGGAGAAACTCGCGCAGCACATCCCGTTGGTGGCAATCACCAACGGTAATGTGGATTTAGACCGCATCGGTCTTACGCCTTATTTCCAACAGGTACTTAAAGCAGGACCAGATGGATTGGCGAAACCCGCAACCGATATGTTTACTAAAGCGAAGCGATTCTTGGATACTCCTGCGGAGAATATTCTGCATGTTGGTGATCATCTAACCACGGATGTGCATGGTGCAAAGTTGGCTGGTTTTGCAGCCTGTTGGTTTAATGATATGAATAAAAATGTCATTAACCATTCAAAAACACGTACTTTACCTGATATTGAAATCAATAGTTTGCAGCCGTTACTCACACTTTTTTAATTGCTTTCGCATTAATCCATTCTAATCTCATTTTGTGTCTAGAAAAGCAGCGCAAAGCCACGTAAATTATTCTCTATTAAATAAAAATAGTAACGCCACACGTCGTGGTGAAGATAGTGTTACGGCAGTGGTAGGTCCATGCGAGCTTTTTCAAAACTAGTTCACGATGTCAGTCAACTGAATGACTTTTTAGTCACTTTTCCGACTTCCTCAGATAAACAATATTTAGTACAAATATTGTCGACGCAATCGCGCGAAATTACGACCACACTTGCAGACGCCGTTTTGTCGTCGCTGCCGAATGCTCATGTTATGGGGCATAGTACGCGTAATGTGATTCTGGAAGGGGAGATATTTACCTCTGGTTGCCTAGTGAGTGTGATTGAATTTGAGCAAACCACGCTGACTTCTGCGGTACAAACATACTCTTACTCCCCTGACATTGATGGCGGGGAACTCAAGCGCTCTCTTCTAATGCAGCATAATTCACAGGTGATCCTCAGCTTTGCTGTGCAAATTGAACGACGTGACTATCCCTTGTTTCAAACCTTCGCCAGTGAAGAAGTAGTGATTTCTGGAGGGTTGGCGCAGAGTATTGACGATGGCTGCTGGGTGCTATATCAAAACCGAGTTTACGATAACGCTGTGGTTGCCGTAGCTTTGCACAGTGATACTTTGAAGCTATGGACTGATGCGTATTCGGAGTGGAACCCGATTGGCATGCCACACAAAGTCACTCATGCAAAAGGAACGCGCTTGTATTGTTTAGGTGAGAAGAAAGCGCTGGACGTATACAAGCGTTACTTGGCGGATGGCCATGACGTGACGCTGAGTCAACTGCTCAGCTTTCCTTTATATCGAGAAAGCTTAGGGCGAAAGGAAGTTTGTACGGTAACGGAGCTACACGCTGATGGCAGTATGAGCTTCGACAGGCCCTGGTGTCTTGGTGACGAAGTGCAATTTTGCTATAACCATCCCTCGTTAACGCTCGAGCAAGTGCGGCATGGTGTGGTTGAGTTAGCCATGCACCAACCTGAAGTCGTGATGATTTTTAACTGCGCGTCACGGTTAGACTTTATTGACAGCAGCGACGAAGTCCAAGCCTTCAAAGATATTGCGACGACGTTTGGTAGTTACTGTATGGGGGAACTGCATGGTGGTATTGGTCAGCCCGAAATTCTTCATCACAGCCTGACGTATTTAGCGATGCGAGAGGGAGACGAAGTGCAAACATTGAACTTGCCTAAGTCGCCCGTTAGCTCCTCTATTTCACCGCTGTTTAGCTTGATTCGAAATGCGATCGGCGATCTCAACCATATGAACGCGCATATGGGATATCAACTCGATCGCCAAACGCGCAAGTTACAAGAAAGCTATCGACGCGACAGTCGCACGGGGTTACAAAACCGGGTCGCATTGCAAGAGCGGCTGAGTAACATCGATTTGGATGAGCATTTGTTGACTCTAAAGCTACTTAACTTTAGTCATATCAACGAAAAATACGGCTACCGAGTGGGAGATCAATTACTCAAAGATCTCTCAATGCACTTTACGAATCGACTACGAAAGCGTTTTGGCATGCCAACGGCTTTACAGCTTTATAGTATTGGGGTTGGTGAATGGGCATTCATATTTAAAGCTGACCAAAGCAGCGAAACCATCAAACAGCACTTTACGCGTTTTGCTGACGCGGTAGAACAAACTAATTTTGAGCCAATTGGCCTACGTGAAATAGATTATCTTTCTATCTCGCTATGCGGCGGCTTAGTGAGTCGTCGAGACTTTCCATCCGCTTCAGTAGATGAGCTCTTACTCAAAGGCATCGAAGCGAGGCGCTCCGGTGTACGCAGTAATACTCATATCTGTAATGCGAAAGATATTGAAGTCAGTGAGGATGTGCGTAAAGAGCAACTTGGATGGCTAAGTTGCGTCAGTAGAGCCATTCTCAAACAGAATATCATCACTTATAGCCAACCTATTGTGCATGCGAGTAGCCACAAATTGGCAAGCCAAGAATGTTTGGTTCGTATTCTGGAAGCCGATGGAACGGTGATTGCGCCAGGACGTTTTCTGCCAATTATCTCTGATACGCATCTTTACACTCGACTAAGTCGGCACATGATTCATTCTACGTTGCATTATATGCGAGATAAGCAAGGTGACTTTTCTATAAACTTATCGCCGCAAGATTTGCTCAGTGATAAAACTTTAATGCTTTTAGAGCATGAAATTAGCCAGCTAAATGACCCAAGGCGAATTGGTTTAGAAGTGCTGGAATCTGAGCAGATCAAAGACTACGGCCGAATGATAGAAGTGTGCAGTCATTTTAGAAGCTTAGGGGCGCGTATCATTGTTGATGACTTTGGCTCCGGCTATTCGAATATCGATGAAATCCTAAAGTTGGAGCCAGAAGTCATAAAGCTCGATGGCAGCTTGATTCGTGATATTGATAAAGACTTAAAACAGCGCAAGATCGCTTCCCAGTTGGTGCGTTTGTGCCAAGTGTTTAACGCGGAGACGGTGGCGGAGTTCGTCCACAATCAGGAGGTGTGTACCATTGCACAAGACATGGGGGTGGATTATTTGCAGGGTTACTATCTTGGCGAGCCGACTCGACTGTTTTAATGATGTTTCACGTGAAACTTCTTGTCGTAAAAAACGCAGCGTAGGCTGCGTTTTTTGTTTGGTTCTTCTACTGAGCTTAATGGTTAACGCTTAAGAGCGTGTCCACTCTTTTCAGCTTGGAACAGAGCGAGGTAATGGGCAAAAAAGCGCTGCATTTGTTGTTGGTTGTTTTGTTCTCCAAGTTGCCCGAGCAAATGTGCAGCGACTTCAAACGTGCATAAATTGCCTTGTTGTTGGTTGCGTCGCAGCTGATATTGTGAGTCCGCCGACGCAGACAATCCCATCGTAGGGATACCTTCTAACCAACGGCTCTTATTGATCATCTTGCGCGCCTCTTGCCAGGTGGCATCTAAAATAATAAACAGCGGAGTTTTGGTTTGTTGCTGGCTTTGGAGTACCACATGTTCGAGTGTGATACTTTCTTCACAGGGGAAGAGCAACACCGGATACCGCGACGGATCAGCTAATAGAGTGAGCAATTCTGCTGGTGGCTGTTTGCGATCCCAGATTACTCGCTCAATGTTGAGTTGGCACTGCTCTAGTAGCTGGCCGGTATTAGTATCACGCTTCAGTTCATTCGGATGCATTAACAGCAGGATGTTGTGCTCACTGTTAAGTTTCGGCATTAGCGAGCACATACAATTGAATTGAAAACCGCAGGTTGGACACGGTTGTGACATTACAGACGAACTCCTTCTCGCACCGGGCTTATCCCATCAGAGAACAGACGCACACCACTGACTTGGTTCGGCGTTGCCGTTGGCGCCATGCTTGGGTTGAGTGGGTAGCTAACCCCAGTGTATTGCATCACGTGTTGAGCCGCTTTAGCTCCGCCACCGCTGACATTAAAAATCAGATCTCGCCAACCATGAGAGGTTTGTTGGCCGAGCATAATCGGGCTTTGCACTAGTGTAATGCGGCTATTAAATCGCCATTCCTTTTCGTGATGTTCAAATATCAGCAATGTACAGCCTCCGGAACCACACCAATCCAACTGTACCAATAGCTCTTCGTTACCATCGCTGTTGAGGTCGTAAGTTAGCCAACGGTATTGGTTGTTGTTGGGGGTGGTTTGATGGATAAAGAAGTAGTTGCGCACCGCGGCATCTACTTTTGAATCAAACTCTGCACTAGAAGGGACGTCAGCACTACCGATGGGGTTGTTGGTGCGTTTTTCGGCTAGTTGCATGATGCCTTCATCACGAACGGTGGCAGGATAAAGGACTAAACCACCATCGGCGATTGGGTATACTAAGTTACCGACTTTTTCTTTGGTCGCTTTGAGCTGATTGCCTTCTCGAGTAAACAGTCGCTCTGACATCAGTCTTTGCTGTTGATGATGCGTCATGACAACTTGAACCTGAGACGGACTTAACTGTTGCCAGTAACCACGCTCGATTAATGGTGCTTGTCCATTGGCGTAACGGTATTTTGTTGTGGCGCTGTGGTCTGGGTTTAAGGTCATTTGTACTTCAAAACCTTGTGATTGAGTTGAGGTCGCGACATAGGTATTAGCCCAGCCAAGCGTTGCATCGACGTTTGCAGCCATACCACAACCTTGATACGTCTCGCCATCATGTTTTAGTGTTGCTTTCCAGCCATACAAAGAATCGCTCATTGTGTCTGAGCAGAGGTTTTCTGTTAAGCGAAGCTCACCACCTTGCAGTTGATAAGTGCGCTGGCGAGGTTGAAGCTGACTGCTGTTAATCGCTAATTTTGTGGTTTGTTTGCCGATTTGCTGGAATGTTAGTCCATTAGCCTCAAAGCTTGCCGACCAAGAAGGCTCATTACCAAACACGCGAGTTGGTTTGTTTGGTTGCTGACAACGGTTTGGATTTTCCGTTGTGAGGAAGTTCACTTGTTCCACGACAAAGTTAGCATCGAAATCAGCAGAAAACCCATCGATGCCCGGTGGGTTGAGGTGGCCGATAACCTCGCCATACATAGTCTGGTAAGGCTCGTTATTTAACTGAATTGCTCGTTGCATTTGCTGTGGTGATAGTTGCAACCAATATTGCTTGTCGCTGCCACAAGGCATGATGTATTGGCTCTCGTGACCGACGATCACTTTTCCGCGTAGCATAAAAGTTTGAGGTTGAATGGTTTCAGGCTTATCTAAGGTTGCAGGTGGAGAGGTTGGGTCAGCAGCACCAGATTGTGGCGGCTGTGAACTACATGCTTGCAGAACCAGCAGGGTGGCAAGCGCCACTGGGTTTTTCAAAGCCTTCATGTTATATCTTCCTCATTATTGTTACTCAATCGGCATCGGATGGCATTATGGCATATTGGTTATTTAAAACTGAACCAGATACCTTTTCTATTGACACGCTTCGAACCCAAAAGGTTTCATGTTGGGAGGGAGTTCGTAATTATCAGGCGCGCAATATGATGCGTGACCAAGTGAAGGTGGGCGATTTAGTCCTGATTTACCACTCTTCTTGTAAACATGTTGGCGTGGCAGGTATTGCTAAAGTTGTGAGAGAAGCCTATCCCGATCATTTCCAATTCGATCCCGAAAGCGATTATTACGATCCAAAGTCAGACCCAGACAACCCGCGTTGGATTATGGTGGATGTCGAGTTTGTACGTAAAACGGCGCGAGTGATTCCGTTGTCGGTGATGAAAGCGATGCCAGAACTTGAGAACATGCCGTTGGTGAAACGTGGAAATCGCTTGTCGATTATGCCCGTGACAGAAGAAGAATGGGACGCGATTCTTGGCAAAGAGAAGCTGCCAAGTCAGCGATAAAAGAAAAGGGCTGCGAATGTGCAGCCCTTCATTATTTGGAGTATTGAAGCTTACAGCAAGTGTTCTTGTAGGTAGTGTGCAACCGCATCTTCTGCATTGCTGCCAATTACTTCATTATTTGGTAGAGCTTTCATCACTTTTTCGTGTGATGTACCCATAACTAGCCCTTTACCTGCCATCGACAGCATTTCTACGTCATTCATGCCATCACCAAATGCTACGCAGTTTTCTAACGTGAGGTCGAGTTTTTTCGCTACCGCTTCAAGAGCATGACCTTTAGACACGCCAGCGCTCATTACTTCCAAACACCAAGGCGTTGAAAATGCGATGTTCAGCTTATCACCAAACTGCTCACGTAGTTTGTTTTCAAATACGACCAAACGTTCGTGGTCTTCTCCTGGATGCGTGAAGAAAACTTTCGCAATACCGTCAGTTGGGGCTTGGTCTTCATCAAATAAGACGTAAGTGAATTCATCGTGGAAGTCACGTAACGTTTCATCATCCTTGTTCATCAACCAGCTATCATTTTGATACATGTGAATAAGTATTTCTTGATCATGTTTGATCGTGTCGATCACGCCTTGTACCAGCTCCGCAGGGACATTCTCGCTGTACATTAGCTGATCTTCCTGGTCATGCACTCGGGCACCGTTCGACGTGATCATATAAGCTGGAATGCCAACTTGGCGACGGATGCTCGCAACGTCTACGTGGTGACGGCCGGTTGCAAAGACAAAGGTATAACCCTTTTCATGCAGCGCTTTTAGCGTCTCTTTTGAGTAAGCACTGAGCTGATGGTTAGGTGCGAGTAACGTGCCATCCAGATCAGAGGCAACGATTTTGGTGATCTCTTTGCAAGGTAGCGATGTGCTCATGAAGTCCTCGTAAACGGTTTGGATAGTGTGGAACAGGTGAATTGCAAACGGAGTACAGCAGACTGACTAGATCGTACTGCTCCGAATGCGGGGGAACTTGGGCTCGTAGCACTATGCGGTTAAACACAGTGTCAAAGTAGCCAAGTTCAAGCAGTGTACGTCAAAATGAGGATGAAAAAGAGGGTAAATCGATGTGTAGACATTTCCTCTTTAATCTTAGTCGTGAAATGGTCGCCTAGAGTTCTTATTGTGCTTGTTCGTTTGATGGTGATTTAGGGTCATTCATAAAGCGGAAAATCGCATCGAGCGCTTGATTACGATACTTGTCGGTCTCGAACAAGATTTCATGCTGTGCGCCTTCGATAGAAAGCAGCTCCGCGTGCGGGTTGGTTTTCCGCAATTTATCAATAAAACGCTTTTGCGCGAGGTTGCTAACAATCCGATCGTTTCCGGCTTGGATTAGGATTACTGGTATTTTGACTTGGCGAGTTAATAAAAAGCACTGCTTGGCGGCCATGAGCCCTTGCCAAACCCAGCGAGTGCTTGGCCCACCGACTTGCAGTTCCGGTTTTTCCGTATATAGGTTTCGGAACCATTGGTAGCGGCCGTAACTTTGGCTAAGTGGGTTATCTTCAAAGGGCTTAGGGAAGTAGGCCTGATGTCCTGGTGCGTAGCGTGGCAAAGTCGATACCGCTGACATAATTTGTGTGACCGGAATCGCTATTGGTGAAAGGTACCATGGCAGGTTAATGCCAAACATGGGCGCACTTAGAATCAAACCAGTAAAAGGGTGTTCTGGGTGAGTTTGCAGGTAACGTGTGGCGATCGCGCCGCCCATAGAGTGCGCGATGATGAAGCATTGTTGATATTCGCTAAGGTCGTGTTTTTTTACGACGATGTCCATATCATCAATATAATCAGTAAAGTCATAGACGTGACCCATATCTGAGTCAGATAATAAACGATCTGATAAACCTTGTCCGCGGTGGTCAAAGGAATAGACATCGAAACCTTGGCGGTAGAGATCGTAAAACAGCTCTTGGTATTTCCAGGAAGACTCAATGCGTCCATTTACGATGAGCACTGCTTTTTTATGCTCTGGGTTGGTTAGCTTGCACCAGTAAATGTTCTTTTTCTCAGTCCCTTTAACAAAGCCCTCTTGGCGAGTTTGCCAAAGTGCTGCGATCGGACCACCAATTGCTTGCTCAAATAATGTCTCTTGAGTATAAGTCAAAGGTGAATGGTTAGTCGCCATTAGTTGATTACCTGAAGATACGTTGTTTACGCGATGTATCATCGAAGAATTAGTGAGGAAATGCAATGGATACCCATGTCTGGTTAGCTTATGTAGTAACAGCAATCGTTTTTAGTTTGGCTCCGGGCTCTGGCACGGTGAACTCAATCAGTAATGGTTTGAGTTACGGTACCCGTAAATCACTGGGTGCCATTATTGGCTTACAAATTGGTTTAGTTATCCACATCACGCTGGTGGGGGCGGGTATTGGTGCGCTTGTCGCGCAGTCAGCAACCGCATTTTCTGTCATTAAATGGGTTGGTGCCGCTTATCTGGTTTGGCTGGGGGTTCAGAAATGGCGCGACACATCAAGCTTAGTCGCAGCTGAAAACCACAACGAGATGTCAGGCACGGCGCTGTTGTACAAGGCAGTGTTGATTAACCTCACCAACCCTAAATCGATTGTTTTTCTGGTGGCGTTGTTCCCGCAGTTTATTGACCCGGCAAAAGACCAAATCACGCAACTGTTGGTGCTTGGCGTCACTACGGTCGTGATTGATGCGTGTGTAATGTTGGGTTACACGAGCTTGGCAGCACAAATGGGACGCTTTATTCGCTCCGATAAAATCATGGGAAAAATAAACAAAGTATTCGGTTCAATGTTCATGGGTTGTGGTGCATTATTAGCAGCTGCAAAGTCATAAGCCATTTATAGGTCCTTCTTTAGCATGAATACAACGTATGTCGCTCGCCAGCCGATCTTTAACCGAAAAAGACAGACGCTGGGTTATGAATTGTTGTTTCGAGACGGGGAGAGTAACGCATACCCTTCACATATTGATTCAAATCGAGCGACATACCGACTGATTGTCGAAAACTTCCTATCGCTGGGTACTAACCCAGTGATTGCCTCTTCTAGATGCTTTATTAACTTTCCTCATCAAAGCTTGGTGCGACGTTTGCCGCGCAGTTTGCCGAAAAACAAAATTGTCATCGAAGTGTTGGAAACGTGCCAACCTACGGATGAGCTTCTTGATGCGATTCGTGAGTTTTATCGAGAAGGTTACTTGATCGCTTTGGATGACTTCACCCTAACACCAGAATGGCGCCGTTTTTTGCCATATGTGCATATTGTGAAGCTCGACATTATGGCGATGGGGCTTGAAAAGGCCTGTGAACTGGTCAAAACACACCTTGCCAAACGCGTCAAATACCACTTTTTAGCAGAACGTGTTGAAACCGCAGAAGAGTTTGAGCAAGCGAAAGCGGCTGGCTTTAAATTTTTCCAAGGTTATTTTTTTAGCAAGCCACTCGTCTCGCAGACTAAATACGTCAGTCCTGAGCAAGTGTTGGCATTGCAACTGTTTCGTGAAGTTTGTGCTCCTGAGCCTGACTTTACTCGTATCGAGTCCATCATTACGCAAGATGTCGCGCTTTCGTATAAATTATTGCGTTTTGTAAATACGCAAGCGCCGAATTTGGCTGTCGAAATCAGCTCTTTTCGTCAGGCATTGATTTATCTTGGCCAGGATAACCTTAAGCAGTTTGTCTCTTTGGTTGTGGCATCGTATATCTCCAGTAACAAGCCTCGAGAGCTGTATCACCTTTCATTGCAACGAGCTCAATTTTGCCAATTGATGTCGCGCTATCAGCCATTCTCTCACCTCAACGAACAAGGTTTCATGGTTGGTTTGCTGTCGATTCTAGATGCGCTGTTGGATCTTTCGGTGGAATCTTTAGTTAGGCAGTTACCGCTTAGTCATTCAGTACAACAAGCGCTATTACATCGCAAAGGGGTTTATGGTGCACTTATTTCCCTCGAAGAGTGCTACGAGCGTGCCGATTGGTCAGGGGTTGAAAAAATCACGATGCAATTGGGGTTGCCTTTAGAGGAAGTGAAACTCTCCTTAGGTGAAGCGGTTCGCTGGAGTCAAAGCATCGCGACTGCATAATTTCTGGTCTTATCTTTTATCTCTTTGAATCTCTCTCTTTACAATCAAGCTGTTCGTTAGATGTGAAACTTTTATGACGATGGACGGTTTCCTCTTGACGATATACCTTAATTAAATAAACATATACGCATATCCATATATAGGTATGTTCATTATGCTTCCACATCAGTTTTTTAAGCTGTTATCCGATGAAACACGCGTACGTTGTTTAATGCTCGTGGCCCGTGAAGGTGAAACTTGCGTTGGTGATTTGGCGTTTGCTCTGCAAGAGAGCCAGCCGAAAGTTTCTCGTCATCTTGCTCAGTTACGATCCAGTGGCATCTTGGTGGATAAACGCCAAGGACAATGGGTGTATTACGAGTTATCACAGCAATTACCAGGTTGGATGCGAAAGTTAATTGAAGACTTAGTGGCATCAAACTGTTTGAAGCAGGAATACCAAGACGACATCACACGCTTACACGATAAAAGTCGTGAGGCTTGCTGTTAACAGCGAATAGAGATTCAAGGTAGAAGATTAGAGGGTAAAACTATGACAATTAAAGTAGGAATTAATGGCTTTGGCCGAATTGGTCGCTTAGCGCTGCGAGCGGCATTTGATTGGCCAGAATTGGAGTTTGTGTTAATCAACGATGTCGCAGGTGACGCCGCTACGCTTGGTCACTTATTAGAATTCGATTCAGTGCAAGGTCGTTGGCATCATGGAGTTCAGGTCGAAGGCAGTGAGCTCGTCATCAACGGCAAGCGTGTCGCCACGACTCAACAACGCGATATCGATGCGGTGAACTGGTCTGATTGTGATGTTGTGATTGAAGCGACAGGCGTACATCGCAAAACATCATTCCTAAACAAATACCTAGAGCAAGGCGTGAAACGTGTCGTGGTAAGCGCACCTGTGAAAGAAGAAGGTATTGCGAACATTGTGGTGGGCGTGAACGACCATATTTTCGACCCTGAAAAACATCGTATCGTGACAGCAGCTTCGTGTACGACTAACTGTATCGCACCTGTGGTTAAAGTCATTCATGAGAAATTGGGTATCGAACAATCTTCTTTTACGACCATTCACGACCTGACGAATACGCAAACTATTTTGGATGCGCCACACAAAGATCTACGCCGTGCAAGAGCATGCGGCATGAGCCTTATCCCGACCACGACGGGGAGCGCGAAGGCGATTGTCGAAATTTTCCCAGAATTAAAAGACAAAATTAATGGTCATGCGGTTCGCGTACCTCTAGCAAACGCATCGTTAACAGACATCATTTTTGATGTGAAGCGTGATACCACAGCAGAAGAAGTGAATGCACTGTTAAAAGAAGCATCTGAAGGTGATTTGAAAGGCATCCTTGGCTTCGAAGAGCGTCCTTTAGTTTCTATCGATTATAAAGGCGACCAACGTTCAACCATCGTTGATGCGCAATCAACCATGGTTGTGGGTTCTCGTATGGTTAAGATTTACGCTTGGTACGATAACGAAATGGGTTATGCAACGCGCACAGCAGAGCTGGTTCGTAACGTTGGTTTGGCTTAAAAGGGGGTCACAATGTCTCATCCTACATGGCAATTAGATTTGGACTCCGGTGCTTTAATCTTAACACCGTGCCCAGGAACGAAAGGTGTCGATTTGCATGCGTCGTTAGAACAGTTGAAAGAGCTGGGTGTTCAAGCGGTCGTTACTGCATTAGATGATAGTGAATTAGCTGCGAAGAATGTCTCTGCATTGGGTGAAGCCACTCAGCAACTGGGTATGAAATGGTTCCAGATCGAGATTGAAGACGACTGCGCACCAGATGAAGAGTTTGCGACGAAGTGGCAACAAGCCAGTCCGGAACTGCACGCGATTCTTGCTCAAGGTGGCAAAGTTGCGATGCATTGCATGGGTGGTTCGGGGCGCACAGGTTTGTTCGCTGCTCACCTACTCCTAGAAAAGGAATGGCAGTTAGAAGATATCGTGCGAAAAGTGCAGGCATTGCGCCCTGGTGCATTTACAAAACCTGTGCAAGTTGAGTACATCGAACGCGTGGCTCAAGACGCTTGATCAGCTTAAATAGCTTTTGGTTCATTATGATCCAAAAGCTAAATTCGAGCTTCTTCAGGATACGACTGTTTACAAAAAATGACATTAACATCAACTAGTGCATTGTTTTTAAAGTGTATTTTGCTTTTTATTGATGTTGGAGCATTTTTTGAAAATCACAGCAACATTATATTGGTCAATGTTGCTGTACAGGTTAGGAAGTATTTAGAACATGATGATCTAAATGCTTCTATCGCTGTACATATGAGGTCAATATGATTTCTCAATTAAGCAAAAGTATTCGTCAGTACATGTTAGTGACGTTTAACTATTGGAACTTTACGGTGACCGATGGCGCACTGCGTATGCTGGTGGTGCTCTATTTTCATGACTTAGGTTATTCCACGTTAGCTATTGCCTCACTGTTTCTTTTCTATGAATTTTTTGGTGTGGTGACAAACCTGGTTGGTGGTTGGTTGGGCGCAAGGTTAGGCCTAAATAAAACCATGAACATTGGTTTAGCGATGCAAGTGTTTGCGTTGCTGATGCTCGCAGTACCAAATGCATGGCTGACCATTCCTTGGGTGATGGCAGCGCAGGCTCTGTCGGGGATTGCCAAAGATCTGAACAAAATGAGTGCTAAGAGCGCGATTAAAACGCTAGTACCAGACGAACAGCAAGGTGCGCTCTACAAATGGGTAGCGATTTTGACTGGCTCGAAGAATGCACTCAAAGGAGCGGGCTTTTTTGTTGGTGGCTTGCTGCTGTCTTGGGTGGGTTTTCAAAACTCGATGTTTATTATGGCGGGTGTACTTACATTAGTGTTTGTTTGCAGCATGATCTGGCTAGAAGCGGACATGGGTAAAGCAAAGAGTAAACCTAAGTTTCGCCAAATATTCTCCAAGTCTGAATCGATAAACATTTTATCCGCAGCACGCATGTTCTTGTTTGGTGCTCGTGATGTGTGGTTTGTCGTTGCTCTGCCTATTTATCTTGGTAGCGTGTTTGGCTGGGATCACTTGTGGGTTGGTAGCTTTCTCGCAGCGTGGGTCATTGCTTATGGGTTTGTGCAAGGCTTTGCGCCGCGTATTACTGGCAAAGCGCAAGGTCGTGTGCCTGATGGTAGTGCAGCATTGGTGTGGGCAGGAGTCCTAGCGTTAATTACGGCTGGTATTGCTTATGGTGTGCAAATCGGTTGGCAGCCTGAATTGGTGATTGTGGTAGGTTTGATGATTTTTGGCGCTGTGTTTGCCATTAACTCTTCGCTGCACTCGTACTTGATAGTGAGCTACGCTAAAGGCGATGGCGTCTCGTTGGATGTCGGTTTTTACTACATGGCCAATGCGATGGGACGTTTGATTGGCACGGTATTATCGGGTTGGATCTACCAAGAGGCTGGTCTTGCAGCGTGCTTATGGGTTTCTTTTGCTTTCTTGGCACTGACGACGCTGATTTCAATTAAGTTGCCAAAAGCTGATGTTGCTACTGCGTAACTATCCCCAGTATCGCTATCTGTAGATGGTATAAATGGCTCCAAATCGGAGCCATTTTTGTTTCTTATGCGCCGTTTGCTGTAATCAGATTGTGTCGGTTTGGCATCGAGAGTGAATACTGATGCTTGGTTTTTGGTTCTCGTTAAGTGATTAGAGTGGTGATGAAATCCCCGTTGTAGGTCATTGTTGAGTTAAAAATAAGCAAAAACAGATTGTTAACCATTTCACTGGTTGAGATTTACCCTATGCTATAAACGATAAGCGACTCAAAGTAGGGAAAGGTATGAGAGAAAGGGTTCTGTTTTTTGATTTATTGCGCTGCTTCGCAGCGGTAGCAGTGATCGCCATTCACGTCTTGGCACCGTATCGAAATGAGTTAGGAGTGATTCCATTTGACCAATGGCTGACAGCGGTAGGCGTGAATAGCGTAACCCGCTGGGCAGTGCCAGTTTTTATTTTGATCACCGGAGCGCTAATGCTCAGTGACACTCGACCATTTGACGGTAAGTATTATATCAAAAGGCGTTTGGGCAAAGTTTTAGTTCCATTTCTTATTTGGTCGATGTTTTATGCATACCTTTCAGGTTGGACTTTTCAAGGCTTTGATTTTGAAACCGTAAAAGAGGTATTAAGCAATAGCCCATTCCACGCAACGTATTACCATCTCGGCTTTTTCTATTACTTTATACCACTGTATTTTGTGATTCCGCTGTTTCAATGGATGGTACGTAACGTGGATGACAACGTCTTGTATACCTATCTCGCATTTTGGCTTTTCACCAGCACACTGTTCTTGTTCAAGATTGATGGCCCGTGGAGTAATCAGATGTGGCTTTATATGGGTTACCTTCCACTGGGGTATGTTTTATTTCAAAAGGTACCTTCGAATCGCTCTATGGTGACCTTATTTGTTGGGCTAGGACTCGTGGCGTTGGCAGTGACCTTTACGATGGTTGTGACAAATAGCTTAGAGGCGGAGAAGTATACGGTTGGGCGCTGGCTCTCTTATAAAACACTGAATGTGATTCTAGCAGCTTCGATGATTTTTATGATCGGGCGTTACTTTGGTGAAGGCTTATCACCAAAAGTACAAAAAGTGGTAAGTGTGATCAGTCAGCACAGCTTAGGGATTTACTTACTTCATCCTATTTTCTTATGGCCGATGAAAGAGTTCGGTTGGTACACAGGACATCCTGCGTGGGTGATTCCAGTCTGGATCGTTCTAAGTGGAGCTGGAGCCTTGGCGATGAGCTATCTCTTTTCTCGTTCTGCCAAGACTCGTTGGTTACTGCCTTAACGTTTGATAGCGAAGTGAAGGAACTTGTTGCCGCGATAGGTCAGTGTTCCCTTATCTCCAGGATTGAGTGCATGGTAGTAATGCACTCCAATTTGGAATTCACGCTTTGGACCGATAGAACCACGTTGAACGTAAATCCAATACTCTTGATCGTCTTGACCTGGTGGTGCGTTTGGTATGTCTATCGCTTGTTTATCTAAAACCGTTACCTGCGCGCTTTGCTCTGGAGCGTCTTCGCCCACATAGTGCTTACTATAAAAACGGAAAAACACCCACGCGCCCAAGGCAATAAGGGCGAATAGGGCGACAATAAGTGAGATTGGCATATTAACCTCCAATGTTTTATCGGGTCCCATTCTACAGAACTCGCTGACGAAACGATGAGTTGAGGTAACTTATTCATAATCTAATGAAAGGGATATGGAGATTATTCGGCGCACTTCACGATTTATCTTAATGATGCACGATGAAATCGTCGCTTCATCTGCAAGCGAAGTCACTAAAGCTGAACGAAGCGGCTTTCACTTGTTAGGCTATATGAGCTTAAGGGCACAAATTGAAAGTAAAATTGCACTTAACGGCTCGAAAAAGCTCTAAATTTATAGAAGAATAAAAATAATGAACATAGGAAGGGTCTGGTAAGGAGGGTTACGATGTCAGATATTGAAAAAGTAGTCATGCGTACCCGAACGATCGAAAAACTTTTGCGTACTCAGTACCATGCAGAAGGGAAAGGGTTGCACCAACTTATTAATAGTTGTGAAGAACGTTTACCGCATGACGTGATAGCAAAGCTTCGATTCATCGCGACAGTGCGTAATAAAGTGGTGCACGAAGACGATTACAAGCTGGATGATCGTAAAGGCTTTATGGCGGCATGTGATGCTTGTGAAAAAGAGCTGACACCAAGAAGCTCTCGCTTTATTTGGCGTACAGCAATTTTGCTAATGACGTTGATTACGCTGGCCGCTCTTGGTTTCTACTATATGCACTGGGATATTTTGTCTCAGCACATTCAGTAGAGCAATACAGATAAATAAAAAAGGACGCATTTGCGTCCTTTTTTATTTTAAATCATTTGGTTAGTACATCATTGGCAGTGTCATTAAACCCACAACCACTGCAATCATAACCAGCCCTTGTTTTTGAGAAGATGAAATCATAACACTACCCCTTAATCTTTGATGAACTCGATGAATTTAATATAGCACTGTTTTTGGGGTTTGATCAACATATGCTCGTTAATCTTTTCAAAAACCACACTTAACTTGTCTGGTTTTACGTGATTCTGACTAATGAAACTATGTTTTTTGTCCTGTATTTAAAGTGTTCACATTGTTTTGTTTTTATCCTTTCTTGTTTTAAGTGTTTGATTTTATAGTGTTAAATGGTTTGTGGTGTTGGCTTTGTAATTGTTTTTTGTTTCGAATGGTATGTTGGGTGTTTATTTTGTCTGTATTTCTCAAAAATTGAGAAAATTAAAAAATGTGCTATGAGGTTGCATCGTCAAATCGAAAGCATGGAGTGAGATTTTCTTACCTTATGAGAAAATATGGGCTTCAAAAGTGTTTAGTGATTTTATGGTTTATGAAGTCCGCACTTTTATCTGTTATTGAAATTATGATTTTATTTATCATTGACTTAATTTTCTTGTCTGATGTTTTTTTTACTGAATTAAGGTCAGTTTTCTTAGTTTTTACCCCTAATCATCAGTAGTTCCTCCTCTCTTAGAGCGCTACTAAGACTATTTTCTATTTTGTGTCTGTTATTTATTCTTGTTGCCTGCATTACATACATCCTGGTGGTTTAATCGTCAGTTTGTAAAATGGCGGCTTACCTGGAGCACTTATCTGTTTTTCAGTTAAATAGTTTTAGAAAGCGCTGGTTATTGTGTCGTGTGATTTGATGGGTTCGGCTGATGAGCAAAGCTTGGCCCCAATGTTTAGTGGCATCATTCAGCCTCATCGGCTTTATTATTACGTAGGCTGAGGGTTACAAAATGTTTCGAATCGCTAGCGAGATCCAACTTTCGTAGATTGTGTCTTTACATCAAAACTGGTCTACCTAGACTAGCGGCGAGTTTAAGTAAAAGGTGTATACTGCATGTGGAGTTGGCTGGCGATAGGGCTATCAGGTGTGTATTCCGTGTTGGGAGCAAAGCAAGCTAACCCGACACAATCCCTCGTGTTTAAAATCTTTACTCTGCTACTTCTTCTTGTGTTGGTGTTAACTCAAGGTGCATCCGCAACATATACCTACTGGATTGCGGGTGGGCTTATTGTGTCTATGGTGGCAGATACGCTGCACTCGTTTAAAACTCGTAAGCTAATCTATTTTACGGCTTATCTGGTTGCCCAGGTATGCTACAGCAAGTCATTTTGGGTGCAGCTTAATGGTGAGATTGTCTGGTGGCTGTTGGCTCTGCTGCTTGCAGCGAGTATCGTGGCGTTCTTTTTGTTGCTACCTCAACTCGACTCTCTGGTATTCCCCGTTGTGATCATGGGGATGATGCTGGTTCAACTTGCTTGGGCTGCCGGTGAAGTTTGGTTACAAGTGCCGAGTTACGCCAATGCTATCGGCTTTAGCGGAACCTTAGTTCTGATCTATTCGGCGCTGGCATACGCGATACACGGTTATCGAAAACCGATGAAACACGCCTATTTGTGGGTGAGTGGTAGTTACTTTTTTGCTCATGCCCTCATTGTTGCCTCAATCATTTACTAATTTAAGTCAAAGCAGCTCTTGAGGATTTCAGTAAACTGAACGCATTGTTCTTAATAACTGGAGTCAATAATGAGTGAAATCCATGCTCACGAGCTGCTAAACCTACTTAGAGAAACGCCAATGGATCGCGAAGCCCTCACACAGCACTTTGGCGCTAGCGTTCGCTTTCACACCTGTAAACTGAATGATCTAGACTTAGATGCATTACTAGCATTTTTGCTCAAGCGCGACAAAATTCGTGAGCTTGAAGGTAAGTTTGTGGTCAATATGGCGCGAGTTTGCAATCACTAAACGGCGGCTAAGATCGAGGGTGAATATGGTGTTTTCGCCCTCAGTCATATACTCATGTTGTCAGTTTGCTATACACTGGCCGCCATTTTTGAGGTGAGGCCAGAATATGGACATTCTTTCTGCAGCGACCATGCTGTTTCTAATCATGGACCCTCTCGGTAACTTGCCGATTGTGTTGTCTATTCTCAAACATATCGATCCCAAGCGTCGTCGTAAGGTATTGATTCGTGAACTACTGTTTGCCTTACTGATTTTGATGCTGTTTCTGTTTGCAGGACAAAGCATCTTAAGTTTTTTGCATGTCCAGCCAGAAACGCTCAGCATTTCAGGTGGCATTATTCTCTTCATTATTGCGATTAAGATGATTTTCCCGAGTGCTGGCAGCATCACTGGACTGGCAGCAGGCGAGGAGCCCTTTATTGTTCCGATGGCCATTCCTATGATCGCGGGCCCTTCAGTGATTGCTGCCTTGCTTTTACTGTCTTCGCAACATCCAGAGAAAATGTTGGAAATGTCAGCATCAGTCGTAATTGCGTGGGGCGCAACATTTTTTATACTGATGTTTTATGGCTTCTTTAATCGCTTGTTGGGTGAACGTGGCTTGAAGGCGGTAGAACGCTTAATGGGCTTGTTACTGGTGATGATCTCCACTCAAATGTTCTTGGATGGTGTAAAAAGTTACATTGGGTGACGAACGAAACGCAGAAAAAAAGCCGCTCACAAGAGCGGCTTTTTCGTATCTTAGCGATTACATCATGTGTTTACGACGAATATCGAGTAGGGCAAAAATACCAAAAATCAGGATTGAATATTTTTCCCAACTGCTCATTTTTATTTTGTCGCCAAATGCACCAATGAAGATGGCCATTTGTAAACCGTGCATGATGAACAAAAAAGCGGTCATGATGTAAAGCGCAATCGCGGCATTGCCGGGAAAGGGCATAAAAATATTTAGGATTAATACTAACCAAACAAAGGCGATAGCCGCTTTGGCCAGCATAATTAGTGCTTTCATTTAAGTATCCTTTTAAATCGAGGCGTTATGCGGAGGTACGTTCGTAAAGACGATAGCTCACTTGGCCTGCTGTTTTTTCTCGATGTAATTGCCAGTTTTCTGGTAAGTCGGCAATATTGAGTTCTTTTTCTGTTTCAATATAAATCATCGCATCTTCCGCGAGCCAGCCATTTTGTTCTAGCAGAGCCACGGTCTCATCCAATAGACCTTTGCGAAACGGTGGGTCAATAAACACCACATGGTGAGCAGAACCCGGTTGCTTCAAAAAACTCAGTGCGTCGGTATTTACCACATGGATGTTGTTCGCGTTAAGAGAGGCAACATTCTTTTGTAACTGTTGGAAAGCTTGTGGGTTTAGCTCAACCATGGTCACTTGCTCTGCTTGGCGCGAAGCTGACTCAAATCCCAAGCCGCCAGAGCCAGCAAACAAGTCGAGACATTTTGCCTGTGGTACATCTTGAGCTAACCAGTTAAACAGCGTTTCTTTGACGCGATCTGTCGTGGGGCGTAAGCCTTCAGCATCGTGTACAGGAAGTTTTCTGCCTCTCCATAAGCCACTAATAATGCGAACAAAGCCCGTTGTTGGCTTTTTTTGTGATGAGTTTTGCTGGCGACGTCTTACCATAGATTTTTTGACCGCTAATAAAGTGATACTATATCTAATCGCCCAAGCAATAAGCTTGGAGCTTGGATACAGCCCAGAATATTCAAGATGACAGAGTGTAACACTAATAAGATTAGAATTACCTAATCGGAAAGTTTTCAGAACTTTGTCATTAGCCTTTTTTAGACAGATAATAATCTTGTCAAAAAAGAGTCATTAATAGATAAAAGAACAATCTAGGATAGCCCCAGATGACGGAAAAAAAGAAGCGCGGATTACTTTCGTGGCTAGGTTTTGGTGACGAAGAACAAAGCCCAAAACCAAAAACTGAAGAAACAGTAAAAGAAGAAGCAGTGGAAGCGCCTTCTGAAGAGCAGCAAACCGAAGCGGTTGCTGAGCAAGCGGAAGCAACGCCAGAACTTGAAGAAGAAGAGAAACAATCAGAGGCTGCCCCAGCAGAAGCAGAAGCAGAAGCAGAAGCAGAAGCAGAAGCAGAAGCAGAAGCAGAGGAGCCAGAAGTCGTATCGGCTGCGCCTCGTGTTCAAGAACAAGAAAAGCCAACAGAAAGCTTTTTTGCTCGTCTTAAACGCAGCCTAAGCCGAACAAAAGCAAATATTGGTGCTGGCTTCTTCGGTTTGTTCAGCGGTAAGAAAATCGATGAAGACTTATTTGAAGAGCTAGAAGAGCAACTGCTTATTGCTGATGTGGGCATGAATACCACAACAAAAATCATCAACAACCTGACAGAAAAAGCCACACGTGGCGATCTGAAAGACGGCGAAGCCCTTTATGGTTTGTTGAAAGAAGAAATGGCCGAGATTCTTTCTAAAGTCGAACAGCCACTAGAAATCGATAGCAACAAAACGCCTTACGTCATCTTGATGGTGGGTGTAAATGGCGTGGGTAAAACCACGACCATCGGTAAGTTAGCGAAGCAGTTCCAAACTCAAGGCAAAAAAGTGATGCTTGCAGCGGGCGATACTTTCCGTGCCGCAGCGGTTGAGCAGCTACAAGTGTGGGGTGAACGTAATAATGTTCCTGTGATTGCTCAACATACTGGCGCAGACAGTGCCTCTGTTATCTATGATGCGATTGAAGCGGCAAAAGCACGTGGTGTGGATGTGGTGATTGCTGATACAGCAGGTCGTCTACAGAACAAAGCGAACCTAATGGAAGAGCTGCGTAAGATTGTACGTGTGATGAAGAAAATTGATGACTCTGCACCACATGAGATCATGCTAACGCTTGATGCAGGTACAGGACAAAATGCCATTAGCCAAGCGAAACTTTTCAGTGATGTTGCCCCTCTAACCGGGATTACTTTGACTAAGCTGGATGGTACAGCCAAGGGCGGCGTAATTTTCGCTATTGCTGATCAGTTCGGTATTCCAATTCGTTACATTGGTGTGGGTGAAGGTATCGAAGACTTGCGTCCATTTGAAACTCAAGAGTTTATTGACGCACTGTTTAGTCGTGAAGAATAAAAAGAGTTAGAGGAAATCAACGGTGATCAAATTTCAGCAAGTAAGCAAAGCTTACCGAGGTGGTCGACAAGCACTGCAAAAAGTCGATTTTCACCTGAGGCGCGGTGAAATGGCGTTTTTAGGCGGACATTCCGGGGCTGGTAAAAGTACCTTGCTGAAATTGATCTGCGCGATAGAGCGACCAACCGATGGCAAAATCCATTTTAATGGCCACGACATCACGCGTATTCCAGGCAAAGACATCCCTTTTTTGCGCCGCAATATTGGGATTGTTTTTCAAGATCATCGCCTATTGATGGATCGCAGTGTGTACGACAATGTCGCTCTGCCAATGCGTATCGAATCGATTTCTGAAAACGAAATCAAACGCCGTGTTTCTGCGGCGTTAGATAAAACGGGCTTACTCGATAAAGCTCGTTGTCTACCTAGTCAACTTTCTGGTGGTGAACAACAGCGCGTCGGTATTGCCCGTGCTGTGGTTAATCGACCAACGTTGCTGGTGGCTGATGAGCCGACGGGTAACCTTGACCCAGAATTATCCAACCGTGTGTTGCGTCTATTCGAAGAATTTAACCGTGCGGGCGTGACTATACTACTTGCCACGCACGATGTGGGGTTAGTAAACACTCGCCCACAGTATCGTCATTTTGAATTGAACCAAGGCTTCCTAAGTGAGGTAGAAGACTATGGCAGGTAACAAGCACTCCCAAAAGAAGGGGAAAGGCCGCAGTGCCAAGCGTGCGAATACCGATGGTTTTTTCTCTGTCCACGCAAAACAAGCTAAATCTTCTTTTAGCGCCTTATGGCAACGACCACTAGGCAACATTCTGACCCTAGCGGTCATCTCCATGGCACTTGCCATGCCAGCTTGTTTGTATCTATTGGGGAAAAACGTTGCAGGGGCAGCGGAAGATGTCGCTTCTCCTTCACAAGTTAGTGCTTACTTAGTTGAAGGCATGCCGGATGCGCGAGTGATGGTTCTCAAAGATCAAATTGAAACTTGGCCTTTGGTAAAAGAGGTAGAATATATTTCACCGCAACAAGGTCTATCTGATTTAAGCCAATATGCAGGGTTCGACCAAGCTATCAGTCTTTTAAGTGGCTATGCGCTTCCTGGTGTGTTGGTGATTACGCCAGATTCGGAGCTAAAAAGTGATATTCAGTCATTAGCCAAAGACGTTCGAGAGCAACAAGATGTGACCGACGTGAGACTTGACGAAGACTGGCTGGCGCGTCTTGATGCCATCAAAACTCTCGCGAGTATTATTGTCATTACCCTGACAGTGCTGATGCTCGGTGCGGTATTTTTAATCGTTGGCAATACATTGCGATTTAATGTGCTGGCGAATAAAGAAGAGATTCAAACCATGAAACTGATCGGTGCGACGGACAGTTTTATTCTGCGCCCTTACTTGTACACAGGTATGTGGTTTGGCGTGTTAGGTGCCACTATTGCGTGGTTGGTAACGGCTTTAGTGACCATTGTCATGAATAGTGCGGTGGAAGACCTTGCTGCGTTGTACGATAGCCAGTTCCGCCTGATTGGTCTAAGTTGGGATGAATCTTTGTTACTAATCATCATTGGGAGTCTTTTGGGATGTATTGCGGCGCGCTTTTCTGCGCAACGACATTTAAAAGAAATTGAACCAGTTTAAGTGATGGCGGTCTTATTACTTGGATTTCATTAGCACTAGCTAATTTTGAACCCTTGCTTAGACCAAATGTTTATGGATAATTGCTTCCCCTTCTTGAAACTTGTTCATTTTGAGTTCAAGATATCGAAGCTAAATTGCAATGTAATGCTCCAGATCAGAGATTGATGAGGAATTGAATGACAAAAGAAGCGTATCCGATGGCTCTAGTCACGCAAGATAGCCTTGATAGCTATATTCGCTCAGTAAACAGCTACCCAATGCTGACTGCAGACGAAGAGCGTGAGCTGGCAGAACGATTACACTATAAAGGTGAGATTGAGGCTGCAAAAGGTCTAATTCTTTCGCACCTACGATTCGTTGTTCACGTTGCTCGTGGTTACTCTGGCTACGGTTTGCCAATGGCGGATCTTGTGCAAGAGGGTAACATCGGTCTAATGAAAGCCGTTAAGCGTTTTAACCCAGAAGTAGGGGTTCGCTTGGTTTCTTTTGCTGTCCACTGGATCAAAGCAGAGATCCACGAATACGTGCTACGTAACTGGCGTATCGTGAAAATTGCGACCACTAAAGCGCAACGTAAATTGTTCTTCAACCTGCGTAAGTCGAAAAAGCGCTTGGGTTGGTTTAACAACGGTGAAGTGGAAACCGTTGCGCGCGAGTTAGGTGTTGAGCCTTCTGAAGTTCGCGAGATGGAATCACGCTTAGCGGCGGTGGATTCAACCTTTGATATGCCAACTGATGAAGACGACAGTTCAAACGCTTACACAGCGCCGATGCTATACCTAGAAGACAAATCGTCTGATGTGGCCGACAACATTGAAGCCGCCAACTGGGAAATGCACACCAACAATCGCTTGGGTCATGCATTAGCGAGTTTGGATGAGCGTAGTCAGCGCATCGTGCGTTCTCGTTGGTTAGATGATGAGAAAGCAACATTGCAAGACTTAGCTGATGAGTTCGGTGTTTCCGCCGAGCGTATTCGCCAGCTAGAAAAAAATGCAATGAAGAAACTAAAATTGGCCGTGGGTGAATTTTAATTTCCACTGCTAATTGAAAGTAAGATTTTCATAGAAAGCCGAGATCATGTGATCTCGGCTTTTTTATTGTCGATCGAAAATCGATAGCGTTTGCGATCCGGATTTTATGTGCTACCTGTGTATAACTCTGTGAAGTAATTATTTATCAACTGTTCGAAACCCGGACAAAATAAGGGATTCAAGCACTTTTCCATCTGGGGATAGTTATAGATATACACACAGTTAGATCAGGATCATCACTACATATTGTGGATCAAAAGATCCAAATACACTTTATCAACGCAATTCACAGCTTTATCCACAAATGGTTGGAATGTGTACACTTTTGAAAAGCCTGATTATCCATGTGTCTAAGTTTGCCGTTGGATAGGTTACAATAGCGGCAGTATACCCAAGCAGCTTCAAATATGGATTTTATGCTGTACCACGGGTGCTGATTAGTACGTTAGGTTCGAGGTTGCTTGGGTATATTAATAAGACAATGAGAAAGTAAATGGATCAGTTTAAGCATATCGATGTACAAGGTGCGCAAGCGCTGCTCGAGCAGGGTGATGCGAAGCTTGTAGATATCCGTGACCCTCAATCGTTTGCCGTTGCGCATGCGGAGTCCGCGTATCACTTAACTAACGATACGATCGTTGCGTTTATGGATGAAGTGGAGTTCGAACAACCTATTCTAGTGATGTGTTACCACGGCATTAGTAGCCAAGGTGCGGCGCAATATTTGGTTAACCAAGGCTTTGAACAGGTGTACAGTGTAGATGGTGGCTTTGAAGCCTGGCATCGAGCAGAACTACCGATAGTGAGAAGTTAATGAAGAGATTGGTAACGTTAAATAATCCACGTATGGCGCAAGCCTTTATTGATTATATGGCCTCTCGCCAAATTGACATCGAAATGATGCCTGAAGGGGATGGGCAATTTGCGCTGTGGCTGACTGATAGCCAGCATGAAATAGAAGCGGAAGCCGAACTTAAGCTGTTCCTTGCTAACCCGTCTGATTCAAAATACAGCGCCGCCTCGTGGGACGTTGCCGATACTCGTAAGAGCACATTTCATTATTCCAGCCCGAGTATCATAAGCATGGTCAAAGCGAAAGCTGGCCCCATGACTTTGCTGATCATGACAGTCTGTATCATCATCTACTTGTTACAAATGTTTGGCTTTGGCAATGGCGTGTTTAAGTTGTTGCACTTCCCGGCTTTTGAGGGGCAACAATGGCAAGTGTGGCGATGGCTAAGTCATGCGTTACTGCACTTTTCAGTAACTCACATCGTGTTTAACTTACTATGGTGGTGGCAGTTGGGTGGCGACATCGAACGTCGTCTCGGTTCCGGTAAGCTATTGCAACTCTTTGTGGTGTCGGCAGCGCTTTCAGGGGCAGGCCAGTTCTATGTTGAAGGGGCTAACTTCGGCGGCTTGTCTGGCGTGGTCTATGCACTGCTTGGTTATTTGTGGATACTGGGTTACCGCTTGCCACATTTAGACCTTACGCTACCCAAGCCAATCATCGTCTTTATGTTGGTATGGTTAGTTCTTGGTTTTGTGCAGCCATTTATGGCGATTGCAAACACCGCTCACTTAGTTGGGCTACTGTCGGGGATGGCGATTGCGCTGTTTGATTCAGGCAAGATGAAATACCAACAGCAAGCCTAAAGCTGATGAAATGAAAAGACCGCTCAAGAGCGGTCTTTTTTTATGTTCAAAACGGATTTGGGTTTATTGATAAAGGTATTTTGTAAACAACAAATCGGCAATGATGGTTTTACCTGTTTCAGGCAAAAGCGTTTCGTTGAGGGTCGTCACTAAAGTTTTGCGCAGATCTTCTCGGCCAGAAAGGGACTTAATCGTATCTTCTGTTTGCTTACCCAATAATTCAATCACTGCATCGCGAATCAAAGGTTGGTGATGCTCAACAACTGATAAATCTTGTTGACTCATTACCATGATGTCGATGCGCACTTGCACATAACCTAACTTTTTGCCTTTGGTGTAAAAGTTAGTAGTGAGATCAGGCTCTAGGGTAAAGTATGCCAACTTAGGTCCAGCTTCTTCCGTTTCAGCCCAACTTGGTGCGGCGAATAGTATGGTTAACGCAAAAATAATTTGGGCTATATAACGTTTGTACATATTTCTAACTTTTCTTTCTCTGGATCGCGATATTCGAATCGCTTCAGTCTTGATACAATGGGCCGTCTATAACAAATAACGGAACTTACGGTTACATACATTACTATGGACGGTAAGTTGTTGCTTTATTGTACGCATAAAGCCTCCAATTGAATACTAGTATGAATCAGCCAACATCACTCTATCTTGCTTCTTTATTGGAAGTAGAGTGGCAAAACCCCGAAGAATTCGAATTTCCAAATGAATTTGCCAAGCACTGGCTTGAAGAGCAAGGGTCTTTGTCACGTCGTTTAAAACAGCACTGCCAAGCGTTAACGGTAGAATTGCTACAAAATCAGATCGTCACTGCAGCGACATTAAAACAGGACGAAAGCCAGTTATTGTCCGAACAAGATTGCTTACTGAGAGAGGTAATTTTGTGCGGTGACAATAATAACTGGGTTATTGGGCGGACATTGATTCCTCGCTCAACCTTAGTTGATCAGCAGTATGATTTGGCTCAACAAGGGGATATCCCATTAGGACTAACTGTGTTCAGCGCAGATAACGTTGAGCGGGACTCTTTGCAAATGGGATGGGTAGCCGTACCAGAAGGACGTTTGTTAGCGCGACGCTCAAGGTTGTGGATGAATCACAAACCGATGCTAGTCGCCGAGCTATTCTTATCTAATTCACCAGTTTACGCTAAGGAGACAGTGTAAATGTCCGCAGAAAAAGCCAAAGCATATTGGCAACTGATGCGCATGGATCGCCCGATTGGTTCACTGTTACTGATGTGGCCAACGATTTGGGCGCTAATTATCTCAGCCCAAGGGATGCCGAGTTGGGATGTATTTATCGTGTTTGTATTGGGTGTATTCCTAATGCGTAGTGCGGGGTGCGTGATTAATGATTTTGCAGATCGCAAAGTCGACGGCCATGTAAAGCGTACTAAGCAACGTCCACTGCCATCAGGGAAAGTGACAGCAAAAGAAGCGATTGGATTATTTTTGGTTTTGGGTATCAGCTCGTTTTTGTTAGTGCTGACCATGAACCCGCTGACGATTCAGCTATCCTTCGCTGGCATTGTGTTGGCGTTCATCTATCCATTTATGAAGCGTTACACTCATATTCCACAGCTATTTTTAGGCTTGGCTTTTAGCTGGGCGATTCCAATGGCGTGGGCTGCACAAACTGGGGAATTACCATTGATTGTTTGGTTTTTGTTCCTCATTAACGCTTTGTGGACCATTGCGTACGACACTCAATATGCGATGGTAGACCGAGATGATGATCTAAAGATTGGCATTAAATCGACGGCAATTCTGTTTGGTCGTCATGACAAGCTTATTATTGGTGTGTTGCAACTGATTACACTCGCGATGTTGGTTTGGTTAGGGCAGTTCTACCAATTGGGACAAAGTTACTACTGGACCCTTTTGATTGCAGCGTCGTTGTTTGTTTATCAGCAGCACTTAATTCGTCACCGTGAGCGTGAGTTGTGCTTTAAGGCTTTCCTTAACAACAATTATGTTGGCATGGTGATAGCGATAGGGTTACTGGTCGCATTTTGGTAAGCGAAGAAATAGAAAAAGGCATCCGATTGGATGCCTTTTTCTTATTGAAAGAAGATAAAACGGTTACGACCGAAGTTGGTGAATACTCTCTTCGATCGTCAGTTTCACTTCTGGATAAAGCAGAGTGAACAGTAGTCGTGCAAATTGCTGCGTTTTCTTCGTGTCACAGTTACCATCGTTATCGAGGTATTTTTGCTGTTTGAGCGTATTGAACATCGCGGTAAACACACCTTTATCGAAGAATTCTGGCGCATTAATACCGTGCAAACGCCCTAGGCGCTGAGCAATATCTTGGCTCTTCTGCTCTAGGTCCGATTTACCGAGTTCAGGGTAAGCAACAAGCAAGTTCATCGCGATAGAGTAGCGTTGTAGCGTTTCAGTTATCGTGCGACCTAACAGAACCAAAGGCTGGTTGTTCGACTGATTGATCTCTAGCTTATCACCATCCAGACTAATCATTTTCTGATCGGCAAATTCATGCAGTGTTTTAACGACCAATTCATCTAACTCGTCTTCTTGGTAACTTAAGAACAGCTCTTTCTTCAAGAATGGGTAGATTTGCGCGACATTCGCTTGAATCTTGGCTACCGAAAGGTTGCGCTGACGAATGAGCATTTGGGCAATTAATGACGGCAGAGCGAACAAGTGAATGATGTTGTTGCGATAGTAAGTCATCAGGATCGATTGGCTACGGTCCAGCGAAATGATGTCACCCATGCTATCGGTTTCAATCACGAACTTATCAAGCGAAATTGCATGATCGACCAACTCCTCAGCACTTTCGGTAGGGATAGTGGAGGTGCTTGAGTACGGATTATTTTTGAGTAGCTTTAAGTAACACTCGATCTGGTTGATCAGCGAGTCACGAGAAAGTGCACGTTGACGAGAAGCAAGCAGTGCGGTTGCACACAAGGTCAACGCGTTTGCCGCCGCCGCATCATTGATGTGCGTCATCATCTTATTAGCAAGGTCGTTCACCACAGGATTCATCCATTGTGGTTTGTTACCACCCATGCTGTCGATGTCTTTCGTCCACTCAGGAGCATGCTCGTTCAAGTATTGGTTGAGCTGAATTGGCTCACCGAAGTTCACATAGCCCAAACCAAAGTTACGCAGTTTACGCAGAGTACGCAGTACAAGCCCTGCGTTTTCTTTCTCTTTGCGTTTGCCACGCAGCTCTTTCGCGTAAGTGCCCACTTCCATTACGTGCTCGTAGCCGATGTAGACCGGCACTAGCGTTACTGGGCGGTTTAAACCACGTAGCATTGCTTGGATGGTCATAGCCAGCATACCCGTTTTCGCTTGCAGTAAGCGACCTGTACGTGAACGACCACCCTCACTGAAGTACTCGACTGAATAGCCTTTGGCAAACAGCTCAGCTAGATACTCACGGAAAATGGTTGAGTACAGTTTGTTGCCTTTAAAACTACGACGAATAAAGAACGCCCCACCACGACGGAAAAGCGGACCGGCCGGGAAGAAGTTCAAGTTAATGCCTGCCGCAATGTGCGGAGGCACCATGCCTTCATGGTATAAAACATAAGACAACAGCAGGTAGTCCATGTGACTACGGTGACACGGAACGTACACAATTTCGTGGCCGTCTTGCGCTAAACGACGCACAGTCGAGGCGTTATTGATGTGCAAACCTTGGTATAGTTTTGTCCATAACCAACTCAGGATGCGGTCGCCGTTTTTCACCAGACTATAGGAGAAGTCGGCAGCGATTTCATCCATGATGTCGTGGGCTTCTTTACGTGCCTTATCAATCGAGATGTTTTTGCTCTTGGCTTCGTCAGCAATCGCCAGTTCAATAGCTGGAGATTTTAGTAAACGAGCAAACAACACTTGGCGTTGTGGCAGGTTTGGGCCTGAAGCAGCCAGTTTCTGGCGTGAGAAGTGGATACGCGCCACGCGAGCCAGTTTGTGCGCAATTGCGCTGTCGGTACCGTGGGAGTCTGCCATATAACGCAGAGATACCACGGGACTAAAGCGAACTAAGCAGTCGCGTCCCGCCGCCATTACTGCTTTGGCTTTTTGCGGACCATTCATCGGTTGAAGGTAAGGCTTTTGGTTCTCTTCTTTACCTGGCTTACGACCCCAAAGCACGGTTGCAGGGATCATTTGAACATCCAACTCACTATCCAGCTTGTGCAGTTCCAGTAAGTCAGTGAACAGAGAGACAGAATCGGTTGGGACATCATTATCGTTGTTCATCACAGTTGGACGCGCAGCGATAAAGACGAAACGGTTCAGCGTTTTGCCATTGATTTCCAGCGGGCTGAGCGGGTCGGGTAGACCAAGGCTCATGGCTTGTTTTTGCAGTGTCAGCAAATCCACGTTCGAGCGGAACGGCAGGGCATATACAATCGGTTTAGTTAGGTCGATGTTCAGATCTTCAATCGGGTTCGACGGGATTGTGGTGCCCTTTACCAGTACCGATAAAGGTAGTTTTAGTAATGAACGTGAAAATGATTGTCCAGAAGACATAAAGTTCACAGCCTCAATAGGTATTCAAACAGGCCTAACCTTATTTCAGTTTCCGCTTTGCATGTCTTCTCTATAAAAAGAGATGAGTACGGCAATAGAAATAAGCCTAGGCGATAAAATTTAAGCGCTGCAAGGATACCAGAAACTGGTCAAACCTTTTAATTTTATTGGCTGTAAATTAGTCGAACCCCTAAGTTATTGCTTTGACTTGATTAACTGAAAAGTCGGTGTTTTAAACGAATAAAGAATGAACTTAATCGGTAAGCTGAAAGCTCCCCACAAATAAATTAAAAAACAACCAATTGGGTTTTCATTTGAGCATTTACTGGATATACTCACAGTTAACTGTATAAAAAGACAGGTGAGACATGAAGCCGTTAACGCCACGCCAACAACAAGTCTTCGATTTAATTAAAAGTAAAATCGATGACACCGGAATGCCACCAACTCGTGCAGAGATTGCGCGTGAGCTTGGCTTCCGCTCTGCGAATGCCGCAGAGGAACACCTAAAAGCGCTTGCTCGTAAGCAAGCAATTGAAATTATTCCAGGCGCTTCTCGTGGGATTCGTATCCTGCTTGAAGACGCAGCCAATGATGAGCAGGGTTTGCCTTTGATTGGTCAAGTCGCAGCGGGTGAGCCAATCTTGGCTCAAGAGCACGTAGAGGCGCACTACCAAGTCGATCCTGCGATGTTCAAACCGCAAGCGGATTTCTTACTTCGTGTAAATGGCGAGAGTATGAAAGACATCGGGATTATGGATGGCGATTTGCTCGCGGTGCATAAAACCCAAGACGTGAGAGACGGTCAAGTTGTCGTTGCGCGTGTTGATGATGATGTGACTGTGAAGCGTTTGGAGCGCAAAGGCTCAACCATATTACTGCATGCTGAGAATGAAGAGTTTGCCCCAATCCAAGTGGACTTAACGTCTCAGCACCTTACGATTGAAGGCTTAGCCGTTGGTATTATTCGTAATACCGATTGGATGTAAGTGTATTTAAGCAGCCCAGTTGATCTGGGCTGTTTTGTCTTTTCTCTTCTTTTCTCTTTTTCTACTTCCTCCAAAAGCTTGCTCATCATCTTGACCTTGTTTGTTTTGACCAATTTATAAGCTTGATAATGTAATTGATATTCATTATCATCTATTTCAATGTCTATGTTTTCTCTCTGGCGCAGGAAATGCCCATGTCTCAGTCTAAACATCAAGTTCCTAACCATTTATTAAAGCCACTGTTATTGCGTAGCCGTGAAAGCATGGTCGACAATGGCTTGGTGTACGATCCGATAGCTGCTAAAGCGTGTTTGAGCTGTAAGATGGCGCCGGATTGTTTGAGTGGTGATATTGCGCAGAAGCAATTGCTGCACGTGACGCTGACTCAGCTTTGTGACCAGCAGGTTAGTCACTTCTTACAGCAGTATCCCGATGCTTGGATAATCAATGTCGGAGCGGGGTTGGATACCCGCTTTTATCGTTTGGATAATGGACGCTGCCATTGGATAGAGCTGGATGTGACGGAAAATTTGGTATGGCGTCAGCGCTTGTTCCACAAAAATGAACGCTATGAACATCGCTGTGGCAGTGTGGATGAAATGTCGTGGCTAGAGACGTTAGCTATTCCAGAGCAAGCACCGGTACTCATTTTATGTGAAATGGCACTGCTCGATTGCACAGAGCGTCAAGTCGCGAAATTTATTCAAACCTTGGGTCGACATTTTGTTTCTGCTGAACTGTGTATGGTGCTGGCAGGAGATTTAACGGAAACCAAGTGGGGACAAAAGCTTGGCTCTGATCGTTATGCTCATGGCTTTGAAGCGCCTGCAGAACAGATATTGCAATGGTTACCATGGGCACAGTGGGTGAAAGCTTTCTCGCCATTCGATAGATTCTGTTCTCGTTGGAAAGCTTGGCAGCGTTGGCTTAATAAGATTCCAATGTTGAAGCATCGCCTCACGCCAGTACTCGTTCATATCAAGTGGTAATTGGCTAGTCGTTAAGCGCTCAGGTACACTCGTCGATCTTACTGATGAGGTGCCTGTGATAAATTCAATCTTCTCTCCTTTATCTAACCCAAAAGTTCATCGCCAAGTCTTAGCTTTAGCGATACCTATGGTGCTGTCGAATATTACTGTTCCATTGCTCGGTTTGGTCGATGCTGCGGTGATTGGTCATCTAGACCACGCTTGGTATTTGGGTGGTGTTGCGTTGGGCAGCACCATGATCAGCGTGACGTTTTGGCTGCTTGGTTTTTTGCGTATGTCGACTACTGGGTTGGCGGCGCAGTCCTATGGCGGTGAAGACCGAAAGCAACTTGCCTTGGTGTTTATGCAAGGCTCACTTATGGCGCTGCTGTTTGCGTTAGTCTTCCTTATTGCCCATAACCCGATTGCTGATTTGATCTTTGGCTGGAGTGACGCCAGCGCAGAGGTAAAACACTACGGCATGCAATATTTCTCTATCCGTGTGTGGAGTGCCCCCGCTGCGCTAATGAACTTTGTGTTGTTGGGGTGGCTGCTCGGGACGCAAAATTCCAAAGCACCAATGTGGATGGTGATCATCACCAACGTGACGAATATTGCCCTCGATTTGTTGTTTGTGATTGGTTTGGGGTGGAAAGTAGAAGGCGCTGCGCTGGCATCGGTGATTGCTGACTACTCAGGCATGGGTTTTGGTCTCATGTGTGTCTGGAAAACCTGGCGAGAGAGACAATTACCATCACCTCAAAAGTTGCTAGCCAGCACTCAACACGGTTTAGGGCGCTTCGTGAAATTGAATCGCGATATTTTCTTGCGCTCTTTGTGTCTGCAAGCGGCTTTTAGCTTTATGACGTTCCAAGGTGCGAGCTTTGGTGATGAGGTTGTCGCTGCAAATGCGGTTCTGATGAGCTTCCTGATGATTATCTCGTATGGCATGGATGGCTTTGCTTACGCAATGGAGGCCATGGTCGGGAAGGCGATTGGTGCCAAAGATAGGCAACAATTGAGTGAATCGCTTGTCGGCACTTTCTTTTGGAGTTTGGTTATTTGTTTAGGACTGACCGCGCTCTTTGGTTTGGCGGGATCGCAGTTGATCGCCATGATCACTTCAATTGAGGCGGTACAACAGCAAGCAGCGGTGTATCTACCTTGGCTGGTGGTGATGCCACTTGCGTCGATGTGGTGCTTTCTATTGGATGGCATTTTTGTCGGTGCAACCAAAGGCAAAGACATGCGCAATAGTATGTTTGTCGCGACCAGCAGTTTCTTTGTTGTCTTTTACTTATTCGCCGAGTGGGAAAATCACGCGCTGTGGTTTGCAATGACGAGCTTTATGTTGATGCGGGGTATTGGTTTAGGGGTTATCTTTCTCTACCAATGGCACAAGGATACCTTCCTAGCACAATGTTGATATAAAAACAGCAGGTCCAAGCCTGCTGTTTTTCTGTCTGCTATCAAGAAGCATAGATTAGAACAAGCGGTTCAAACCATTCAACGCAGCGACACGATACGCTTCGGCCATTGTTGGATAGTTGAAGGTGGTATTGACGAAATACTCGATGGTATTCGCTGAGCCTTTTTGCTCCATAATGGCTTGACCGATGTGGATAATTTCCGCGGCACGTTCGCCAAAACAGTGAATCCCTAAAATTTCTTTGGTTTCACGATGGAACAATATCTTCAAGCTACCGATGTCTTTCCCTGCGATCTGTGCACGAGCTAGATGCTTGAACGAAGAGCGTCCTACTTCATACGGTACTTTCGCAGCTGTTAGCTCTTGCTCGGTTTTACCCACAGAGCTAATCTCTGGGATGGTGTAGATACCCGTTGGAATATCATCAATCAGGTAGTTTTCTGCCTGACCTTTCGTAATGGCTTGTGCGACAAATCGCCCTTGGTCATAAGCGGCGCTTGCAAGGCTAGGGTAACCGATGACATCGCCTACAGCGTAAATGTGTTCGATATCGGTTTGGTAGTTACGGTTTACTTTTAGTTGTCCGCGAGAGTCCGCTTCCAGACCCACTGCACCCAAATTCAACTTATCGGTGTTACCTGTTCGACCATTCGCATACAACAAGCAGTCTGCCTTCATCTTCTTGCCAGATTGTAGGTGAATAATCACGCCATCTTCTGTGCCTTCGATTTTTTCATAGGTCTCATCATTACGAATTACCACACCACTGTTCCAGAAGTGGTAAGACAGCGCATCTGACACTTCGTTATCCAAAAACTCCAACAAGCGGTCGCGGGTATTGATAAGGTCGGTTTTCACTCCAAGGCCGCGGAAGATAGAAGCGTATTCACAACCGATAACGCCCGCACCGTAAATGATGATATGGCGAGGGTCGTGTTTCAGGCTCAAAATGGAATCACTGTCGTAGATGCGCTCATGCAAGAAATCTACGTCGTCAGGCTGATACGGGCGAGAACCCGTCGCGATGACAAACTTATCCGCTGAATAGATTTCTTCTGTACCGTCGCTTTGCATCACTGCAATTGAGTAGTTATCGATAAATCGCGCGGTTCCGAACAAAAGTGTGCATGAGTTACGGTCATAAAAGCCCTGACGAAGTCGAGTTTGCTTATCAATGACCGATTTAGCATGACCTAAAATGTCAGAAAATGTTGCATGAACGCTGGTGTTGTTTCGACAAAATAGCGGGTTGCTATTAAATTCGATGATGCGGCTAACGGCATGACGCAGTGCTTTAGATGGAATAGTTCCCCAGTGAGTACAACCGCCGCCGACACTGCTTTCTTTCTCGACAATGGCAACATTCAGTCCCGCTTTGGTTAATCCCATTGCAGCCCCTTCTCCGCCAGGGCCACTACCGATTACGATCACGTCATAGTGATTAACATGCGCCATGATGCCTTCCTTGTTATATTTGCTTAACATTGCTTTAGCGCGATTTTAACTCATTTACTCTATTGGTACACGTCATGCCTGTTAGAGAGTGGAAGTGATCACGCAGAATCGACCAAAAGGGTGATTTGGTATGTTGTATGTCTATAAATTGCATCGAGAACATTGCAATTAGATGCATGCCAATAGTAACGTTCTCGGCGCTCAGAGCGAGCGAAGCAACATATCTTTCTCCGTAGGAGCAAATTGCGTTATATTGAGGCTCTTGTACCCTACAGAAAAAGAGCAAGTTAAGAATGAAATCGATGGGAATCCGCGCACAGCAAAAAGAGAAGACACGTCGATCATTGATCGATGCGGCATTTAGTCAATTAAGTGCGGATCGCAGCTTTTCCAGCCTTAGCTTGCGAGAAGTCGCCCGAGAGGCAGGGATTGCACCGACTTCTTTTTACCGCCACTTCAAAGATATGGATGAGCTAGGCTTAACCATGGTTGATGAAGGCGGTTTGCTACTACGTCAACTGATGCGTCAGGCGCGTCAACGTATTGTGAAAGAAGGTAGCGTAATTCGTACCTCGGTCGAAACCTTTATGGAATTCATTGAAAGTAGTCCGAACGTTTTTCGTTTGTTGTTGCGTGAGCGCTCCGGCACTTCTGCTGAATTTCGTACCGCTGTTGCTCGAGAAATCCAGCATTTTGCGGCAGAATTAACCGAGTATTTAATGAGCACCGGCGTGACCAGAGAAGAGGCGTATACTCAAGCAGAAGCGTCTGTGACTTTGGTTTTCAGTTCGGGAGCTGAAGCTTTAGATTTAGATCGACGTGAGCGCGATGAACTCGCCGAGCGATTGATCATGCAATTGCGAATGATAGCCAAAGGGGCCTATTGGTATCGCAAAGAACGTGAACGTAACCGATTAAAAGGCGGGATAGAATAATGTCGAATGGAAATAAATCTGAAAAGAAAACGCTGATTTTGGCACTGGTTGCAGGTATGTGTGGTGATGCTTTGTTGTCATGGTTGACCATGAGTGAAGTGTCTTTTTCAATCTTCCCATTGATTGCACTCGTACTGGCTGTACAAGCTCTTTACCAAGAGTACCTAAATAATCCGGTATCAGAAGATATCCCATTAGTTGGCTTGGCGTGTTTCTTCGTAGGTGCGTTTGGCCACTCTGCGTTTATTAAGGCGCAATACCCAGAAGCAGGCTCAAACTTCTTTGCGATCATGGTTTCAATGATCTTACTCGCATGGATTGGTAAGAAGTTAGGTTTTGTCAGCAAGAAGACTTCTGCGGAATAAGCAAAACGAATCAAATACAAAAAAGCGAGCCATTGAGCTCGCTTTTTTTGTATTTGACGCAGTGGGTTACGCTTTGCGTTCCAATAGCACGCCCGCTTCCATATGGTGGGTATAAGGGAATTGGTCAAACAGAGCAAAACGCGTCACGTTGTGTGTTTCGCATAGAATGTCCAAGTTCTCTTTTAGAGTCTCAGGGTTACAAGAGATGTACATGATGCGCTCGTAACCTTGCACCATCTTACAAGTATCGACATCCATCCCAGCACGTGGTGGATCGACAAAAATCGTGTTGCAGTTGTAGCTCTCCAGATCTACATCTGCATCTTGTAGACGACGGAATTCACGCTTACCTTCGATCGCTTGAGTAAATTCCTCTGCTGATAGACGTAAGATTTGTACGTTATCAATCTTATTGGCGGCGATGTTGTACTGTGCAGATACCACAGATGGCTTCGCTAGCTCAGTTGCCAGTACGCGGTCGAAATTCTGTGCCAACGCCAGCGAGAAGTTACCGTTACCACAGTAAAGCTCTAGTAGGTCGCCAGTGCTTTCTTGGGTACAGTCGACCGCCCATTCCAGCATCTTCTCTGCGACTTTGCCGTTCGGCTGAGTGAAGCTGTTCTCTACTTGTTGGTAGATGTAGCTTTGACCATTTACATCGAGCTTCTCGATAACGTAGTCTCGGTCTAGGACAATCTTCATCTTACGAGCGCGACCAATGATGTTTAGGTTAAAGCCTTCATCATTTAAACGCTGTTTAAGGGCTTTCGCGTTTTCAATCCACTCTTCATCAAGTTGGCGATGGTAAAGGAGTGAGACCAGAATCTCACCACTTAGCGTCGATAGGAAATCCACTTGGAACAGTTTACGACGTAGTGAGTCGTTGTCTTTCATCGCTTCAACCAATAGCGGCATCAGGTCGTTGATCAGACGGCTTGCTGCAGGGAATTGGTCAACACGGTACTTCTCACGAGTTTCTTGGTTGAACATGATGTAGTAAAGATCTTCGCCTTCATGCCAAACACGGAACTCAGCACGCATGCGGTAGTGCTGCTCTGGTGATTCAAACACTTCCAGTTCTGGCATGTTGTATGGCGCGAACATATCCGTGAGACGTTCGACTTTTTCAGCCAGTTGTTCTTGGTAGCGTTGTGGGTTTACATCAAGAGTAGCCATGATCTTACCTTTTATGGTGCATTCAATTTAAGAGCGCAGATTTTATTCAATCTCAATAGGATGTCCAGTTTTGTACTGGAATTGATTTAAAGATAGTGCGTACAGGCAGAGTAGAAAGCAAAATCAATCAAAACGTTACAACTTCTAAGGGCAATATTGGCTGGACAAATAATCAATAGCTGAATAATATTTGCCTCAAGTTGGTGCTATCTAGCAATCTAGATGGCTGAAATGGGAATCTGGTGTGAATCCAGAACTGACGCGCAGCGGTAAAAGAGAACGAACGCTCATCAGACACTGCATTAGTTTATGTGGGAAGTCGAGCAAGTAGGCGGTACACCCGTGCTCTTGAGTCCGAATACCTGCCAACAACTGAGCCACAGCACTGGACTGTCATGATGACAGGGCTCGGAAGGAATTACGCGATTTAGGACAATACAATGAGAAAATCCGCACTGGCGATAACTTTGGCATCGCTGCTTTCACCTGTCTCTTATCTACAGGCCCAAGAAACCTCCACTGACGAAACCATCGTTGTTACTGCAAACCGTTTTGAGCAAGCCGAAAGCCGTACGTTGGCAGATGTCGAAGTAGTTACTCGACAAGACATCGATCGCATTCAAGCGAAAACCCTACCAGATGTATTGCGTCGCCTTACGGGGATTCAAGTTTCACAAAATGGTGGTCGTGGTCAGTTAGCGTCTTTATTTGTTCGTGGAACCAGTTCCGACCAAGTTTTAGTACTGGTTGATGGCGTACGTTTTGCACGAGCAGCGAAGGGCGCTGTGGACTTTAACCAAATCCCACTTACTTACGTTCAACGTATTGAGTACGTGCGTGGTGCGCGTGCGTCACTTTATGGCTCAGAAGCGATTGGTGGCGTGATCAATATCATCACCATTGCGCGTGCTGACGAAGAAGGAACGAAGTTAAGTGCGGGTTTAGGTAGTTTAGATTATCAAGAATTGAGTGTGGCATCTGGTATTAAAGTCACAGAGAGCGGCCAGCTAAATATCGCGCTTGGTAGTGAAAGTGATGATGGTTATAACGTTCGTCCTGTACCGGGAGTTAATGACGGCGATCGCCATGGCTTTGATACAAAGAATGGTCTGCTAGGTTACGTGCATAACTTCAATGACCAGTGGTCTGCATTTGGTAACCTACGTGCTTACGAAAATGTTTATCAATATGACAGCAGCTACGGCAGTCGCGGTTACTACGAAGCAGAAAAAGACGATCTTTCTGTCACTCTGGGCGGTAAGTATCAGTCTGATAATGTGATGTCAGAACTACAAGTAACGGCACAGAAACAGAAGTCTTGGAACTATGAGCAAGCAAAAGGCAAACACTCAGGTACTGAAGATGAACTTGAGCAGCAAAATGTCCAGTGGACCAACAGTTACTTGCTAAACAACAATACGACGTTGGCTGGTGGTATTGATTGGCGCAACGAGTCTTATAAAGACAAGAGTGCGAATAAAACGTTTGATCGTACCAATGGCGCTCTGTTTGGTATGGCAACCACTAGTATTGATAAAGCAATGCTCGAGGGCAGTGCTCGCCTTGATGATAACGAAGAATACGGTAGTGAGTTCACTTACAGTTTAGCGGCTGGTTACCAGTTTGTACCAGAGTTTGGGGTTAAAGCCTCTTTTGGTACTGCGTTTAAGGCTCCAAACCTATATCAACAGTATGACCCAACATACGGTGAGAAAGATCTGAAGCCGGAAGAGTCAGATGCTTGGGAGTTAGCATTCAGCGGTGATGTCCAAGGCGTTTTTTGGTCCGTAACGGGTTATGACTATAAAATCACGAATCTTATCGATTACCATCCAACCACATACAAATATTTGAATGTCGATGGTGAAACACATATCCAAGGTGTGGAGCTTGTTGCTGAGTTTGATACAGGGATTGTGCAGCACCAGTTGAGTGCAGATTACAAAGATGCCGAAGACGATAAAGGGCATCAGTTGCAGCGCCGCGCTAAAGAAATGTATAAGTGGAATGCTTTAGTGAGCTTCGATAAAGTGGATTGGTCGGTTAGCTATCAGTACGTCGGTAAGCGTCCAGATGTGGATTACAGCACTTGGCCTTCACAAGATATTACACTTTCTTCTTACTCGTTGGTTGATACGGCGGTGACTTACTATCCGAATGAGTCGACCTCTATTAGCGCTCGTATCGATAATCTACTTGATGAAGAGTATGAGATGGCAAAAGGTTACCCTGCTGCAGAGCGAGCGTACTATCTCAACGTTGGCTACGAATTCTAATCGTGAATGAGCACAAACCGCCTTCGGGCGGTTTTTAATATTTTGTGGTGGAAAATCGAATGAAGAAACCCAAGCGAGTGGTGATCAGTTGGTCCAGTGGTAAAGATTCGACATTAACGCTTGAGCGCCTTAACGAGAATCCAAATTATCAAGTTGTCGGTTTGTACACGACTTACGTAGGGAAAGAAGTCCCTTTCCAAGCAACTCCGCTTGAAGTCGTACAAATGCAAGCAGACTTACTTGCGCTTCCGCTCATTACTATCGAGCTACCTGAAATCTTTCCAAGTAACGACATTTATCAATCGACCATCGTTAATGTATTACAAAGTAGTGGTCTGAACATAGAAGCTGTCGCATTTGGTGATATGTTTTGTAATGGCATTGCCGATTACCGACGCTGCTATATTGAACCTGTTGGCTGGGAATGCGTCTTTCCTCTATTAGGGGACAGCAGCGAAAAACTAGCGATGGAAATCATAGAGCGTGGTATTCAAACTATGTTAATCACCATCGACGGAAGAGTTCTCCCTCCAGAATGGTGTGGTCGCTGGTATGACAAAGCCCTAATAGAGTCATTACCAAGTCAAATTGATCCCTGTGGGGAAAATGGTGAATTTCACACATTGGTCACGTCTTCGCCATCTTTTCAAGGACATATCGAGTTGACGAAGCGAGATGTAGAATCTGGAGATAGATTCAGCCATCAAAGATACCATGCTAAAGCATTGCCAAAACAAATCTACGCAGTATGATCGCAACGTTTCTGTTCTTTAGGTAAGGCTCGTGCGAGTAGCAAGTAAGAAAAAAGTCCTAGTTTTTGACTCCGGTGTTGGTGGCCTTTCTGTATTCCAAGAGATACATCGCCTATTGCCCCAGCTAGACTACTTATACTTATTCGATAATCAGGCTTACCCTTATGGTGAACTCGATCAGGCTGTACTCATTTCACGAGTTAACCAACTGGTCTCTTCATTAGTCGAAGAACACCAAGTCGACATTGTCGTCATTGCTTGCAACACGGCGAGCACCATAGTGCTTCCTTCCTTACGCGAAAATTTATCGATTCCCGTTGTTGGTGTTGTCCCTGCGATTAAACCCGCATCGCTTTTAGCATCAAAAGGGGTAGGGCTGATCGCCACTCCGGCGACAGTAACACGCCAATATACTCACGAGTTAATACGGGACTTTGCGCAAGGCAAACCAGTTGAGCTGGTGGGATCAACTCGCTTGGTAGATATGGCCGAAGAGAAGTTGCGAGGCAACAGCGTTTCTCTCGACGAACTGACAAATATCCTGCTTCCCCTTCGCGATAAAGTCGATGTTGCGGTGCTCGGTTGTACTCACTTCCCTTTAATCAAAGAGGAGATTCATCAAGCTTTGGGTGGGGACGTTACTTTAATTGATTCAGGCGCAGCGATTGCACGTCGAGTAAAAGCATTGCTATTAAGTGATGAAATTGAGGATACAGAAGAGGGAAGTAAGTCGATTTATGCCAGTGCAACTCCTTGGCAGGAAGATGCACTGAACATTTGTTTAAAGAAGCTAGGTTTTAATCCTGTTCAGGTTTACCACCATCCGGATGTTTAGGATCGTTCGCAATTCTCACTTTTAGCGTTCTCTCCATATATTCCTTTTCATTAAGTTTAGCGATAGCTGGCTTGGCATCTGCCGCAGCCATCACTACAAAACCAAACCCTCTTCTTTTTCCAGTACGCTTATCTTTCATTAAGCGTACCGCATAGACCTGTCCATATTCAGCAAACAAATCGCGAACATGACTCTCATTGGCCTTATAAGGAAGGTTGCCGACATACAGCGTTTTAGTTGAAGGATCAGGATCCGAAGATTGAAGAACAGGTGTTTTGCTAGAAAATGAAAAAAGAAAAGCAGTAGCGATAACACCAATGAGGAAGCTCAAGGCTGGTGGGATGATGAATTGAGAGAAGATGATTCCCCCAACGATGGCCAGCCCAACACATAAAATCAGATTTTTTTTAGACGTCATTTTAATTACTACACATAGTGATAAAGAGATCGATTGTCCATTAACAGAATAGACACATGAATCTTACGTATATGGTTGGTGTTTTTCCAACCAATTGCTGTGATATGTCTCAAATGTGACGAAGAAATATGCAAATATCGCACTTTTGGATAATTTGTGACCGGTTGGTTTTTTATTTGCAAAAAACGCTTGTACTAATTTCTCAACCCCCTATACTGCGCATCCACCGACACGGAGTGAGACGAAAGTCACACAGCGAGTCGAGAAGAGAGAAAAAAGAATTTGAAAAAAATGCTTGACTCTCTCACGGTGTAAAGTAAGATACGCACCCCTAACGACGAGCAACTAAGTTGCTGAAAATGTTAGAAAAGCTCTTTAAAAATAAGAACCTATCAATCTGTGTGGGCACTCGTTGATGATAATCCAATTAGATACTTCGGTATCAAATTAGGTTTCAATGAAACGAAGTGACCATTGAATCGAAAGATTCAGCACAGTCAATTCAAA
>NZ_JAWOTP010000028.1:0-54869 GCF_033338935.1 Vibrio sp. Vb0598 | reverse complement strand
TGTTTTACCGTGGTCAACGTGGCCGATAGTACCAACGTTAACGTGCGGTTTCGTACGTTCAAATTTTTCTTTAGACACGATCGTGTTCCTTCCTAGTTATGATTCGTCGTGATCATTATTGATCGACGACGCGCCAGAAATTGTTATTTTATGCGCCAACGCCCGTTAGCGCAATATTTGGACGCCCTGATCTCGCAAAAAGTCGTAAACTTTTTGCAGTTCAATCGTCAATTAGTAACCACGCTCTGCAATAATTTTATCTGCGAAGTTTTTCGGCACTTCAGCGTACTCGTGAAACTCCATAGAGTAAGACGCACGGCCTTGAGTTGCAGAACGTAGATCAGTTGCGTAACCGAACATTTCGGATAGTGGTACTTGAGCACGGATGATCTTAAGACCAGCCACACCTTCGTCCATGCCTTCAATGATACCGCGACGACGGTTTAGGTCACCAACAACGTCACCCATCCAGTCTTCCGGAGTGGTTACTTCGACATTCATCATAGGTTCTAGAATCACAGGTTGTGCTTCTAGTGCACCTTTCTTGAATGCCATCGAGCCAGCGATCTTAAACGCCATCTCGCTTGAGTCTACATCGTGGTAAGAACCATCAAATAGTGTAGCTTTAATATCTAGTACAGGGTAACCCGCTAGAACACCACTATTCATTTGCTCTTCGATACCTTTCGATACCGAACTGATGTATTCCTTAGGAATCACACCGCCCACGATTTCGTCTACGAATACGAAACCTTCACCAGGCTCAGAAGGCTCAAGTTTGACCCAAACATGACCGTATTGACCACGACCACCTGATTGACGAACAAACTTACCTTCAACTTCCGCTTTACCACGAATGGTTTCACGATAAGCAACCTGAGGTTTACCAACGTTACAATCAACGCTGAATTCACGCTTCATACGATCAACGATAATGTCTAGGTGAAGTTCACCCATACCTGAGATCAGAGTCTGACCTGATTCGTCATCCGTTTCCACGCGGAATGATGGATCTTCCGCGGCTAGTTTACCTAGCGCGATAGCCATTTTCTCTTGGTCTGCCTTAGAACGAGGCTCTACAGCAATCTGAATAACTGGTTCAGGGAACTCCATGCGTTCTAGAATCACTTTGTGGTTCTGATCACACAGTGTGTCACCTGTTGTTACGTCTTTCAGACCGATAGCAGCTGCAATATCACCAGCGCGAACTTCTTTCACTTCTTCACGCTTATTCGCATGCATCTGAACGATACGACCGAAACGCTCTTTCTTCTCTTTTACTGAGTTGTAAACAGCGTCACCCGAGTTTACAACACCGGAGTAAACACGCATGAAAGTTAGCGTGCCCACGAATGGGTCAGTCGCAATCTTAAACGCTAGCGCTGAGAAAGGTTCGTTGTCGTCAGCATGACGCTCAACTTCATTTTCTCTTTCGTCGACACCTTTAATTGCAGGTACGTCAACAGGCGATGGCAAGAACTCAACGACTGCATCCAGTACCGCTTGAACACCTTTGTTCTTAAACGCACTACCACAAGTAGCCAGTACGATTTCGTTATTTAGTGTGCGAGTACGTAGAGCTTGTTTGAGCTCAGCTTCAGTCAATTCACCTTCTTCAAGGTACTTGTCCATCAGCTCTTCGCTAGCTTCAGCAGCGGATTCAACCATGTGGTTGCGCCACTCTTCAGCAAGTTCAATCATGTCAGCTGGGATGTCTTCGTAAGTAAACGAAGTGCCTTGATCGGCATCATTCCAGTTGATCATTTTCATCTTGATAAGGTCGATGACACCTCTGAACTCATCTTCCGCACCAACGTTCAGCTGGATTGGAACAGGAGTCGCACCAAGACGATTCTTAATTTGGTTCACAACGCGTAGGAAGTCTGCGCCCGCACGGTCCATCTTGTTTACAAATACCAAACGTGGAACGTGGTATTTGTCTGCTTGACGCCATACAGTTTCAGACTGAGGTTCAACACCAGATGAGCCACAGAACACAACCACAGCACCATCAAGTACACGAAGAGAACGCTCTACTTCGATAGTAAAGTCAACGTGTCCAGGGGTATCAATGATGTTTACGCGATGCTCAGGGAACTGTGCTTCCATACCACGCCAGAATGTAGTAGTCGCAGCGGATGTGATAGTGATACCACGCTCCTGCTCCTGCTCCATCCAGTCCATGGTTGCTGCACCATCGTGAACTTCGCCGATTTTGTGAGAAAGGCCAGTGTAGAACAGAATACGCTCAGTTGTGGTTGTTTTTCCTGCATCTACGTGAGCACAGATACCGATATTACGGTATAGCTCAATAGGAGTTTTACGAGCCACGATTGTATCCTCTTACTAAGGTGTACCTTAGAGTATAGAAAAGTGCTGCGAGAGAACCTCGCAGCACAGAAGGCATTACCAACGGTAATGAGCGAACGCTTTGTTTGCGTCAGCCATGCGGTGAACGTCTTCACGTTTCTTAACCGCAGTACCTTTGTTCTCAGACGCGTCTAGCATTTCAGCAGCTAGGCGTTGAGCCATAGATTTTTCACCACGCTTGCGCGCAGCTTCAACCAACCAACGCATAGCAAGTGCGTTACGGCGAACCGGACGTACTTCTACAGGTACTTGGTAAGTTGAACCACCAACACGGCGAGATTTAACCTCTACCGCTGGGCGAACGTTTTCAAGAGCTTCTTCAAAAATAGCTAAGTGGTCTTTACCAGACTTTTCAGCCATAGCATCTAGTGCAGTGTAAACGATTTTCTCTGCAGTAGATTTTTTACCGTCAACCATTAGGATGTTAACGAATTTTGCCAGCAATTCAGATTTGAATTTTGGATCTGGAAGGATCTTACGCTGACCAATGACGCGACGACGTGGCATGGATTTATCTCCGTTGTCTTCTTCAGGTTTTATCCAAAACTTTTCAGTTTTTTCAAAAAATTAAAAATAATTTAGTGTTTGGCCTTACTTAACGGAATCCATTAAGACTTAGGACGCTTCACACCGTACTTAGAACGACCTTGTTTACGGTCATTTACGCCAGCACAGTCTAGTGCGCCGCGAACAGTGTGGTAACGCACACCTGGAAGGTCTTTAACACGACCACCACGGATTAGAACAACTGAGTGCTCTTGAAGGTTGTGACCTTCACCGCCGATGTACGATGTAACTTCGAAGCCGTTTGTCAGACGTACACGACAAACTTTACGAAGTGCTGAGTTAGGTTTTTTAGGTGTAGTAGTGTAAACACGAGTACATACACCACGTTTTTGTGGGCACGCTTCTAGTGCAGGCACGTTGCTTTTAACAACTTGCTTTGCACGTGGCTTACGTACCAACTGGTTAATAGTTGCCATTAACTAGCTCCTGATTTACTTGAAAGTAAGCTTTGTGAAAAATCTATCCCCAACTGCCAATGCAGTTAGGGACGCAAAATTCTATGCAGCAGTGAGAGGTGTGTCAAGAAATATACGGATCTTTTTTGTTCAATTAGAACAATTCATCCGTAAAGCTTTGTCGACAGCAAATCTTGTTCAATCCCAAGTTAGGGATTTATCCTGTTTTGCTGTTAGTTCAACGAAGCCTGAGTAATTCACAATCGTCAGCGATGGACTGATACGATTTGCAATACCGCGAGCTTGCGCATCGCTCTCTAACACAAATACGCTGCGGTTTTTTAGATGGGAAAATGCTTTATGTTGCGAGTTAGCAGCGTACACTGCATCTTCTATAAGTAAGATGTCATCCTGTTCACTGCATAAGGGCATGGCGTCTTCTAGAGCAGAGACTGTTTTTATGATGTGTAACATAACTTCCTCAAAAAGACAGTAGCTTGCCAGCGTGTTGTAACTTATCTTTGAGCTGTTCTGAGCTTAACGCTTGGGCTTCAATGACTAAATCCGCTTGCGCTAAACCTCGCTGGGTTAACGACTCTGAACACACAAAGACTTGTTCGATGTCGTATAAATCGAAAAGCTTTAACATCGGCGCGTAATCTTTACTCAAAATATTGTTGGGGTCTTGCCCGAGTAGAAGCTGGTATACCCCGTCACCCATGAAAATGACGCTGATATCTTCACAGTAAGCCGACGCGGCTAACAGTGCATCCACACCTTCACGACCAGCTGCACTGCCATGTGGCGCGCTACGAAATAGATAAGTTAACTGACTCAAAACTGTACCACTCTGTCTTGGGTTAACATCGCTTCAGCTAGGCTACCTAAGCCTGCTTGTTCAAAACCATCGGCTAGATTGTTCTGTACCAAACCATGTTGATTCGCTTCTTCTTCACTTACAATGCCGCGACGCAAAGCGGCCGCGACACAAGTTTCTAGGCGAACACCATGCTCTTTAGCCAAAGACTGCCACGCCTTATTGAGATCAAATTCATCGTTAGCTGGCACACTCAAAGCAGTACCATTAGTCACACCATCTTGATAAAAGAAGACGCTCACTAGCTGATGGCCTTGCTCTATCAACGCTTTGGCGAACTGATAAGCACTGCGCGCTGACTGACTGCCATAAACGGGACCATTCACCACTAACGTGTAAGTCAGTTTACTCACCTTTCATCATCCTCGGTTTTACGTTGACGAATGTACAAGTAAACGGTGTGTTTTGAAATATTAAGGCGATCCGCGACACGGTTGATGGCATCTTTAATATCGAAGATACCTTTGTCGTACAACTCCATCACGATCTGGCGATTTTTGGTGTTGTTAGACACGGATTTATCCGCATTGATCTCTTCGATGGTGCGTTCAACAGTTTGGTCCACCAGCTCTTCTACGTCACTAGCAAAGTTGACCGAGGAAGCCGCTTCTTTCGCTTCTTGCGTCGGCATGAAAGACTGAAGGACTTGCGAGAAAGGCGCATCCAAGTTGACGTTGATACACAACAAACCAATCACGCGATTTTCGCCATTACGAATAGCGACAGTAATCGACTTCATCAACACGCCACCTTTTGCACGGGTAAAGTACGAACGTGAGAAGTTGCGCTCCGAGCCTTCGATGTCTTTTAGCATCTTAAGCGCTAAATCAGTGATTGGTGAGCCGACTTGGCGCCCCGTGTTTTCACCGTTAGCGATTTTAATTGCAGAGGTATTTAAGTCTTCTAGAGAGTGAAGAACGATTTCACAAAATGGACCTATCAGGCTGGCGATACCATCCACGACCGCCTCATAAGATCTTAAAATGATTTTGTCGTGCTCGGTAAACGGCATCACGTTAACGGATTCCATTTCGAGCAACATCTCCGCGTTTATTGTTTCTGTAATTGTCATAAGCCTTCGAGCGAAAAATCAACAAATTGGTGTAAGTTTATCAGAAAATTTGAAAAGCAACCTAGCAAACTCACCAACTAGTGACCTAGAACAAAAAAGGCCCGTTAAACGGACCTTTTTCAATAACTTATCGCAGCTTATTGTTATTGCTCTGCGTTGTCGTTCTCAACTTTTAGCAGCTCAACTTCAAATACTAGCGTTGAGTTAGCAGGAATGCTTGGTGTGTCTTGGTCACCGTATGCTAGCTCTGGCGGGATAACGAATTTGAATTTAGAACCCACAGGCATTAGCTGAACACCCTCTGTCCAACCTGGGATTACACGGTTAAGTGGGAACGTTGCAGGTTCACCACGATCGTATGAGCTGTCGAACTGAGTACCGTCGATCAGAGTACCTTTGTAGTGTACTTGAACCGTATCAGTGTCTTTTGGCTTCTCACCTTCAGCTGGTGTCATTACTTGGTATAGAAGACCTGTATCTGTCTTCACTACGCCTTCTTGCTTCTCAAACTCAGCACGGAAATCATCGCCAGCTTTTTTCGCTTCAGCTGCTTTCTCAGCCGCTTGTGCTTGCATCTTTTCTGCAACACGCTTGTCTAGAGATTCTAGTGCTGCACGTGTTTCTTCTTCATTCAATTCAGCATTGCCTTTGAAGACGTCTTCGATACCTTTTAGTACCAAATCTTTGTTAAGATTAATGCCGATTTCGCTTGGCTTGTCGATGCTTGTGCTTAGGTAGTTAGCAAATGAAACACCGATTGCGTATGCCGCTTTGTCGTCGTCGGTTTTAAAGTGAACCGCTTTACCGGTTTCTGCTTGAACTTGTTCTGCTTGAGGTGCGGTTTCTGTTTTAGTTTCTTCTTTCTGACAACCTACCGCTAGCATAACTGTTGCAGCAAGTAGCGACACTTTTAAAACTGATTTCATTAAATTCTCCCAATAATGGCTCTGCCATTGGTTGTTGTGCACAAATCTTCTATGAGACTAGTGAAGACAATCGTTATACCAATATACTAGCTATATGTCTTAAGACACAAACCGGATTATTAGATGTGATGCAAAGAATTTTTCATTTATTCCTATATTTAATTGTCATCACCACGTTAAATGGTTGCTTTTTCGCCGAGCGTGAAGTGCAGCGTTGGCCGATAGAACCTCAAGGTGCGACGAGCTTCGCACTTAGCAGAGATGGACGGTTTGCTCTGCTCTATTCTCAACAACGTCATTTGATGTTGTGGGACCTAGAGCAAAATGAACAACTAGCCAACCTGGGTGAACTCGATGCCGATGCCAATGTGGTTTCCCATATCCGCATATCTGACAATGGTCGCTACGCAATTACAGCAAGCCAAATGAACTTCGCAGTTTGGGACCTAGGCTGGACGCAATCCGAAGGCCTTTGGTCTATTTCTGATGCGCTCATTCGCGACGTTGATATCACCAGTAATGGTGAACAAGTTCTGCTTGGGTTATCCAACGGTAAAGCAATTTATGTCAACTTAGTCACCGGGCGTCGCATGGAGTTCCTTGCGCATCGTGAAAAAGTCAATTCCGTGGCCATTTCTCCTAATGGGCGCTTCGCCCTAACCGGAGGTAATGACTATAAAGCGTATCTGTGGGATACCGAAACCGGACAAGTACTACGAACCTTCGAACATGAACAACGAATTGTTCGCGTGGCCCTGCAAAGAGATGGAAAATTAGCAATGACATCTGATGGCGGAAACCAAGCGATTGTTTGGAATTTAAAAACTGGACAAGAAGTCACACAGTTGAGCAGTTGGTCACGCCAATTAATTTTCTCTACCGCACGATTTTCTGACGACGGGACTCAACTAGTCACAGGAAGCCCTTCTGGCCGTGTGTCGATATGGGATACTCAAACCGGAAAACGAATGAGTGGATTTGAAGTGGAGCCCAAAAAAGACACTCGCCCTCCCCGTGCGGTCGTGTATGATGCAGCCTTTGATTCAAAACAACGCGTAATTACTGCTACTTCAGCAGGTATTGCCCAAGCTTGGCAGTTAGAGAACGGATCATGACAGAAAAAATCATTCAGCAATTGGAAGCACGCATTAATGACTTAGAATGTCAGCTTGCGTTCCAAGAACAGACTATTGAAGATCTGAACGGCGCTTTATCGCAGCAACAACTGCAAATTACCAAGATGCTCGATCAGATGAAATATGTGGTAGGTAAAGTAAAAAATATGGACTCGTCGAATTTAGCCGATCCGTCAGAAGAAACCCCACCACCGCATTATTAAAATGCAGGCTCAAATAGCATAAAGCCCAGAACATGTTCTGGGCTTTGTTGTATTAATTACTTAAGAAGGTACTCAAGAGGAAGCTATTCGTCGGCGTAGATTTTAACGCTCAGCTCGCCTTGCGTATTAATGCCTGCTCGGTACATGCCAGAACTGTTCATCGCAAAGTGCATCTCACCTTTAGCATCAATGGCAATCAAACCGCCCTCTCCGCCCATCTGTTTGAGATCACCTTGGATAATGTGTTCACAAGCCGTATGAATATCTTCTTGTAAGTAACGCATACGTGCTGCAACGTCTTCCGCAACACGTTTACGAATAAAGAACTCGCCGACACCCGTAGTGGAAACTGCCACGACGCCATTTTCGGCCACCGTACCACAACCAATAAGAGCCGAATCTCCGACTCGGTTGTATTTCTTATTCGTCACGCCACCCGTACTGGTGGCAGCGGCTAAGTTGCCTTGTTGATCTAACGCTACCGCACCAACCGTACCGTGCTTACGGTCATCTGGGTAACGAGATTCCGACAAAGCAAACAGTCCTTTCTCACGCATAGACAGCAACTGCTCATAACGGCGATCAGTAAAGAAGTAATCTTGCTCGGTATACTCATGGCCTTGCTCAAAAGCAAACTTCTCTGCGCCCTCACCCACCAACAGCACATGATTGCTGTTTCGCATCACGTCACGAGCGAGCTCAATTGGGTTTCTGATATGACGAACCCCAGCGACCGCGCCTGCTGCAAGGTTTCGCCCATCCATCACAGAAGCGTCCATTTCAACCATTTCGTTGTTGGTCAGCACTGAGCCTTTACCCGCATTAAAGTTAGGAGAGTCTTCCAATACTTTCACTGCCGCTACGACGGCATCTAAGGCTTCACCGCCCGTGTCTAGAATTTGATGTCCCGCTTTTACCGCAGCTTCTAAATCCGCCAAGATGGATTGTTGCAGCTCATCGCTCATCTGTTCACGCAAGATGGTGCCCGCACCACCATGAATGGCAATCGAGAAAGGTTTCGTCATCACTTTGTCCAACTGTTATTCCTTGTATGGTTGGCACTACACCTTAGATAAACAAAAAGCGCAAGTTGAAAACTCAACTTGCGCTTTTCAAAGCTTTGCTAGATAAGATTATCTAGTGAAGGAGCTTATGATTAGTGAGAACCACAGCTACCGCCGCCACAGCAGCCGCCTTCTTCTTCGTGATCGTGGTCATGATCGTGACCACCACAACAGCCACCACCTTGGTGGATGTGACCGTGTTCGATCTCTTCTGCTGTTGCTTCACGTGTAGACATAACTTCTACTTCGAAAGTTAGTGTTTGACCAGCTAACATATGGTTACCGTCAACAACCACTTCGTTGCCGTCAACTTCTGTTACTTCAACAGGGATTGGACCTTGGTCAGTGTCAGCTAGGAAGCGCATGCCCACTTCGATTTGCTCAACGCCTTGGAACACGTCCGCAGGAACGCGCTGTACTAGCGCATCGTTGTGCTCACCGTAAGCTTCTTCAGGAGCTACCGTTACTGAGAACTTGTCGCCAGCCACTTTACCTTCAAGTTCTTTTTCAAGACCTGTGATTAGGTTGTTGTGACCGTGAAGGTAATCTAGAGGTGCTTCTGCTGTTGATTGATCAACAACGACACCGTCTTCCATCATTACTTTGTATGCAAGGCTTGCAACAACGTTCTTTTCAATTTTCATACTAACTCCAGGGAGATTAATTGACTTAACCTGAATGGGGTTAAGTACTGAGATATCTGGGTGTATTATGGGGATCAATTATCGAAGTTCAATTACTCCGGCTTAAAAATTCCGATCATTTCCTGATCTGAGTGTTTATTTTTCTCTACAGATTGTGGTTTACGCTGCTCTGTAAACTCACACTCGACACACTCAACTAATTCGATGTTATTTTCAATCCACCAGCGCAGGGTATCTTGCTGGCTGCAATTTGGGCAGCTAGCGCCGGCAATAAAACGTTTCTTGATTTTCACGCTATTTCCTTAGCTTGAGTCTTGGCTCAAGTACTACTTCCAATGATTAGGTGACTGATGGTCGCTCTCCATTTCACGACCAAATATTTCTTCTAGCTCTTTGCGGGCCTCTTTCGCTCTTTGAGCTAATTTCTTATCTTCATTGTGTTGAGGCAATAAGTCCTTAAGCATAGCATTATCTAACTTGCGAAAATGTGCTTCTGCCCGCTTTGCTTGATAAGGATGCATACCCAGTTCTACGAGCGCTTGGCGACCGAGATCTAGCGCCCCTAAAAATGTTTCACGAGAGTAATTCTCTACACCATGACTCATTAACTGGTAAGCCTCGACACGGCTTCTTGCTCGGGCTAACAACTTAAGTTTCGGGAAGTGCACGCGACAAATGTCCACGATGGCCATCACCTCATCAGGTGAATCAGTACAAATAATCAATGCTTCCGCTTTATCAGCGCCAGCAGCCCTCAATAGGTCAATTTGTGTAGCATCGCCATAAAACACTTTGTAACCATACTTACGTAATAGGTGGATTTGGCTGGCATCACTTTCTAATACTGTCACTTTGATTTTATTGGCATACATTAAACGTCCGACGATCTGACCGAAACGTCCAAAGCCTGCAATGATAACGCGTGGTCGGCGATCCACGACTTTCGTGGTCATGCCCTCTTCTTCTTGATTCAGGGTATGAGCAAACCACTTCTTTTGTCCCATCAGCAAAAGAGGAGTCGTCACCATGGATAGACTGACCACCACCAACAGAAACGCCACTTGCTCTTTGGACAAAATGCCCTCTTGGCTCGCCGCGGTAAATATGACAAAGGCAAACTCACCGCCTTGGCTCAAAATTGCAGCCATACGGCTTCTCGCTTTGGCTCCGACACGGGCAGCTCTCGCCAATGCATACAAAACCAAACCCTTAACCACGACCAAAGCCACCACCGCACCGAGAATCTCTAAAGGATGTAATGCCAATAACCCCAAGTTTACCGCCATGCCCACCGCAATAAAGAATAACCCCAACAACAGACCTTTAAATGGCTCGATAGCGATTTCCAACTCATGGCGATACTCACTCTCTGCCAGCAAAACGCCTGCTAAAAAAGTCCCCAATGCCATCGAAAGGCCGAGCTTTTGCATCACGACCGAAATGCCAAGCACGACTAAAAGTGCAGCAACGGTAAAGAGCTCACGAACGCCGCTCATCACGACAAAACGAAATAGCGGACGTAGTAAAAAGTGACCTCCAATCAACAGTGCTACCACACTGCCTAAAATAGTGAAGACATCCAACCAACTTCCACCACTATGCCCGCCTGCTAGCAAGGGCAACATCGCCAGCATCGGGATCACTGCAATATCTTGAAAGAGCAGCACCGCAAAACCAGATTGCCCCGTTTCGGTACCATTAAGCCCTTGCTCTTCAATGACTTTAAGCGCAATCGCCGTCGAGGACAGCGCCAACCCCATCCCGATCACCAAACTCACTTGCATGCTTACGCCAAACATACTGACGACACTACCAATCACGGCGGTCGTGACCACAACCTGCGCACCGCCTAAACCTAAAATCGGCCCTCGCATCTGCCACAATTTTTTAGGGTTTAATTCCAGCCCTATCAAAAACAGTAACAACACAACCCCAAGCTCGGCAAAATGCAAAATGGCATCAACGTCGCTAATTAAGCCAAGCCCCCATGGGCCAATCAACACACCAGCGAGTAAATAACCTAAAACCGAGCCAAGCCCAAGGCGCTGAGCAATCGGCACCGCAATAACCGCAGCCGAAAGAAAGACCACACTGCTTTGAAGAAACTCACTGGTGATCGCCATACTGACCTCCTCGCTCTGCCGCTTGCCAGTTTTCAAGTGGGTTACTCAGCCATCCACGGTATAACTCGGCATGTTCGTAGCGTTCAATATCTGAAACATTTCTTGACCAATACAACACCAGTGGTTCAATCCAGTGCATTTGACATAGGGCTGCCGTCAGTTCAAACGGTTGCAAGATTTGCTCAAGTGGGTATTTGTTGTACCCCTTCGCGCTGAAGGCTTCTTCTTTACCACCTGTTGTAATGACACTGCGCCAGTATTTTCCTTCTAGCGCCGCACCTCCGCCAAACGCAAAGCCTTTACCTAACACTCGGTCTAGCCACTCTTTTAATAGGGCTGGACATGAATACATATAAAGTGGGTGGTGAAATACAATCACATCGTGAGCGAGCAACAACTCATGTTCGTAATTCACATCAATAAAGAAATCGGGGTAAACACCGTAAAGATCGTGCACAGTGACGTGATCAAGCGACTGAGCTTTTTTTATCATCACTTGATTGGCAATCGAGTTATGTGGCTCTGGATGAGCATAAATGACCAGAACTTTTGGGAGAATAGACGGTGCAACAGCCAAATGGTCGTCCTTGTGGTTATTTTTATCCGTTATCAAATTGTTATACTTTTTTGTACAGCATAATGCAATTAAAGCGAATCAATCGACTTTTCCGGTCAATACCCCTACTATTCACCGCTAGATATATACCCAAGTGGCTTTAAAAACGATTGAAACCACTTCGCTATGTAACCAAGCAACGCGCACTGCGCAAAGTGAATGAAAACTTTATGATTACCTTCTCTGATATTCAGTTACTGCGTGGCGGTAAACCTCTTTTAGACCAAGCTTCTGCGACTATTCACCCTGGCGATAAAGTCGGTCTTGTGGGCAAAAACGGCTGCGGTAAATCAACGCTGTTTGCCCTACTGAAAGATGAACTGTCAATTGATGCAGGCTCATTTAGCCAACCTCAACATTGGGAGTTGGCCTGGGTCGCACAGGAAACGCCTGCGCTAGAGCGCACTGCACTGGAATACGTCATTGATGGTGATCGCGAATACCGCGCTCTCGAAAAGCAGTTAGCTGAAGCAGAAACACAAGACAACGGAACCCTAGTTGCCGAGATACACGGTAAAATTGAAACCATTGGTGGTTACAGCATTCGCGCTCGCGCGGCAGAACTGCTCGATGGTTTAGGGTTCAGCCAAGAGCAAATGAGTTGGAGTTTGACCCAATTCTCGGGTGGTTGGCGTATGCGTCTTAACTTGGCTCAAGCGCTATTGTGTCGTTCTGATCTACTGCTACTCGACGAACCAACCAACCACTTGGATTTGGATGCGGTAATGTGGTTAGAGCGTTGGCTACAAAACTACCCTGGCACGCTGATTCTGATCTCGCACGACCGAGACTTCCTTGATCCAATTGTTGGTCGCATCATTCACATCGAGAATCAGCAGCTGAACGAATACACGGGTAACTACTCGTCATTCGAAAACCAACGTGCGCAAAAAATGGTGTTACAACAAGCGATGTTTGAAAAGCAACAGAAGCAGATGTCGCACATGCAAAGCTACATCGACCGCTTCCGTTACAAAGCATCAAAAGCGCGCCAAGCCCAAAGCCGTATCAAAGCTTTGGAGCGCATGGAAAAAGTACTGCCAGCTCAATTCGATAACCCATTTAGCTTTCAATTCCGTGAGCCAGCTGCGCTGCCAAACCCAATCATGATGATGGATGAAGTATCTGCAGGTTACGGTGACAACCTCATCTTAGAGAAGATCCGCTTGAACTTGGTTCCTGGCAGTCGTATTGGTCTACTCGGCCGTAATGGTGCGGGTAAATCGACCTTAATCAAGCTGCTCTCTGGTGAACTTAACGCGCAAGGTGGTGACCTAACTTACTCACAAGGCGTGAAAATTGGTTACTTCGCTCAGCACCAGTTAGAAACGCTTCATCCTGAAGAAACGCCGCTGCAACACATGATGCAAATCGCACCCGATCAAACCGAACAGCAGCTACGTGATTACCTAGGTAGCTTTGGCTTCCAAGGTGACAAAGCACTAGAAAGAGTTGCGCCGTTTTCTGGTGGCGAAAAAGCCCGTTTGGTATTGGCTTTAATTGTGTGGCAAAAGCCAAACCTGTTGCTACTTGATGAACCGACCAACCACTTGGATTTGGACATGCGTCAGGCATTGACGATGGCACTGCAAACATTCGAAGGTGCGATGGTGATTGTTTCGCACGACCGTTACCTATTGCGTGCTACGACCGATGACTTGTATTTAGTGCATGATCGACAAGTTGCTCCGTTCGACGGTGATTTAAATGACTATTATAAATGGTTAACCGAACAACAAAGAGCGGAACGCAAAGAAGCACAAGCCGCACAGCCAGCCAAAGATAGCGCCAACAGCGCGGCAGCGAAAAAAGAGCAAAAACGTCGCGATGCAGAGTTTCGAAAACAGACAGCGCCAATTCGCAAAACGCTGACACAACTAGAAAATAAAATGGATAAGTTAGGTGCTGCACTGGCCGAAGCTGAAGAACAATTGGCGGACAACTCACTGTATGCGGCCGAAAATAAAGCTAAACTTAACCAAGTGCTGGCACTTCAAGCTTCTAGTAAGGCTGAGCTCGAAGAAATTGAAATGGAATGGATGTCTGCTCAAGAAACATTGGAGCAGATGGAGCTAGAGTTTAATCAATGAGTAATCAACACGCTGAATACACACTCACCCTAGAACACCTTTGGCAGTTCAGTCTGCAATTTTATGGTGTGCGAGAAGTGAAAGAGGCGTGCTTATCATTGCAAAACAACTACCACGGTAACGTGAACCTACTCCTGCTGCTCAGATGGCTCGATGAGCAGCAACTCATTTTCCAAGAAAAAGACTGGCCCTTGGTGCAAGACTGTCTAGGTAGAAGCGAAACTTTACTTCACTCCTTTCGCGACCTTCGTCGCCATCTTAAGTCTCAAGTCAATGACGCTTTGTATCGTGAGACCTTGCAGTTTGAGCTGCAACTAGAAAAGCAGCAACAAGCGGATTTGGTGGACTGCATTAACTCACTTGCACTACTCAAAAATGATGGTGACCCACTGACGTTGAGATACTGTCGTCAACTCGGTGGGGAGCATTTGCAACAGGCCTTTGCTATTCCGGTGCCAAACATTCAACCACCAAAACGCCCATAAATCTGTAGAATACCTATAATCTTTATAAAGGATTATATTAATAAGTTCTTCAACGGACACCGAAGGACCGCATAAGAGCAGTTAGGTATGACACAATTTTTCGCAGCCGCCGGGATCAAAAACCCGCATCTCCAAACGCTTTTGCCGCGTTTTATTCGCAAAAAAGCGTTATTTACGCCGATTTGGCAAACCCTCGATACATCCGATGGCGACTTTCTCGATCTCGCGTGGAGCGAGGACCCAACCCAAGAGCCTGCACAAAAAAAGCCGATTTTTGTTTTATTTCATGGGTTAGAGGGGTGCTTCTATAGCCCTTATGCCAATGGGCTAATGAATGCATTTGCTCAATCTGGATGGCTGTCGGTGATGATGCATTTTCGTGGCTGCAGCGGTAAACCAAACAAAAAAGCACGAGCTTATCACTCGGGAGAAGTGACGGATGCTCGTTACTTCCTAGAGCACCTTGAACAACGTTTTCCTGATAATCCCAAAGTTGCAGTTGGTATTTCTCTTGGCGGTAACATGTTGGCGAATTATTTAGCCCAATATAAAGACCACCCTATTTTGAATGCAGCGACTATTATCTCAGCGCCTTTAGACCTAGCGGCGTGTGCGAACCGTATAGAACAAGGCTTTTCAAAAGTGTATCGCCGTTACCTGCTTTCTTCACTGAAACGTAACGCGTTACAAAAGCATCATCTACTGCATGGTGAGCTTGCGCTGTCCTACAACTCAATAAAACGTGTCACACGGCTGTATGAATTCGATGATTTGATCACGGCACCACTGCACGGTTTTAAAGACGCACAAGATTATTACGATCAATGTTCTGGCTTAAGTAAATTACAACAGATCACGCTACCGACACTGATCATTCACGCCAAAGACGATCCGTTCATGACCGACGATGTGATCCCGAAGTTTGTTCTGCCAGATAACATTGATTACCGTCTCTTTGAACACGGTGGCCATGTTGGCTTCCTGACAGGAACGGCGTTAAAACCTAAGTTTTGGTTGGAGGAAGCGCTGCCTGCGTATTACGAAAGTATCGCCGCAGATTACCTTTCTGCTGTATCCAAACAACGAACGCAGTAAACTAGCCGCTCATCATAAAAGTTAGAGGTATTTATGATCATTCCATGGCAAGACATTGCGCCGGAAACATTGGAAAACTTAATTCGTGAATTCGTCTTACGCGAAGGAACGGATTACGGAACCGTCGAGGTTTCTTTGCAAGACAAAATTGATCAAGTTAAAGCTCAATTGGAAAAAGGTGAAGCGGTTATCGTGTTCTCTGAGCTACACGAAACCGTCGATATTCAACATAAAACAAAATTTTAGACCCTTCACATTTTACCGTATCCCACTCGATGACAAGGTATTGTTACGTGCTATAGTGGGGTATCGACCGTGCAGTAGTAACTCTACTGCACATTACAGGTAAGTAATTTTCGACAAGGTTTGTCATGTCAGCTAAACACCCAATTATTGCGGTTACTGGTTCGTCCGGTGCCGGCACGACCACTACATCTGAAGCCTTCCGTAAAATGTTCAATATGATGAACGTTAAACCCGCATGGGTTGAAGGCGATAGCTTCCATCGCTTTACTCGCCCAGAAATGGACATCGAAATTCGCAAAGCCCGCGAGCAAGGTCGACACATTAGCTACTTTGGCCCACAAGCTAATGACTTCCCGGGATTAGAAGAGTTTTTCCGTAAGTTCGGGCATGACGGCACTGGCAGCGTGCGCCGTTATCTGCACACGTTTGACGAAGCGGTTCCCTACAATCAAATGCCAGGCACGTTTACACCTTGGCAAGACTTACCCGAAAACAGCGACGTGCTGTTTTATGAAGGGTTACATGGTGGCGTTGTCGATGGCGATGTTAATGTTGCTCAACATGTGGATTTCTTAATTGGCATGGTGCCGATTGTGAACTTAGAGTGGATCCAAAAATTCGTACGTGACACTCGCGATCGCGGCCATTCGCGTGAAGCGGTAATGGACTCAATCGTGCGATCCATGGACGATTACCTCAACTATATCACTCCGCAGTTTTCTCGTACTCACATCAACTTCCAGCGCGTACCGACCGTTGATACTTCCAACCCACTTAATGCAAAAGGCATCCCTAGTTTGGATGAGAGTTTTGTGGTGATTCGCCTACGCGGTATCAAGAATGTCGACTTCCCATATCTGCTGGCCATGATTGATGGCTCATTCATGTCACGCCACAACACGATTGTCGTACCCGGCGGTAAGATGAGCTTTGCAATGGAGCTCATAGTTCGGCCTATCCTACAACAGCTCATCGAAACAGGGAAAATTGGCTAAAAACCTGCCTGCGAAGATGTTTACTTTTCATACCGTGATCATGTGCACAGTTTTGCTTACAAAATCTCAATCATGGCACGATTAAAATCAAGAAATCGTTTTCGAAAAAGGATACTATTTCTTACCGAAACACAAGAGAGCTTGCAGCATATAAAAAGTGCTCTTATTCTAGTAGGCCTAATTCAGGCTTAGCTAAAATATGGATAGCGCAAGCGTACCCTGCAGAGGAAGTGAGATATTATGGTTCTAGGTAAACCTCAAACCGACCCAACATTAGAGTGGTTTCTTTCACACTGTCATATTCATAAGTACCCTTCAAAGAGCACGCTAATTCACGCGGGCGAAAAGGCAGAAACTTTGTACTACATCGTTAAAGGTTCTGTTGCGGTTCTTATCAAAGACGAAGAAGGTAAGGAGATGATCCTTTCTTACCTAAACCAAGGAGACTTTATTGGTGAACTTGGTCTATTCGAGGAAGACCAAGAGCGCACAGCTTGGGTTCGTGCTAAATCTCCTTGTGAAGTTGCTGAAATTTCTTTCAAGAAGTTCCGTCAGCTTATCCAAGTAAACCCAGACATCCTAATGCGTCTTTCTGCGCAGATGGCTCGTCGTCTTCAAGTAACTAGCCAAAAAGTGGGTGACCTGGCGTTCCTAGACGTAACTGGTCGTATCGCTCAGACGCTTCTGAACCTTGCAAAACAACCAGACGCAATGACTCACCCAGACGGCATGCAAATCAAGATCACTCGTCAAGAAATCGGTCAAATTGTTGGCTGTTCTCGTGAGACAGTAGGTCGTATCTTGAAGATGCTAGAAGAGCAGAACCTAATCTCTGCTCACGGTAAAACCATCGTGGTTTACGGTACTCGTTAATCTCGAACTAGAGTGACACGAACAAAATTATAAAAGCCACCAATGGCAACATTGGTGGCTTTTTATTTGCTCATGACCAAATGAGATAGGGTGCAGCGAACACTAATGAGTAAGCTTAACAGGTTAACCCTAAAACTTAGCCATTCGTACTTTCAAAGATTTTGTCAGCTGAAGCGGCCACGAAACCTGGGTACAAATCACCATTTTCCATCGGATAGCGCTTAGCAAATTCATAAAACCCGCCAGGGATAATTTCAGTGCCTTCGCTAAAACGAACCGCTACTTTATCTGCCATGGTCGATGACTGCTCTAGCAACACCTCAGGAGTGCCCTTCACTTCACCACCATTTTCATTAATGGTAAACCCAGCGGTACGCAGATGATCGTTTACCTGCTTCACTTCTTCATATTCATTGAGCTGGTTAACGCTCACCGTGAAGTGGTTTGCTCCGTAACCATGCGCCGCAAGCCAAGATGCGTACTCACTTTCTTTAGCCAACGTTTGGTAATCAGCAAAGCTTAAATCCCACAAGCGTCCACCATGTAAGAATGCGCTATCGTTCAGCTTGTCAGCATCGACTTGTGCCACCAAATTTTTCACAATCTCTTGTAGCTCAGGCGAGCACTCTTCAACTTTTAGCTCACTAATAAATACTTTAGGTTGCTTCGGATCTGGGTGCTCATAGTGCTTAGCAACTAGCTTTTTGCTTTCGAAAACGTAATCACCACACGCCTTGTAACCAATAGCTACAAATGGCTTAGCTAGAGTTTCAATACCAAGAGGCGCGATATTGAAGGTACGTAAAGCTATATGATCATTAATCAGAGACTCATCTTCTTGAAGCAGCTGATGCACTTTAGCAGCCGAAGGGCAAAGACGTTGAATGTAATCTTGCCATAGCGATTCAAATAACACATCGGGCGTCATAACGACTCCTTGTTACGAGATGTAGAGTTTAAAGGTAAGCGGAAGTTGGCTGCTCGTTCACAACAAAAGTTGTCCAGAATAATGAACGAGCAACCATCAACCTGTGACGGTAAATGCCAGTCAGTCAACACGCTTTTCCGAGTCTTTGCTCACTTTTCGTGTTCTGCCAACGATCACTACAACCCATACCTAAATGATGCGCCGGCAAGGTGAGCCGCAATGCATAGTTGCGACTCTATTATTAAAACTTATAGCGCGACACCTGGACTCAATGTTGCAGGCAAGACAGTTTCTTGACCTTCCATTGATGCCATTGGGTACGCGCAGTAATCTGCTGCGTAGTAAGCGCTTGGACGCAAGTTACCCGACGCCCCCGGACCACCAAATGGCGCATCACCGCTTGCACCAGTGAGCTGGCGGTTACGGTTCACGATACCTGCACGAATGTGGTCAACGAAGTATTCCCATTCTTGGTCGTCGGTTGAGACCAAACCAGCAGATAAGCCAAAGCGCGTATCGTTTGCTAGCGCCACGGCTTTGTCTAACCCTTCGTAACGCACCACTTGCAGAAGTGGGCCGAAGTATTCTTCATCTGGTAACTCAGCAATGTTCGTTACATCAATGATTCCAGGAGAAACAAACGCCGCCTCTCCTGCTTTCGCTTCAATCAAGCTTTCACCGCCAAGAGACTGTAGATTAGCTTGTGCATCAAGAATAAACTTGGCTGCCACGACCGAAATTTGCGGTCCCATAAATGGCGCAGGTTCTGCAAATGGTTGGTCTACGCGAATATTGCGTGTCGCTTCAACGAGCTTGGTGATAAGCACATCGCCTTTTTCACCTAATGGCACATACAAACGACGAGCACACGTACAACGCTGCCCAGCACTGATAAACGCTGACTGGATGATGGTGTAAACCGTGGCATCCAAATCACCATATTTATCAGAGATCACCATAGGGTTATTACCACCCATTTCTAGTGCGAGCATCTTGCCCGGTTGACCCGCAAATTGACGGTGTAATACATGCCCCGTATTCGCGCTACCCGTAAACAGTACGCCATCAATGCCTTTTGCGTCAGCTAGGGCGATACCAGTTTCTTTCGCGCCTTGAACAAGGTTAATCACGCCTTTCGGCAGACCGGCTTCTTCCCATAGCTTCATTGCCAATTCACCCGTCCATGGCGTTTGCTCAGACGGTTTGAAGACTACCGTGTTACCAGCCAGTAGCGCAGGCACAATGTGACCATTTGGTAGGTGGCCTGGGAAGTTGTAAGGACCAAACACCGCCATCACGCCCAATGGGCGGTGGCGCAATACGATTTGGTTGCCTGCTGCTTCACGGCTCGCCTCACCAGTGCGGTCATGATAAGCGCGAATCGAAATGGCAATTTTACCTGCCATGGCTGCTGCTTCAGTGCGCGTTTCCCAAATCGGCTTACCGGTTTCTTTGGCAATCACTTCGGCGATTTTTTCGCTGTTCTCTTTTACTTTCTCCGCAAAAGCCAACACGATTGCCTCACGCTCTGAAAATGGACGCTTTTTCCAGTCAATAAACGCTTCACGCGCTGCAGATACCGCCTGGTTCACCTGCTCTGCCGTTGCACCTTTGCCTTGCCAGATCACTTCTTGGTTGTACGGCGACAGAGACGTAAATGCTTCACCCTGACCTTGTACCCATTCACCTGCAATCCAATGTGTCATTGTTTCTATCCTTAAATTCTGTCGTCTGTTACTGCGGAAGAAGGCGAACGAAATCCCCTTCTTCAACCGAAAGTGCATCCGCAACGTCTGGTGCGATCATTACGCTCTGTGTCTCTGCGTCATACGCCGCCTTAGTGACTGTCGCACGGAAGTTCTCGAAAGATGAATTACACATCAAGAAGTCTTGTGTGCTGGAATGTTCAGAGATTTTGACTTGCGCACGGAATGAATGACGTACCGACTCAATATTACGCAGATCACACTCAACCGTTGGGCCACCGTCGAAGATGTCGACGTAGCCTCGGTTGGTAAAACCTTCACGCTCAAGCAGCTTCAGCGCTGGACGCGTGTTGTCATGTACTTGACCAATCACGGCTTGCGCTTCTGGGCTGAGCAGATTGATGTAAATAGGCAGTTTCGGCATCAAGTCGGCGATAAAGCCTTTCTTGCCGATACCTGTCAGGTAATCTGCAAGAGTGAAATCGATAGAGAAGAAATGCTCTTGAAGCCATTGCCAGAATGGTGAATTACCCTCGTCGTCTGAAACGCCACGCATCTCCGCAAAGATCGTTTCAGAGAAGCGCTCTGGGTGCTCTGCCATCATTAGGAAACGACACTTCGACATTAGACGACCATTCAGACCTTGGCGGAATTTCTCACGCAAGAACAAGGTACAAATTTCGCTGTTACCCGTGTAGTTATTACCAAAAGTAAGCAGTTTAACGACGTTGTTAACGCCAAGCTTTGGCGACGAGTGCACAACTTTACTAATGTGATATGAGTAAAATGGGACATCCCAGCCGATAGATGCTTCGATTCCGGTGGTACCCGCAACCTCACCCGTTTCAGAGTCAAAGCCAACCATCAGGTAGCCTTCATCGCCTGGTTCTGCCACATCTGGCTTACCAAAGCTGTACTCTGAATGTTTGATTCGATTGGTTAACAGTTCTTCGTTAACCGGTAGAGATGTAAATCCGTGACCAGACTCCACCGCACAAGTGTGCAGTGCGTCGTAATCCGACATCGCGATAGGGCGAACTACTAGCATCAATACTCCCTCCAGATGCAAGAAGATCCTAACTATATTGTAGGAACAATTCCCCCATCAGAGATCCTTGACGGGGGTGTCTGCGTTGACGTTTAAACTGATATCGCGCTTAAACTAAAGTCGCGATCGCTTTATCCAGTTTCGCCAAGCCTTCTTCAATTTCTTGTTGTGTGATAACGAGTGATGGTGTGAAACGTACGACATTGGCACCCGCAACCAATACCATGAGACCTTGTTTACCTGCAGCAACCAGCACGTCACGCGCACGGCCTTGCCATTCTTCATTTAGTGCAGCGCCAAGTAATAGGCCTTGACCGCGCACTTCTGAGAAGATGTTGTACTTCGCGTTGATCTTCTCTAGACCTTCACGGAACATTGCTTCGCGTTCTAGCACACCAGCCAACACCTCTGGCTTAGTAACTTCATTTACAACCGCTTCTGCAACCGCACACGCTAGTGGGTTACCGCCATATGTAGAACCGTGAGTGCCCACTTTCATGTGCTCTGCCAATTTTGCTGTCGTTAGCATTGCACCGATCGGGAAACCGCCACCAAGTGATTTCGCAGTACTTAGAATATCTGGCGTGATACCTAAACCTTGGTAAGCGTAGAAGTTACCTGTACGGCCATTACCAGTTTGCACTTCATCGAAGATCAGTAAGGCGTTGTGTTTGTCACACAGCTCGCGAACCGCTTGAGCGAACTCAGGCGTTGGTGGCACGATGCCGCCTTCACCTTGTAGTGGCTCCATCATGACCGCACAAGTACGATCAGACATGTGTGCTTGTAAAGCTTCGATATCGTTGTAAGGAAGGTGTGTCACGTCGCCTGGCTTAGGACCGAAGCCGTCAGAGTATGCCGCTTGGCCACCAACCGTTACGGTAAAGAATGTACGACCGTGGAAACCTTGTTTGAATGCAATGATTTCAGATTTCTCAGTGCCATGAACGTCTGCTGCATAACGACGTGCCAGCTTCAAAGCGGCTTCGTTTGCTTCTGCGCCAGAGTTAGCAAAGAACACTCGCTCAGCAAAACTCACTTCTGTTAGCTTTTTCGCCAGACGAAGGGCTGGTTCGTTCGTCATAACGTTACTTAAGTGCCAAAGCTTGTTAGCTTGCTCTGTTAGTGCGTTTACCATTACTGGATGACAATGGCCAAGACAGCTCACTGCAATACCACCAGCAAAGTCGATGTATTCATTACCTTCCTGATCCCAAACACGTGAACCTTCACCTTTAACAGGGATCATTTCCATCGGGTTATAGCAAGGTACCATTACCTCATCGAATAAACCGCGCTCTACTTTAATTTCCGTTGTCATTGCACATTCCTTCTTGATACCGCATGCGTAGCAGATAAGCGAATTTAACCGGCTCTCTTTGCCAGCAAATAATGTTTTGCATTTAAGCTATTGCGGCATTGTATTTACATTTAATTAACCATTTCAATAGTGATTTATTCTTTTCGTTCTCGAAAGCAACTTCCATTAATCACTGCTTATGACTATTTATGCATCAAGAAAGTAAAATAGAGAAGTGATTTTTTATAAATGTTATGTAATACAGGGGGTAGAAGGTTTAAAAAGACATGAATAGACAAAGAGACTCGAGAGAACCGCATAGTTTTGCAATCCGCTCACCTCAGCAAAAAGATGAATGATTTGTTAAGAAAAGTGATCGCGATCAGATCGCTTTGCGCGCTAAAAAGTTCGCAAGCAACTCGTGACCTTGCTCAGTTTTGATTGATTCTGGGTGGAACTGCACCGCATCAATTGGCAAGGTTTTATGTTGGTAACCCATTATTTCATCCATGCTTCCGTCAGGCAGTTCTGTCCATGCAGTCAGTTCAAACACGTCGGGTAAAGTACCGTTTTTCACCACAAGAGAGTGATAACGGGTTACCGTGAGTGGGTTATTCAGATATTTAAACACACTACGACCGTTATGACGAATCGGTGAGGTCTTACCGTGCATCACTTGTCGTGCACGTACCACTTCGCCCCCAAACACTTGCGCTATCGCTTGATGGCCAAGGCAAACACCCAATATTGGAAGCTTACCAGCGAAGTGTTCTATCGCTTTCAGTGAAATACCTGCTTCGTTCGGCGTACATGGCCCTGGCGAGATCACCAAATGAGTTGGGTTGATCGCCTCAATGCCTTGGATATCGATTTCATCGTTACGCACCACCTTTACGTCTGCACCAAGCTCGCAGAAGTATTGGTAAAGGTTGTAGGTAAACGAATCATAATTATCGATAATTAACAGCATGGGACTACATCGTGGAAACCTGAAAGCGAGTATTGTGCCGCCTTTTTATCTAAACGCAAGTACGATCAGTTATTCCACCTCGGCTTGCAGGAACTTACTCAGCAGGCTTTCCAACGCATTTCTTTCTTCAGAGTCGAGACAAGTTAAGTGCTGTTCCATGCTCGCGACATGCGCTTCAAGCACCTGATCTAAAAAGGCAACACCGTCTTCCGTCAATGTCACTCGATTACTTCTGCGGTCGCTTTCGCTCGCTACACGGTGCACCCAACCTTTTTGTACCAAGCCTTCTAATCGGGTACTTACCGCACCAGACGAAATCATCAACGTTTTGTACAACGTTGTCGGAGTGACGGGTTCGACGCTACGTCTTAACGTCGCCAGAATATCGAACTCAATCGCGCTGATCCCAGCATCACCGCACACTTGGCCATGGACCTGTTCCCAGAAGTTTGCCGCGCGACGAATGCGCCCAACCACGCCCATCGAAGAACAATCTAAGTCAGGTCGTGCTTGCTGCCACTGCTGAAGAATCTTATCTACACCGTCCATTACATCATCCCCATTATCATCACTAACTAAAAATCTTTTCAAAAAGATACTTGACCAAAAGAAAAAACGCCATTACTTTTAAAAAACAATCTTTCACAAAAGATACTTTTGCAGGAGGTATCATGACCAACGCAGAAAGGATTCAAGCAATACTGCTCACCGCGATTGCTCCCATCGTTTGGGGCAGCACCTACATCGTCACTACTGAGTTGCTACCCGCAGATAGTCCCCTACTCGCGTCTGCGATACGCGCACTTCCGGCGGGATTATTACTCATCGCTTATACGCGGTGCTTTCCGAACCAGCAATGGTGGGGAAAACTCGCATGCCTTGGAGTGCTCAACATCGGACTGTTCTTTTACTGCCTGTTTTTTGCTGCAAGTTACCTACCTGGAGGAACCGCGGCACTGGTCATGTCGAGCCAGCCGATCATAGTGATGCTGCTCAGTGGGCTGGTATTAAAAAGTAAGATCGCTTTGAGCCACTGCATCGCAGCAATCTTCGGGGTGCTTGGTGTAGCGCTTATCGTCATCAACGAAACGGTGCAGATCAGCGCGCAAGGAATTGTTCTGGCGGTACTAGGTACATTAAGCATGGCAAGTGGCGTGGTGCTCACCAAATACTGGGGACGTCCGGAGAATATGTCGACATTGGCGTTCACTGGCTGGCAACTCCTTGTCGGAGGCATCCTTTTATTACCTGCAGCGCTATGGTTTGAAGGTCTACCAGACACCATTTCACTGAAAAACTTGGCCGGATACAGCTACCTAACCATAGTGGGCGCCGTACTCGCTTACGCACTGTGGTTTAAAGGAATCGAGCGTCTTCCTGCAACAAACGTCGCGTTTCTAGGATTTCTGAGTAGCGTCTCGGCGAGCGTGTTGGGCTACATATTTTTAGATGAAATACTCACACCACTGCAATTGTTAGGTGCAGGAGCAATACTGATTTCGATCTTTTTGGCCTCCCATAGTCCTAAAACTGCAAATGCATAACACCAATAAACAAGATATTAAATTAAAAAGGAAATGATTATGAAACTAACGATTGTATCTGGCAGCCAAAGGGTAAATTCACAAAGTCTCAAAGTGGCTCGTTTTCTCAAACAGCACGGTTTGCAAGAATTCGACCAAGTGGAGATCCTCGATCTGCATGAGCTGAACCTGCCATTTTGGAATGAAGGCGTTTGGCAAGGTAGCCAAGAGTGGGATGTTTGGACACCAATCGCGCAAAAACTGAAAGAGTCTGACGCGTTTGTCTTTATCACACCGGAATGGCACGGGATGGCAACCCCAGCGCTGAAAAACTTCCTATTACTGACGACCGCAAACGAACTGGCACATAAACCAGCACTATTGGTGAGTGTCAGCGTGAGTATCAACGGTGTTTACCCGATCAGCGAATTGCGCATGACCGGCAGCAAAAATAACCACGTGTGCTTTTTGCCTGACCACCTCATTGTGCGCAACAGCGATAAACTCATCGATCAAGATGCGAATAGCGATGACAGTGATTTTGTTGCTCGCACTCAATACACCTTGAAACTGCTCAGCTGCTACGCGAGCGCATTAGCACCAGTGCATCAGGACATGCTGCCGATCGGTAAACCATTTACCTATGGGATGTAATCGTCATTCAAGCCGCTCAGTATTGGGCGGCTTTTAGTTTAACCTCTCTCCAAGCAACTATTAGCAACGCTAATAGTTTCAGTAGTAATCCGGTTTGTTTGAATTGTTTCAATAGTGTTAAATCATTCTCAATTAAAGGGGAGATGTATGAACATTATTGAAGTCTTAGAACCTTGGTTAGCCGACGCGATTAGTATCCGTCATGCCATTCATAAACAACCAGAATTAGGTTTTGAAGAAAATAACACTCAAGCGTTAGTGGTTGCCGAGCTCGAAAAGTACGGCGTCGATGAAATCTGTACTGATTTCGCCAAAACGGGCGTGGTGGGTGTGATTCACGGCTCGCTCGGGGACGGAAAGAGCATCGGTCTTCGCGCCGACATGGACGCTCTACCCATCCATGAAGCCAACACATTTGCCCACCGTTCGTGCCACGACGGTAAAATGCACGCTTGTGGCCATGACGGTCACACTACTATGTTGCTACTCGCTGCGCGCTACTTGGCCCAGTCGCGTAACTTTGCAGGCAAAGCGGTGCTGATATTCCAACCGGCAGAAGAAGGTCGCGGTGGCGCCGAGACCATGATCACCGACGGCGTGTTAGAGCGCTTCCCGATCGACGAATGCTACGCTCTGCACAATATGCCGGGCATTCCTGAAGGGCATTTCGCATTTAAGACGGGGCCAATAATGGCGAGCTCTGACCGTCTGTTTGTCACTGTCGACGGAAAAAGTGGTCATGCTGGCTTACCACACACAACCCAAGATCCATTACTTGTCGCGACCCATATTTACCAAGGTATTCAAGGCATGGTCAGCCGCAACTACGACCCGTTTGATCCACTAGTGGTTTCGGTCACACAACTGCATTGTGGAGAAACAACCAACGCCATCGCCGACCAAGCTCATATGAGCGGTACGTTCCGTACTTTGTCTCAACAAACACGAGATAGCTTGGTTGAACGACTCGAGCAACTAGTAGCTCACAGCGCCAAGGCGCACGGGATGCAAGCAGAATTTAAACTCGGACCAATTTCTCACCCACCGACGGTTAACACCGAAAACGAAACTCGGCGAGCGATCGACGCAGCGGCTCAAACCGTTGGAGCTGAGCGCGTTAACCCAAGCTGTGAAGCTATGCTAACCAGCGAAGACTTCGCCTTTTTCCTCAACAAAGTACCGGGTTGCTACGGCTTTATCGGCAACGGCACTGAGGAGCAAGGATGCAGCGTTGGCCTGCACAACAAAGCCTACGACTTTAACGACCGGCTGCTGCCGATTGGCGCCGCTTACTTTATCAATTTGATTGAACAGCAATAACAACAAATGAGGGGAAATGACTCCCCTTTTTACACAAAGGAGTGTTCTAACAATGTCGACTGCAATTACGCAAAAATCGAGTTCAGGCGCGTCAATGATCGACCGCATTGAGCGACTGGGCGATAAAGTCCCTCATCCCTTCTATCTGTTTATCTTCCTGTGCCTCAGCGTCATGCTGCTCTCTTGCCTATTCTCGTTTATTGGCGGCGGCGTGACCCATCCATCTACGGGTGAAGTAGTGCACGTTAAGAGCCTAATCAGTGGTGAAGGTCTGGTTTACATCCTGCAATCGACGGTGAATAACTTCGTCTCGTTCAAACCACTCGGATTGGTCTTATGTATGATGCTAGCGGTGGGGCTATTGCAAGAAGTGGGCTTGGCCGACAGTGCAATCAAGCAATCATTGCTCAACGCGCCGCGTCAGTTTGTCACCGCGTCGATTTTCGTCACTGGTATCATCGGTAACCTCGCCTCAGACGCTGCGTTCATTTTGGTTCCCCCTCTCGCAGGTCTGATTTTTTCGGCAACCAACCGCAACCCAATTGTCGGCATCGCCGCAGGTTTTGTCGCGGTCGCGGCTGGGTTTACCGCCAACCTATTTATTGCTGGCACCGATGTATTACTTTCCGGTATTTCAACCGAAGCGTCTGCCATCGTTGAACACGTCGAAGTTAGCCCGGCAGCAAACTGGTACTTTATGTTGCTTTCCGTTCCGATTTTAGTCGTCACAGGGACGCTCATCACCGACAAATACATCGAGCCTAAATTCGCGCATAAAATGACAACCAACCACGCCGATAGTGAACCGTCTTTTGAAATTACCACTAAGCAAAAGAGTGCGTTGAAATGGGCTGGAGCAGCGTCTTTGGTGTTTATCGCTTTGCTTTTGGCCGCCCTGCTGCCAGCCGATTCACCTCTGCGTAATGCAGACGGCGATTTGGTACCTTCACCTTTCCTAAAAGGGATTATCCCGATCATCATGGCATTCTTCTTTATGAATGCGGTGGTTTACGGCGTCAAAGCGGGTACGATCAAACAAGCCAGTGATATTCCTGACTTGATGTCCAAAGCGCTCAAGGGCGTTGGCGGCTACATTGTCTTGGTATTTGTGATTGCCCAGTTCATTGCTTGGTTTAAGTGGTCTAATTTAGCTATCTTTATTGCGGTGAATGGTGCGGAATGGATTTCGTCTGTCGAGATGCCAAAGCTGGCGATGATGGCGCTGTTTATGATGCTTGCTGGCGTGATGAACATGATTGTGTTTAGTGGTTCGGCGCAATGGGCGATCATGGCCCCGGTATTTATCCCACTCTTTATGTTACTTGGCGTAGACCCGCAAATTACGCAAATGGGCTACCGTATTGCCGACTCCACCACCAACATCATTTCACCGACCAATCCATATATTCCGATGGTACTGGCGCTGATCGCCAAATATAACCCGCAAGTGAAATTTGGTACTTTCCTCGCGATGATGGTGCCATACGCTCTGGTGCTATTTAGTGTTTGGGGCGGGCTATTCCTGATTTACATGCTGACAGGTTTACCCGTCGGGCCAATGTAACGTCGCTTAACGACTGGGGATAAACTCAGCAAAGCCCCAGTCGCTGACATGCTTTTTCAAAATCAAACTGAACTCATCGACTAACTCTCGATGAGTTTCTTTACGTGTAATGAGCCCTACTGAGCGGTACTGAACCGGTTGAACAATCGGAATAAAGCGAACTTCCACGTTGTTGCTCAACTCACCGATAGTGGAAGACAGAATCGTCGAACCTAGTCCGCTGGAAATCATCCCTAATAGTGTTGAGGTATGCGAAGCGCTCAACTCCGGATCATAGGTTAAACCAATGCGTTGAAACGCTTCGTCGGCAAGTGTGCGTAAACTGTTCCCGGGGCTGACACCAATCGACGCGTATTGATGCGCTTGTTCCCAACTGACTTGCTTATGCTCGGCGAGCGGATGGTCTTGCCGGCAAACAAAGCACAGGTAATCGCGAAACAGTAAATCAAAGTTCAATTCTGGGTGATTCGGATTGGTGTTGATGCCGATGTCTGCCTGCCCTTGTAGTACTGAATGGGTAATGTCATCAACCCGTTCTTCAATTAAGCGAAAAGTAAAATCTGGATAGCGCTTTTTCAGGTCATTGAGGGTTTTCGGCGCTAAGGATGCACACAACGTATATAGCGACGAAACCACCAGCGACTTGTTGTAGCCGTGCTGGCGGTCTTTGTTTTGCTGAACTAGTTTATCCAAGCGATTAACGATAAATCGCGCTTCCTGATACAACTGCTCGCCCGCTTCGGTGAGGATGATTTTCCTGCCTTGGCGCTGATAGAGTTCGCTGGCAAGTTGCTGGGTCAGCTTTTTCATCATCTGGCTCAACGCAGACTGGGTGATGTGCACCTTTTCAGCGGCATAAGTAAAATTTTGTTCCTCAGCCAAGGCGATAAAAGCTTTGAGCTGACGATAGCTAATGTCCATTTAGTAGTCTCACCCTTTGCTCTGCTGAAAAAGTATACCCAAACTTGGTAACTAATACGTCAATATGATTATCCATTTCTATATTTTTTCTGAACATAAAGGCCAGCATAGGCTGGCCTTTGGTCTTTACAGCTATTTAGGAACTGTTTGTCAGGAAGTAAATTCGCTTAGCGGCGACGACGGAATAAGCCGAGACCTAGCAGCGCAAATAGCGCGCCAAAACCAAACGAACCACCATCTGAATCCTTCGACACTTCTGTTCCAGCTTCAGTTTGCGTCATTGAAACATCACGAACAGAGCTAAACTTCACGATATTACCTGTCGAGTCAGTCACTTTCTCTTCTAACTGATAATTACCTTGCTCTGGCGTTTGTTCAAACTCAATATTCACGCTACGCGCATCAATATCAGCTTGAACTAAAGTTTGGCTAGCCGAGTAAGCTTTCGTATCGCTGCTTGCCGCAGCCGCTTGTGTGGATGGCGTTAAGTTCACCGTAACAATATCGCCCACAACCGCCGTTGGTGGTAAACGGACATCGACGGCTAAGTTGTCACCTGCTTTCGGTAAATCGATGTCATCATCTGGTAAATCAATCGCGATGATCACTGGATCGTGGTCAGAGGCAGAGAACGCATCTTTGTACTTCGGCATATCACCTGTGTACTTGCTGCTGTATTCGAACAAGTTACTCTCTAGTGAGTTGATGTGCCAATCTTCAATTGCTACCACTTTTTGCGCTAGGCTACTGCTTGCCAATGCGTGGTCCAAATTACCCAGCTCGCCCGAATAGGTGTAAGAAAACGTATCAGCGCCGTGCAGCAACGTGTTTAAGTTGTGCAGACCGTAACCTTTTTCAATTTTGGTCTTCTCTACTTGAAGTTCACCATCACCAATGGTTGTGTAAGCAGCAGTATAAATGTCACGGCCGTATTTCTCTTTCGAGTAATCAGTCAGTGTCAGAAGTGGGTCTTCCATGCCATAAGCATTGAGATCGCCCATGAGCAATACATCGCCTTTCACCTCTTTCAACGCTTCACCCACTGCGTGCGCAGCAGAAACGCGGAAGTTGTTACAGTTGCCTTGCAGATCCGCTGGCTCAGAATCTTCTACACCAGCAATCCACTCTTCAATACACTCAGAGCCTTTCGACTTAAAGTGGTTTACGACAATAGACAAATCTTCACCCGTCTCTTTCACCGTAAAGGTCTGAAGTAGACTGTGTCGTTGGTACTTATCGTAAGCAGGGTTACTTTCTGTGCCCTCTTTACGAGTAATTGTGTTTTCTGCAATGTGCTGCTCTGGCGTGATGATCACTTTTGCAGCGTCTTTTGGCGTTACTGCGTTAGCACGATATAAAATCGCCACCATGATCGCATCACTGCCAAAGTATTCGTCTTGGTATTTGTCTTGCTCTTCGATTTCGACATACGTGTAATGATCTTCAGCGTCATCAATCTCAGCATTTAGGGCATCAACTAAGTTTTGGATAGCACTGCCATCACCAAAGCCATTGTTCTCGACTTCCATCAAACCAATGATGTCAGCGTCCATCTTGTTCATCGCCGCAACGATTTTCGCTTGCTGGATCAGGAATTCGTCTAGATTAGTCGCACCACGGTTTTGTCCGGTTGGGTTTTCATGACCACTGTCAGCCACGGAGTTGAAGTAGTTCAGTACGTTGAAGCTTGCAATACGCAAATCTGAGTCCGCAATCGCTGGGGCATCTTTACGAGCCACGTCGAAGCCTTCACCTGAAGTCACGAAGTTGGTGTTATCAACTTCATTGGTCGCAATCAGGCGGTATTCGTTGTAGCTGTAAGCCACGACGCCCTGCAGACCTTCTACTCGCGAACCAAGACGAATGTGCTGCTCAGAAGAGCCATCTTGGTCTGCATCTTTAGCAAAATCAGGGTAGTAAGGAATTTGGCCGTTTGGTGCTTTGCCATCTGATTCTAGGTATACGCGGTTTGCTGCGTTGTCTTTTGCTAGCTCAACGGCCGCATCGCTCTCTGCTGCGTGTAATTGAGTCGGCTTTAACAATGGCGCTTCATGAGAGAGCATCATATTGTTACGACGTGAATCGTAGTCGTAAGAGAAGTTTCGAGTTACAAACAAGTCACTTGCCGAGGTTAACTCAACTTGCATCCCTTCATGACGCTCAAGCGCATCACGTAGTGTCTCACCTTCTTTGATAACAAGATCGGTAACTCGAGAGGTTTCAGAGGTGCCTGTTTTCACATAGCTGTTAGCATCAGAAGCAAGCTGAGTATTGCTGTAATACTCTTGAACTTTACCTTTCACACAAACAACGTCACCAGCTTTCAGCGCCGTGTCTGCCGCGTCAGTATGAATGAACAAGCCTTCTGAGGTCTTGTCGTTGTTGTCGCTTTCTAATGCTTGTAGGTAGAAACCTTTGGTTAGGCCAGTGGTAACAGCAGTCACGACACCCGTTACGAAATGATCTTCGTTAGTAATGTATGGGTAACCATCAATGAATGGAGACGTATCGCCTTCACCTTGAATATCTTGGATGGTAGTGAAGTTAGGTTGCTGACCGTCGACTTCACAAGCGAATGGTGCTGGTGGCTCAGTCGCATTTAGCTCACCAAGGCCGTCAATGTTGTCTTTCTCAAATGCCGTCCACTGAGATGCATCATAAGTAGCAGAAGGGGTTAGTGCATCACTGTTACGAACTAATGTGGTGTCTTTACCAAAATCTACGTCACCCATCACACCGATGATGTCGTGCACTTCACCATCTTTCAGCAGTGCGATCGGGTCGTCACCGTTAAAGTTCGCAACGCTTTTATCTGTGATATCCGAGACAGCTTTGATGGTATCGCTCGCGTCACCATGCGCCAGTACATACACTTGGTTAGCTTGTAGCGTCACTTGGCTAAGGTCGAATGTGCTACCCCAAGTACCACCACCGTTTGATGATTTCGCCAACTCGTAGCCAGTGAGTGTCACCGCAGTATCACCCGTATTAGCGATCTCTACCGCTTTATTATAAGCGCCGCCTTCTATGTATTGGGAAATAATAATCTCTGCGTTCGCGTTTGCACTAAGTGCACTGGCGATGGTTAATGCGAGTATTGAGGGTTTGATTAACGTGTCCATTGTCATACCTGATATTTATGTAAATGCAAACTTAGCTCTGGTTAGAGCCTGCCATTTGCGTCTACTATCAGGTTTATTTATGAAATAAATAAGAATGAGTAATTAAAGCCGTGAAATGAATCACATGTGAATATAAGAAAATATGCCAGAGCATCCCATTCAAACATTTTTTGTAATAAATACAGAGCGCTATTGATAAACAAGTCAGAATTTAGATTGATTACTCAGTTTACTTTTTCACTTCATGTTAAGGAGTAGAAAATACATCACTTGTTGAGTTGCTTATTAATCCAACCGTTCCTGTTACAAATAAAAATATAATTAGTCACTAATTTAGAATGCTTTAATTTTCACTTGTATCACTGTTCAAGCCCAAGAATCTATTACTCGCTTCGTTCTCTCTTATATAGGCCCCTCATACTTCAAAGTTTTCATGATTTATTCAATAACTTTTCATTACTCACTAGCCAAAAACATACACAAAAGATATAACACCTGCGCGAGACAATAAGATCTCATTAGCTGTAAACCCAGGAACGACAAATGAAAAAAATTCAACGCAGTGTGCTAGCTCTCTCCCTACTTGGCTTGATAGCGGGGTGTCAGTTGACCGCCAGTGAGCCACTTCAACCTACGGCGAATCAAGACATCATCGAATCAGCCAAAAATGAACTGGATGGTATTGAAGAGCTAGAAGTCAGTGACGAGGGTGTTATTACCTTTACTCAGCGTCTAAGAACGCCAGGAACCTACTGGATTCCAGCGAGAATTAAAGAACTCAGCTACGATATATCATGCGTACAGCTTAGTTACTTCATTGATAGAGGCATGGTTGTGAAGTCTGCCTTTCTAGGGGCTCGAGGACGTGTTGAATATTACGACATGGAACGCTGTATGAAAGACACGCCATTTCAGTAATACAGGCATAAAAAAAGCTCCACCAAAGTGGAGCTTTTTCGTATTCGTTCTTAGCGACTATGGGCGAGCTACAAAACCTACTGCTTCGTATGCTTTCTTAAGCGTTTCAGCCGCTCGTGCCGAGGCTTTCTCAGCACCTTGCTGCATTACCTCGTCCATGTAAGCACGATCAGCGCGAATACGGTGATATTCTGCTTGAATTGGCTCAAGCATTGCTACAACTGCCTCACCAACATCTTTCTTAAATGGGCCATACATTTCTACGCCTTGGTACTTCGCTTCAATCTCTTCGAAGCTCATGCCTGTCGCCGCAGAGTACAGACCCATTAGGTTAGCAATGCCCGCCTTGTTCTCGATATCATGGCGGATACTTGGTGGCGTTTCGGTATCGGTTTGCGCTTTGTTGATCTTCTTAAGGATCGACTTAGGCTCTTCTAGCAGCGTAATCACGTTCTTACGGTTGTCATCAGATTTAGACATCTTCTTCGTTGCGTCTTGAAGGCTCATTACACGCGCATTTACTGTCGGAATGTAAGGCTCTGGAACTTGGAAGATTGGCTGCTCTGGCGAGTAAATATTGTTGAAACGCGTTGCGATATCGCGCGCTAATTCTAGATGTTGCTTCTGGTCACTGCCTACAGGTACTTGGTGTGCACCGTAAAGCAAAATGTCAGCCGCCATCAACACCGGGTAGTCAAATAGACCGACGTTTACGTCATTCGCGTAACGTGCCGATTTGTCTTTAAACTGAGTCATACGGCTCAGCTCACCCATTTGAGTGTAGCAGTTAAGAAGCCAACCTAATTGAGCATGCTCTGGTACATGTGACTGAACAAATAGCGTGCTCTTCTTCGGGTCAACACCAACTGCCAGACAAATTGCCAGTGCGTCTAGAGTTGCTTCATGCAGCGCTTTAGGGTCCTGACGAACCGTAATCGCGTGAAGGTCTACCACACAATATTGGCAATCATAATCGTCTTGCATCTGCTGCCATTGACGTAGAGCACCCAAGTAGTTACCGATACTTAGTTCACCTGAAGGTTGAACACCACTCAATACAATGGGTTTGCTCATTAGAATGATTCCTTTGACTTCTTAATCTAATTAAATGAAAAAAACCGTGCAGTAATAGGTGCACGGTTTACTCAGTGTACTCATTAACGAGTATTTTGGAAGCTCTTTTGTAGCCGTTATGCAGAAACCGCTACAACGTCCAATAATTCTGCCAAACTGTCAGCGACGAAATCTGGATTTGATGCTGAAATAGGTTCACCGTGGTTGTAACCATATGTCAGACCAAATGAGGCACAGCCTGCATTCTTTGCTGCGAGAATGTCGTTTTTCGAGTCGCCAACCATCAGCATTTCACTTGGTTGGATTTGGTGCTTTTCCATTAGCCAGTTCAATGCTACTGGGTTTGGTTTTTTCTCTGGGAATGCATCACCGCCAAGGACATCAACGAAGTATTTTGCGATGTCGTGCTTTTCCAAAACGTCAGGCACAAACTTTGAAGGTTTGTTGGTCACCAGCGCCATAACAAAGCCCGCTTTGTGCAGCTCTGCTAGTGTCTCTTTTACCGTTGGGTAAAGATGACTTAGCTTGTGACCGCTTTGCTCGTAGTAATCATCAAACAATACACGCGCTTTAGCACGAAGCTCTTCACTCAGCTCTGGGTTGATGGTCAGGCTTTGGCTTAATGAGCGACCAATAAGCACGTCTGCGCCGTTACCCACGTAATCACGAACTTGTTCTTCTGAAACCGATGGAAAGCCAAGCGCCTGTACTGCTTGGTCTGCCGCGACAGCTAGATCTGGCACGCTATCAAGCAAAGTGCCATCTAGATCGAAGGCGATGAATTTAATGTCTTGTTGAGTCATAACTTCCCTGAGGATTTTTATTTATAAATCGGTGAAAACGACAAAGGATGGCACCCCATCCTTTGTTTTTATCATTATGTCTGACTTTGCAGTAACTGTTTGTTTATTAACTTGTTTAGCAATTACTTTGCAGCAATACGCTGACGAACTGCCTCAAACAAACAGATGCCGGATGCCACAGATACGTTCAAGCTTGAAACGCTACCAGCCATTGGGATCTTAATCAAATCGTCGCAGGTTTCACGAGTCAGACGACGCATACCGTCACCTTCTGCCCCCATTACGATAGCAAGGGGTCCAGTCAGTTTTGCTTGGTAGATGTCGTGCGTTGCTTCGCCCGCCGTACCAACAAACCAGATACCTTGCTCTTGCAGTGTACGCATAGTACGAGCCAAGTTAGTCACTCGGATCAATGGCACGACTTCAGCTGCACCACAAGCCACTTTGCTTACGGTTGCGTTCATCGGTGCAGAACGATCTTTCGGTACGATGATCGCCGCAGCACCTGCCGCATCTGCGTTACGTAAACACGCACCAAGATTGTGTGGATCGGTCACGCCGTCTAACACTAATAGCAGTGGTGATTCGTGCTGCGCCAGGATGTCATCTATATCGTTCTCATTCAGCTGCTTCGCTGGTTTCACACGAGCGATGATGCCTTGGTGATTTGCACCGCGCGCTTTGTCATCCAAGGTTTTACGTGTCATCTGCTGAATAGAAACGCCACAAACCTGAAGATCATTTAGGATTGGCATTAGGCGATCATCTTGACGACCTTTTAAAACGTACGCCTCGATAAAACGCTCTGGTTCGCGCTCCAATACCGCCTTCACTGCGTGAATGCCGTAGATAAATTCGTTACTCATTGTTTAACCTGTTGTTCTGGTCGTATTGCCTGCGCCAACCGAGTTTGAACTAAGTTGGCGCTTCAACCTACTGCGCTTCTTTTTTAGTGCGCTTGGTTTTCTTCGGCTTACTGTGCGGCTTCTTTTTACGTGCTTTTTTCACTTTAGGCTTCTCGTTGCCTTCGGCGTCACCACGTTTTGGGCCATTACGCTTACTCGTTGCACCCGTTTCTTCTGGGCGTTTAGTTGGCTCTATCGCAGGAACTGCACGAGCCGCGCCACCTTCTTTCGATGAAGAGCGAGTCGCAGCGCGTTTTTTATCTTTCGCTTTGCGTTTTGCTTCCGCTGCGCGTTTCTTCGCAGTCTTACCTTCGCCGCGTAGCTTACGACTTGTTTCGACCAATTCAAAGTCAATTTGCTTATCATCGAGGTTAACAGCCAGTACTTTTACTTTTACTGCATCACCTAAGCGGTAGATGTTACCGAAACTTTCACCAATAAGTCGTTGACCAATCGGGTCAAATTGATAGTAGTCGTTCGCAAGGGTAGAAATATGTACCAAACCATCGATGTGCAAATCCGTTAAACGTACAAAGAAGCCAAAGCTAGTGACATTAGCAATAACACCGTCTAGTTCGTCACCGACGTGGTCTTGCATATATTCACACTTCAGCCAATCCGCAACATCACGTGTTGCATCATCAGCACGGCGCTCTGTCATCGAACATTGTTCGCCGTAAAAATCCATGTCGTCAAACGAGTAATGATAGCCACCTGTTGGTGTCCAGCGATCTTGATTACGACCTTCTTCTTTAGCAATCAGATACTTGATTGCACGGTGAAGTAACAAGTCAGGGTAACGACGAATTGGCGACGTAAAGTGCGCATAGCGTTTCAATGCCAACCCAAAGTGCCCCGCGTTATCTGCGTTGTATACCGCTTGCTTCATTGAGCGTAGCAGCATGGTCTGAATCAACTCTTGATCTTGACGCCCGGAGATTTGACGTGCGAGATCAGCATAGTCCGTTGGTGAAGGCTCTAAACCACCTTTTAGCTCAAGACCAAGTTCACTTAAGAAGTCACGGAAACCTTGCAGGCGTAATTCACCTGGAGATTCGTGGATACGATAAAGCGCGGGCTCTTTCGCTTTTTCTACCAGCGATGCCGAAGCAATGTTGGCTAAAATCATACATTCTTCGATGATCTTATGCGCGTCATTACGAATTACTGGCTCAATACTTTCGATTTTACGTTCCGCATTGAAAATAAATTTGGTTTCAACGGTTTCAAATTCGATTGCACCGCGTTGATCTCGTGCTTCTTTCAGCACTTTGTACATCTTGTGCAACTCTTCTAGATGAGAAACAAGCGGCTGGTAGCGCTCACGTAGTTCTTCATCCCCTTCTAGAATCGCGCTCACTTTGCTATATGTGAGACGAGCGTGCGAGTTCATCACCGCCTCGTAATGCTTGTAACCAGACAGCTTACCTGTATCGGAAATGGTCATTTCGCACACCATACACAAGCGATCTACTTGCGGGTTAAGCGAACATAGGCCGTTCGATAGTACTTCTGGCAACATCGGCACAACTTGCGACGGGAAATATACTGAGTTACCACGATTGATCGCTTCTTTGTCCAACGCAGAGTCAGGACGAACGTAGTAACTGACGTCAGCAATCGCTACCCATAAACGCCAACCACCTTCTTTGTTCTTTTCACAGTAAACGGCATCATCAAAGTCTCGTGCGTCTTCGCCGTCAATGGTCACTAGTGGCAAATCACGTAGATCCACACGACCAACTTTGGCTTCTTCTGGTACTTCTTCGCCCAAGTTTTCGATTTGTTTATCGACGGCTTCTGGCCACTCGTGAGGAATTTGGTGTGTACGAATCGCAATTTGTGTTTCCATACCTGGTGCCATATTTTCACCAAGGACTTCAACCACTTTACCCATCATGCCGCGTGAGCGTGAGCCACGATCAGTAATTTCAATTACGACTACGTTACCCATGCGTGCACCCGCTTTGTGCTCATTTGGGATCAGGATATCTTGGCTGATACGCGAGTCATCTGGGACAACATAGGAGTATCCATATTCAAGGAAGAAACGACCAACGATTTGATCATTGCGCTCCTCTAGCACACGCACCAAACGTCCTTCACGGCGGCCGCGCTTGCTGTTGTCTGTCGGTTGCACTAAGACAAAATCACCGTGGATGATGTTCTTCATCTGATGGTGCGGTAACAGAATATCATCATCCTTGCCGACGCTGCCTTCTGGACGTACCCAACCATGGCCATCACGATGACCAATCACGTAACCTTTCACCATTTCAAGTTTTTCAGGCAATGCATAGCACTGACGGCGGGTAAACACCAGTTGGCCATCTCGCTCCATCGCACGTAGCCGACGACGCAACCCTTCGTATTGCTCTTCGCCCTCAAGCTTTAGTGCCTCAAACAAGTCGTTACGATTCATTGGAACGCCCGCTTGCTCTAGAAACTCGATGATAAACTCTCGGCTTGGAATTGGATTTTCGTAATTTTTGGATTCACGATCTGCAAAAGGATCGTTTGGAATATTGTCTGACATAGGCACGCCTATCTAGCAAGGAAGGTATATGGCTAGTATATCTGAGTCTCTCGATAAGCTACAGAATTGCTTTGAAAAAAGAATGATCGAGATCGACTCTAGGCATGCAAATGAGTTAAGGACGAGCCAGCAAGATCAAAAGTTCAGAATTGTCACTGAGCAAGGATTCAATCGTGCAATCATCCAACTCCGCCAGAAAGGCACTTTTTGCTTTCGCCAATTTATCTTTGAGGCGGCAAGCAGGGGTAATATGGCAAAAATCCACACCACAGTTGACTAAATCTAACGGCTCTAAATCGCGCACAACACCACCGACTGTGATTTCAGATGCTGGCTTCATCAGCCGGATACCACCGTTTTTTCCGCGCACGGTATGGACATAACCCAACTGTCCTAACCGATTGATAACTTTAACCATATGGTTGCGCGACACACCAAATAAATCCGTCACTTCGGTAATGCTGGTTAACTCATCTTCCGGCAACGAAGCCAAGAAAATTAAGGTTCTCAACGCATAATCAGTGAAACTAGTTAACTGCATATTCTCTCCCAAAGTGCGACTCAATAACCCGCTGGTGATGCTAAAACCCCAAACTTGAGCTATCGATAAAAGTGTAAATCTTTTCTTGATCGAAAGATACATTTGAGATACAACTTTAAACATGCATTATAAATACAACTTAAAGTAGGAAGCCCTTATGCTCAGCAATCAAACTATCGAGATCGTCAAAGCGACCGCACCACTCATCGCCGAAACAGGACCAAAACTGACCGCGCACTTTTACGAGCGTATGTTTACTCATAACCCTGAGTTGAAAGATATTTTTAACATGAGTAACCAGCGTAACGGCGATCAGCGTGAAGCATTATTCAACGCTATCTGTGCCTATGCTGCCAATATTGAAAATTTGCCAGCTCTGCTTGGCACAGTAGAGAAAATTGCGCATAAGCACACGAGCTTTTTGATCACAGAAGATCAGTACCAAATCGTTGGTAAGCATTTACTTGCGACAATCGATGAGCTTTTTAATCCAGGTCAAGAAGTGTTGGATGCTTGGGCTGAGGCTTACGGCGTACTTGCGAATGTATTTATTCAGCGCGAAGAACAAATTTACCAACAAAATGAAGCTTTGGAAGGCGGCTGGCGCGGTCTACGCGAATTTGAATTAGTCGATAAAAAGATTGAGAGCGAACACATTTGCAGCTTTGTGTTCAAGCCAACCGATGGCCAAAAAGTGGCGCCGTATAAACCGGGACAATACCTTGGCATCTACATCAACAGTGACCAGTTAGAAAACCAAGAAATTCGCCAATATAGCCTGTCTTCTGCGGTCCAAGAGAACACCTACCGTATCTCAGTAAAACGTGAAGAAGGCGGAAAAGTGTCGAACTACCTGCACGATAGCCTGAACATTGGCGAAAAAGTGCAGCTTGCGGCCCCTGCCGGTGATTTCTTTATGGATGCCGAACCACAAACACCCGTTGTTCTAATTTCTGCTGGTGTGGGACTTACTCCAACGCTGTCAATGCTAGAAAGTCTCTCAGCACATCAAGCACCTGTAACTTGGGTTCATGCAACAGAAAATGGCCAACAGCATGCTTTCAAGCAACACGTAAACCAACTCGTTGCAGAAAAAGAAAATATGAACGCGCTCGTTTGGTATAACCAACCAACGGCAGAAGACAAGCTAGGCGAAGACTTCCACTTCACGGGCTTTGTCAATCTGTATGAAATTGAAGCTGCATTAAAGCAAGATAACGTGCAGGTATACTTCTGTGGTCCTGTAGGATTTATGCAGCACGTAGCGAAACAGCTATTAGAACTTGGCGTACCAGAAGAGCAATTCCATTACGAATGCTTCGGTCCACACAAAGTGGTTTAAGCGCTACCAACTATCGGGAAAACAACAAAGCCCACGTGACGTGGGCTTTGTTGTATGAAGTTGTTTGCAATATTGAAGCGTTACCAAAAGGTGTCTCGCCGTTTAGCTCGAGCAATAACGTTTTGTGGCATGCGCTGTTCAAGGCCGTTTCTCAATACAGTTATGCGCTTATGCTGCCGCTTATCTGCTGTGACAGAGTTATATAACCAACGATACGCATCTTCGTAATCGAGTGGACTGCCATAATCACGTAAAAGCAACTCGGCCAGATGAATACGCGCGTTTAGGTTTCCCATTGACGCAGCTTCTCGCAAATATGGAATTGCACGTTCTTTATCTTGCTGTACTAAAGTGCCACGCGAATAGTATCGGCCAATCTGCTCTAGTGCAGCTGGTAACCCCTGATGCGCTGCATTTTCGATGTAGTAAAGACCCAGTTCGACATCTTGCTCGACACACACCCCCCAAGCCAACATATCTCCGTACAGAAATTCATAAGCGGGTAAGTTAATTCGAGTCGCACGAGCTACGATATCCTCCACCAGCTGGCAGTTATCAGCGCGCACACGTTGTAAGTGCTTATTTTGCTCAATAAGCTTTATCAGCTCTGCTTCGGTATAGATCGGAACTGGTGCCCCCACATCAGCAACATTGGCTTTCCCTGTGGTAGCAACCAAGGTCAACAACAGTGAAGCAGCCACTGTTCGTAACTTCATAAACGTACCCTTAAGGTATCTAAGAAACCAAAGATCGGTGAAGGATCTCCTCTGCTTGATAACCTTATCGGCAAAAAACAGCTAAGCTTTAGACAATTTTTGCCTCTGATTTAGGCTCAGCGGCAAAAGCTTGCCATATGAGAGTCACGCTGTTTTTGTTCAGATACAAAAAAGCCGACCATAAGGTCGGCTTTTGCAATCTTTAACGGCTATCAATTAAGCTTCGAATGGGTGAACTTTGATGATAGTTTCGTTACGGTCAGGACCTGTAGAGATGATGTCTACTGGAACGCCAGTTAGCTCTTCAATACGCTTGATGTAGTCAAGGGCGGCTTGTGGTAGAGCATCTAGTGACTTAGCACCAAATGTATTCTCAGACCAACCTGGCATTGTTTCGTAGATTGGCGTTGCTTTTTCGAATGCTTCAGCAGCCATCGGAGAAACTTCTAGCACAGAGCCATCTTCCATCTTGTAACCAGTACAGATTTTTAGCTCTTCTAGACCATCTAGTACGTCTAGTTTAGTTAGACAGAAACCAGATACAGAGTTGATTTGGATTGCACGACGCATAGCAACAGCATCGAACCAACCTGTACGACGTAGACGACCAGTTGTCGCACCGAACTCGTGGCCAACTTCACCTAAGTGCTTACCAATTGGATCTTGCTTATCTAAACCGTCGTATAGTTCAGTCGGGAATGGACCAGCACCAACGCGAGTACAGTACGCTTTTGCGATACCCAAGATGTAACCGATGTGACGAGGACCAAAACCAGAACCTGCAGCAACACCACCAGCAGTCGTGTTAGAAGACGTTACGTACGGGTAAGTACCGTGGTCGATATCAAGTAGTGTACCTTGTGCACCTTCGAACATGATCTTGTCGCCGCGCTTACGTGCTGCGTCTAGTTCGTCAGTTACGTCGATAACCATTGACGTTAGTAGTTCAGCGTAGCCTTTAGCTTGCTCAAGTACTTCTTCGTAGCTTACTGGTTCCGCTTTGTAGAAGTTAACTAGTTGGAAGTTATGGAACTCCATGACTTCTTTTAGCTTCTCTGCGAAAGTCGCCATATCGAATAGGTCGCCAACGCGTAGACCGCGACGAGCAACTTTATCTTCGTATGCTGGACCGATACCACGACCAGTAGTACCGATAGCTTTTTTACCGCGAGCGATTTCGCGAGCTTGGTCCATTGCAACGTGGTAAGGAAGAATTAGCGGACATGCTTCAGAAATGAAAAGACGCTCGCGTACTGGAATACCGCGCTCTTCAAGAGGCTTCATTTCTTTAAGTAGAGCTTCAGGTGATAGTACAACACCGTTACCGATAACACATTTTACGTTATCGCGAAGGATACCTGATGGAATTAAGTGAAGAACGGTTTTTTCACCGTCAATTACGAGAGTGTGACCTGCGTTGTGACCGCCTTGGTAGCGTACCACGTATTTTGCATCTTCAGTTAAAAGGTCTACGATTTTACCTTTACCTTCGTCACCCCATTGGGTGCCTAGAACGACTACGTTATTTCCCATCTTTCCAAGTCTGATTGCTAGTTAAAAATGGATTCTAGCACCGAATCACGCTTCTTGCAGTCATTTTTTGTTCACAGAGTTGCTACCAGAATGTCATCTTGCCGCTTTGTTCATTTTGAAATCAGCATATCACTGATAGTATTTAGCTTTCTCTATTCGACTGGAAAGCGCTATGTCTGAATCCATATGGTTGGCGATTGGGTTCGTCTTGATCGTGGAAGGCATTGGGCCACTGATTGCTCCTAACGGTTGGCGGAATATGGTGGCTCAATTAAGTGAACAACCCAACAATCAGCTACGACGCATCGGTGGCTGCCTAGTAGTTGCTGGAGCCGTAATCGCTATCATGATGAGCTAGCACTTAGCATCAGATACAAAAAAGGCTCCCTAAGGAGCCTTTTATTTCAATGAGACGCGGAGATTATTTCTCCATGCTGCCCTTCGACTGGTTCATGTATTGGAAGAACTCACTCTTCGGATCAAGCACCAGAATATCGCTCTTAGAGCTGAAGGACTTCTCATACGCACGTAGCGAGCGTAGGAAGCTAAAGAACTCAGGGTCTTTGTTGTACGCTTCAGCATAAATCTTCGCAGCCTCAGCATCCGCTTCACCTCGTGTCACACGCGCAGTTTTATCAGCTTCAGCTAGAATAGTTGCTACTTCTAGTTCTGCTTGAGCACGAATAACTTCCGCCTTTTCACGACCTTGAGAACGGTGCTTACGAGCAACGGACTCACGCTCCGCACGCATACGACGGTAGATAGACTCACTGATTTCATCAGGCAGGTTGATTTTCTTCATTCGGAAATCAACGACACGAACACCCAAGTCTTTCATTGCGCTTTCACGCGTGTCTTTCAATACTTCAGACATGATTAGGTCGCGTTCACCATCAATCTCAAGCGCCTCACGAGCCGCTTCAGTTGCGACAACATCGGCACTTGCGTCTTCTGGTAGCACATCATCGTTACGTGGACCAGATACGATCTGTTTGATTTCACGAGCACCGATTTCAGAACGAAGCACGTCCGTCACTTTACGCTCAAGTAGTGCCTCTGCCGTTAGCGAGTTACCACCGCCTGTCGCGAGGTAGTAGCGACCAAAATCTTCAATACGCCACTTCACGTAGGTATCAATGATAACGTCTTTTTTCTCAGACGTTACGAAACGGTCTGCACGACCATCCATTGTTTGGATACGTGCATCAAGTTGTTTCACACGGTCAAACAAAGGCATCTTGAAATGCAGACCAGGCTCGTAAATTCGAGTGATGTCGTTATTGTCTTTCAAGACACGACCAAATCGAACCACTATACCGCGCTCACCTTCAGGAATCACAAACAAAGACATCAACATTAATGCCAGTGCGATTACCAGTACAGGGATCATTAACTTACGCATTCTTAGTATCTCCCTTGACGTGAACCTGTTGAACGAGACTGCGTGTTCGAAGTGTCTTCTTGTGTACGATCAGACTCAAGTTGAATTTGATCATAAGTTGAAGATGACTTCGATTTACGTTTGGTATCTGCTTTGCCCTCTTGTCCCGCCAACTTATCGATTGGAAGGTAAAGAAGATTGCCGCTTGATTCCGAGTCAATCAACACTTTCGAAGTGCTTGAGTACACCTCTTCCATTGCGTCAATGTACAGACGATCACGCGTTACACCAGGCGCTGCTTGGTATTCTGGTAGTAGTTTTTCGAACTGTGCTACCTGACCAAGAGCCTCGTTAGTGACACGCTCATTGTAACCTTGTGCTTCTTTCTTCAAACGCTCTGCACGACCCGTTGCCTTAGGCAAGATTTCGTTCTTGTATGCTTCAGCTTCACGAATGAAACGCTCTTCATCCTCACGTGCTGCGATTGCATCATCAAACGCATCTTTCACTTGCTCTGGTGGACGAGCAGACTGGAAGTTCACATCAACAAGTACCAGACCCATATCATAGCTATCAATGATTTGGTTCAGTGTTTCTTGCGTAGTTTGACGAATTTGCTGACGACCACTGGTTAGAATGCTATCCATCAATGAGTCACCAATTACTGCACGTAGTGCAGAATCCGTTGCTTGACGCAAGCTGTCGTCTGCATTGGTTACACGGTACAAGTATTTGTATGGGTCAGTCACTCGGTACTGAACATCCATCGCAACTGTTACAACGTTTTCATCTTTGGTCAGCATTAGACCAGATGCACGTAGTGAACGAATCGCTTGTACGTTTACCGCTTCGTACTCATCAATAAAGCGAGGACGCCAGTTAAGACCTGGGTCTACGATACGATCGTATTTACCTAAACGCAGTACAACACCACGCTCTGCTTCACCGATGGTGTAAAAACCAGCGAAGAACCAAACTGCAACAGCAATCAGAGCAATCACGCCAAAGCCAATTGCACTACCACCACCGCCGCCGATTGGAGAACCACCGCCGCCTTTTTTACCAAACTTGCCGCCCAGCTTTTGACTCAGTTTGTTGAACACTTCATCTAAATCTGGCGGACCTTGATCTCGGCCACCAGGACGCTGGCCACCACGATTATTATTACCCCAAGGGTCATTATCGCGGCCATTGTTGCCGTTGTTATTTCCAGGCTCATTCCACGCCATTAGAAAGCTCCATCATTTGATATGACGTTATACTGTAGCAGTCCTTTAAGTGACTATAAAGCCAGTCAAAACTGCCCCTTCTCTTTTTTCAAGTCTAGACCAATCTACTTGCTGCATTCGAATATCGATCAACAAGTTACCATCCTGGTCATATTCCTCACGTTGAATACACTTCATTTGGAAGAAGGTACTACGGAATCGTCCTTGATACTGTGGAGGAATTCGCAACTGATGCTCGACCATTTGTGACGCCAGACGTTCCGTCAGCGCCTCAAACAGGACATCAATGCCCAACCCATCCATTGCTGAAACCCAAACTGCGCGAGGTACGCCTTCCTCGTCTCGTTCTATACGTGGTTTCTGCGAATCTAGATTGTCGATTTTGTTCATGACAACCAGAGTCGGCACTTCATGCGCGTCGATCTCTTCTAGTACTTCATGAACAGCTTGAATATTCTCACGAAAACGCTCATCACTGGCATCAACAACATGTAACAAAATGTCAGCTTCTTGCGTTTCCTGCAAGGTTGCCTTGAAGGCCGCAACCAAGTCGTGTGGCAAATGTCGAATAAAACCAACCGTGTCTGCCAAGATGGCAGGACCAACATCTGCTAACTCTATCTTACGTAAAGTCGGGTCCAAAGTAGCAAATAATTGATCAGCCGCGTACACGCCAGCTTCTGTAATACGGTTGAAGAGTGTCGACTTACCCGCGTTGGTGTAACCCACAAGTGAAACCGTTGGGATTTCAGCTCGATTTCGGGCGCGGCGCCCTTGTTCACGCTGCTTCGCTACTTTGTCTAAGCGTCGCAGGATGGCTTTGATTCTGTCACGCAATAAGCGACGGTCGGTTTCCAGCTGGGTTTCACCCGGGCCACGTAAACCGATACCACCTTTCTGCCTTTCAAGGTGCGTCCAACCACGAATCAAACGAGTAGAGATATGACGAAGTTGAGCCAGCTCTACCTGTAGCTTACCTTCGTGTGTTCGAGCTCGTTGAGCAAAGATATCGAGAATAAGACCAGTGCGGTCGAGAACTCGACATTGGCACAGTGCTTCGAGGTTACGTTCTTGGGCAGGAGAGAGGGCGTGATTAAAAATCACAATTTCGGCACCCGTTGATTGTACCGCTGTAGCAATCTCTTGGGCCTTACCCTCTCCGACATAGTATTTCGGGTGTGGGGATTGACGACTACCAGTTACCACTTGTAGCGCCTCTACCCCAGCAGAAGAAACCAGCATTTCGAACTCAGCCAGATCTTCCCATTCACCTTCTTGCGTGAAGTTGATATGAACAAGTACGGCTCGCTCACCGGATTCATAACGGTCAAACAAGCAATCAACTCCTTATTTTAAAAATACTCGATGAAGAATTAATCTTCTGATTTCTCTTGTGGACGCTCACCTTGTGGACGTTCACCGCTGTGATGGCTCACTGGACGAGCCGGCACAACTGTTGAGATCGCGTGCTTGTACACCATTTGGTTAACAGTATTCTTCAGCAGGATCACAAATTGATCGAATGATTCGATCTGACCTTGTAGCTTAATACCATTCACAAGGTAGATAGATACCGGGATACGCTCACGACGTAGCGCGTTTAGAAATGGGTCTTGTAGAGATTGCCCCTTAGCCATTTTATTTTCCTTATTTAATTTGTAGTTGTAATTATTTAGCTAGTGGTGCAATGCAAAAGATACGGCTTTTGCATCTGAGCTAAACGAATCAAAAATGCACTCTAAGTAATTAGCAGCATAGTATAAAAACCGCCAACAACAGATCCTTTGAGAGTGCGTTCACGCAAAAACGATCACATTATACACAGCTATGTCAATCAGATGCTATTGCTTCCGACATCGTTTCTAATGCCTGTTCAATGTTCTCGCTATCCAACCAAGTTAAATCATCCCAGCTGCGTAACCAGGTGATTTGACGCTTGGCCAATTGACGAGTCGCGCATACGCCACGAAATACCGCTTCGTCACGTGTACACTCCCCATCTAAATACTCCCACATCTGTCGGTAACCGACGCATCGTATGGAAGGAAGATCGGGGTGAAGATCTTTTCGCGAATGTAACGCTTTCATTTCTTCTTCAAAGCCCGCTTCCATCATCTTCTCGAAACGGAGTTCAATCCGACGGTGAAGTTCTGCCCTATCCTTGGGAGCTATTGCAAACTGCTTGACTCGGTATGGTAGGCTTTCACCTTTCGTTTGAGTCAATTCAGTCAAAGTTTTACCTGAAATGCGAAAAACTTCCAATGCCCGAGATAAACGTTGGGGATCATTGGGATGGATTCTCGCGGCTGACACAGGATCAACCTCTTTGAGTTCATCGTGCAACACTGACCAACCTTTAGTCAATGCCTCTTGTTCAATTTGCTGACGAATTTCAGGATTTGCAGCAGGAAGTGGTGATAAACCTTCAAGTAACGCCTTGTAATACAGCATTGTTCCACCCACAAGAAGTGGAATTTTTCCTTCTGCAACAATATCATCCATCGCTTTCAATGCATCTCGACGAAAGTCGGCGACAGAGTAAGATTCACTTGGATCCAAAATATCTATCAAGCGATGAGGCGCCAAACTTAACTCTTTTTCATCCGGTTTCGCCGTACCGATATCCATCCCTTTGTAGATCAAAGCAGAATCAACACTGATGATCTCAATCGGAAATTTTTGACGAAGACGAATCGCCAGCTCAGTTTTGCCTGATGCAGTTGGCCCCATTAAAAATAGCGCCAAAGGTAGTTTATCTGTCATGGTTTTAATTTGGCTATCGTGGCAGAGAAATCAACAGCGGATACGAATTTTGTATCTTCTAATGGCAATTGACCATGTCTTAGCTGTTCAAGTTCCGCAATAATTTGAATGGCTTCAGAAAAAGTATAGTGACTCTTCACTGTCGTGACCTGTAATGCGAGCCAATCTATCAACTCAGACAGCATCTGAGCCGCTGCTATACCTTCGTTCACACAAGATTGCGCGTAAGATAACAGATCTGGTACTAAATTTTGTAAGTTTTGTTGACGCAGCGGAGCTGGGACGCCCATCACCATTAAGGCGTGCTCGTTTCTCGCTTTCAATTGAATACCAAGCAATGCCAAATCTTGTTGATAATCTTGGGCCAGTCTCACTAATTCGGCCTCTAACTTAATAGATAGAGGAACAAGCAGAGGTTGTGCCTTGAGTGCACCATCGCTTGGAGAAAGCTGGCCTTTTACACGATAAAATTCTGCTCTAGGTAACGAGACTAACGCCGCCCCACTGTCACTGCTCATCAAAACAAATTGTTCATCGACCACCATCAGCGCTTTGCCTAATGCAGTAATCGATGGCATTGATGTGTGCGAAGTTATCGTTTGGGGCGCTATTGGAGTGACTGCCTGAGCCTCAAACTCTGGCGTTTTCAACAGCTCGTGATAAGCGCGTACTTCTTGTTTAGTTGGCGCTGGTTCTACGTGGCGCTCTTTACTGTGACTTGGCTTTGGTGCAGGTTTGGATTCCACCCAATCATTACGTTTGAATGACTCCACTACGCGCGCCTCTCGCACGGAGGTTTCACTAGGACCGCTATTACGAGGCTTCACTTCATAATCACTGCGTCCAGGATAAGCCGGTGTACTCTCTATCGCTTGATAAACCCGTTCTGGTACTGGTGAAGATGCTGGCTCTTGTACTTTTTCAGGCTCTGGCGAATGCTCAATCTCTTCAGACTCAGTCGGTTCCACGCGATGAAATGCCGATTCATTCACCTGTGGTTTATCAATCACGGCGCTTTGTGAAAGTGCATCCGTCAAAGCTTGATAGATGAAATCATGCACCAAACGAGCTTGGTGGAAACGCACTTCATGCTTAGCAGGGTGAACATTCACATCTACTTGGTGCGGATCTAGCTCAATAAAGAGCACATACGCAGCAAACTGATCTGGCTTTAAGCTCATTTCATAGCTTTGACGAATCGCGTGATTGATTAATTTGTCACGCATCATTCGGCCATTCACATAGCAATATTGTAAATCGCTTTGCTGCCTTGCTCCCTCTGGTGTGGTAATCCACCCATGTAACTTTAACCCTTGATGCTCAAGCTCGATTCTGAGCATATGCCGCACAAACGCATTACCGCAGACAGCAGCAATACGCTTTTCGGTTTGAAGCTGATTTTTCGCCGCGCGATATTGACGGATGATCTTGCCGTTATGACGCACATTGATGGTGACATCAAAGCGGCTTAACGCAATGCGTTTCAATAACTCATCAATATGAGCAAATTCGGTTTTCTCCGTACGAAGAAACTTGCGACGCGCTGGAGTATTAAAAAATAAGTCCAACACCTCAACGGTAGTGCCAATCGGGTGCGCTGCTGGCTTAAGCTTCACCTGCATATCACGCCCTTCGGAGTAGGCACTCCAGGCTTCTTCTTGTGCCGCAGGACGCGACGTGAGCGTCAAACGCGAGACTGAGCTAATACTGGCTAACGCTTCACCGCGAAAACCTAGACTCATAATGGCTTCGAGATCATCTAAGGTATGTATCTTAGATGTCGCATGACGACTGAGCGCTAAGCCGAGTTCATCTTTCGCGATACCTTTTCCGTTATCACGAACACGAATCAGCTTTGCGCCTCCTTTCTCGATATCGATATCGATTCGAGTTGCGCCAGAATCAAGACTATTTTCAACCAGCTCTTTAATCACAGAAGCAGGTCTTTCGACCACTTCCCCTGCGGCGATTTGGTTTGCAAGTCTGGCTGGCAAAATTTTAATCGTCATAATGAGTTAGAAGCTCACCTACTTGTTTGGAATGATCAGGACTTGCCCAACCGCTAGCTGATCAGAGCGTAAGTTATTCGCTTTACGAATGCTCGATACGCTAACGCCGTATTTGGACGCTATTTTGCCAAGGAACTCACCCCGAGAAACCTTGTGCTTACGAATCGGTTTATCTTTTACCGCGACCGTTATCTTCAACTTTTGCCCTACCCACAAGGTATCTGACTTCAAGTTATTCTCTCGGCGGATATCTGAAACCTTCACTTTATAGTGATTCGCAATCTTACCTAAGAACTCACCAGACTTAACCTTGTGCGTAATGGTTTCTGTCTCAACAGTAATCGGTTTACTTGGCACTTTAATCGTACCAGCAGAAGGAATGTTGAGCTTCTGACCAATTGCCAAGCCTGTCGACTTCAAGTTGTTTGCCGACATCAGCGCTTTAGAGCTAAGCCCATATTTGTTCGCGATCACCGATAATGACTCGCCACGCTTTACAATATGTACCATTGGCTTCGCTGAAGGCGAGAACACCGTACCCTCTGGTGGGTTATCTTTTAAGTACTTGACGACCGCCTTAGTGATAGCCTGAGCTAACTTATCTTGGTGCGCTCGTTGAAACAGTAAACGCTCTTCTGTTGGGTTAGAAATAAAGCCCGTTTCCACTAGCACAGACGGAATCTGTGGAGAGCGTAAAACCGCAAGGCTGGTGTTGATCGGTTTGGTGTTATGCAGGTGCGCAACACGTCCCATCTCACCTAGGATTTCTGTTGCCAGTTTATAGCCTTCTTTTTGTGAATGACTAAACTGCAAGTCCAACAAAGTTTGGTTCACGTTACGATCTTTTGTCTTCGTGAAGAACGCATTACCCGAGCCGCCCAATAACTCAGACTGTTTCTCATGGTTCTCGACCCAACGAGCAATTTCGGTATTTGCACGACGAGTATTTAGTACGAAGACCGAACCACCGCGAGGCTTCGGTGAGGTAAACGCATCAGCGTGAATGGAGATCAGTAAGTGTGCATCATTTTCACGAGCAATCGCGACACGACGGTTTAAGTTTACAAAGTAATCTCCCGTACGAGTCATGCGCGTTTTAATACCAGGAGTCGCATCGAGCTGAGCAGCAATTTTTCTTGAGATACTCAATACCGCATCTTTCTCGTACTTACGACGTGAAGGGCCAATAGAGCCAGGGTCTTCCCCACCGTGACCAGGGTCGATAACAATTAACACTTCTTGAGCTCGTTGAACTGAACTCATGTCTTTGCTGGCCGCCGCTGGCTTACTCGGTTTAGAGGTCGATGCCTTCTTACCGTGCGGTAAATCAATCACCAAGCGGTGACCATACTGCCCACCTGGTGTTGGGCTTAATTTAAATAATTCCGCTTGAACGCTCTTTTTTAGTTCAAACACCAAACGATAAGTGCCCTTCTCTGGAGGCGAGCTTTTTCGTACCAGTTTTAAAACAGGGCTATCCGTAACAGTAACAGGCAGTTTGGCCTGCATCGTCGTGCTTTTTAAATCCACGACAAGGCGATCCGGCCCTGATAAAGAGAAATAGGAATAGTCAGCTTCCGAGCCTAAATCGATGACAACACGTGTTTCATCAGGTGAAGGCCAAACTCGAAAACTCTTAACGACGTTAGCAAATGCTAAATTGGGGATGAGAAGGAGAAAAGTGGCGACAAACGTCGCCACTACTCTAAAATTAGAAAAACTCAACATAACTCCAATCGACTGAGTAACTGCACACCATAATCATTATTAGCTGTTAGTTCGGCTACACGTTGCTCACCTTGGTAGCGAATGTTTACATCAAGATCCGGTTGTGGCAGTAAGCCATGCCCTTTTTCAGGCCATTCAACCAAGCAAATCGCATCGTCTGTGAAATAGTCTCGAATCCCCATAAACTCAAGCTCTTCAGGATCCGCAAGACGATAAAGGTCGAAGTGATATACTTGCCACTGATCCAACTGGTACGGTTCGACTAGAGTATAAGTTGGACTTTTCACGTTACCTTGGTGACCAAGAGCACGGACAAAACCACGACTAAAGGTTGTTTTACCTGCACCCAAATCACCATGCAGATAAATTGTGGTTTGCTGGGAACAAAGCTGAGCCAAAGCGGTGCCTAGTGCAACCGTTTCATGCTCATCTTTTAAATTGAATTGTTTCGTGCTCATTGATGCTTCTCTAACTAATGATCGTTGACTATATAAAAATCAAAAGAACAGGAATAGTAAACCGTGTTGGTTTTGAGAGACAAGCTTTCAAATGTCATATGTGCGAAAAAAGTATCCAATAAACGGTATCTTAATCATCTTAGTATCGACCTAGATTTAGAATATATGCAAATGACTTCAATAAGCAGTATTCACAACATCAAAAACGTACCTAACTGGGTAGCACCAAAGCCAGAGATCCGTTAAGATCCGCCCCCCTTTATTCCGGTGGTTAATATGAACTACGAACAACTCGCACAACAAATCAAAGTTTGGGGAAAAGAACTCGGCTTCCAAAAAGTTGGGATCTGCGACGTTGATCTGAGTGAACATGAAGCAGCACTACAAAAATGGCTTGATGCAGGCTATCACGGCTCAATGGATTGGATGGCTCGTCACGGTATGATGCGTGCTAGACCCCATGAGCTACTCCCGGGAACCGTTCGTGTTATCAGCGTCCGGATGGACTATCTGCCACCAGAGGCTCAATTCGCTTCGAACCTCGCGAATAAAAGTCATGCCTATATTAGCCGCTACGCACTAGGGCGCGATTATCACAAGCTCGTCAGAAAGCAGCTAAATAAGCTCGGCAAACTTATTGAACAAGAGGTTGGTCAATATGGTTACCGACCTTTCGTTGATTCCGCACCAATATTAGAGCGACCTCTCGCCCAAAAAGCGGGCTTAGGTTGGACCGGGAAACATTCCCTGATTTTAGATCAAGACTGTGGATCGTGGTTCTTTTTAGGTGAACTACTTATCGACTTACCACTACCCGTTGATGAGCCAAGCGTTGATCAGTGCGGTAAATGCAAAGCATGCATTACATCATGCCCAACACAAGCCATCATTGAAGACAAAGTTGTCGATGCCCGGCGTTGTATCTCTTATCTCACCATCGAGTTCGATGGCGTGATTCCTGAAGAGTTTCGAAAGCCAATGGGTAACCGCATTTATGGTTGTGACGACTGTCAATTGGTTTGCCCATGGAACCGCTACGCCGACATAACGGAACAAGATGATTTCCACCGTCGTGACAGTTTCAAAAACCCTGACCTCGTCGACATGTTTAACTGGGATGAAGCGACTTTTCTAAAAAATATGGAAGGCTCCGCTATCCGCCGTATTGGTCATATACAGTGGCTACGTAACATCGCTGTCGCACTTGGTAATGCAGAATATAGTCAGCGAATCATAGATGCGCTGGAAAGTCGGCAAGGTGAAAATAAATTACTTGATGAGCACATTAAATGGGCTTTGACAGAGCAACTGAATCAACTCCCCACTGAGAGTAATTCATCTATAGAGACGAAAAAGCAACGCTTAATAAGGATAGTCGAGAAGGGACTGCCGAGAGACGCATAGAGCGTAGTCTATATGCAAGAGATTGAAAGTACTTTTGCATGTTCAATTCATGACCTTGTTCTCAATTTTGTAATGTGGAAAAAAATTTGAGATTCAAGAAAAACAAGCTAGCAGAAAAAAGTTAAACACAGCTCGGAGAAATGACTAGGATCAAAAAAATACCAGTTAATGATCGTATTTTAACGTACTCGATCCGACAAAAAACTTATTTTTCCCTTATATAACAAAGAGTTAATTTATATTTCTTTGTTGTTTCCACTTCACTTTAGAGAAAAGATCTTTCTTCCCCATCATAAAAAGTCAAGCTAAAAACACTTTATCAACCAACTTATCCACAGAACGACGTATGTGGATAACTCTGTTAATTAAAGTAGATAAAACACGCGAAGCCTCATCATACTTGTACGTCAGCCGATTCATATCGTGTTTTAAACACAAACGAAATCGTCCGACATCATATGATGCGGATAAAAGTTTAGCTTTTGGGGATTCATGCTTCGCAGCATTATGAAAAGAGCGATGTGATTGGTTGCGAGAAGCAGGCGTTGAATCAAGCGGCGCATCCGTAGACGACTTAACAATTGTATACTAAATAAGTACTCAATCTATCGTCTTGTATTTGGTTGCGGGGGCCGGATTTGAACCGACGACCTTCGGGTTATGAGCCCGACGAGCTACCAAGCTGCTCCACCCCGC
>NZ_JAWOTP010000027.1:0-56626 GCF_033338935.1 Vibrio sp. Vb0598 | reverse complement strand
AGTAGTTTTACAGGCAAAGCCGAAACGGATGATAACCACCTACTGAAGTAGGTGGTTTAGGGCTGAAAACAAAAAAGGCTTGGTTTTCACCAAGCCTTTTTCTGTTCAGTCATAGTAATACATCAAAGAATTACTTAGTACCGAAGATCTTATCACCTGCATCGCCTAGACCCGGAACGATGTAGCCTTTGTCATTAAGCTTCTCATCGATTGCCGCAGTGTATAGCTCAACATCTGGGTGTGCTTTTTCTAGCGCTTCAATACCTTCTGGTGCAGCAACAAGTACCAGCACTTTGATTTGGTTACAACCTTTCTCTTTTAGGAGATCGATCGTAGCAATCATAGAACCACCTGTTGCAAGCATTGGGTCAACAACAAGCGCAATACGCTCCTCGATGTTTGAAGCAAGCTTGTTGAAGTAAGGAACTGGCTCAAGCGTTTCTTCATCACGGTAAATACCCACAACACTGATACGTGCGCTTGGCATGTGCTCAAGAACTCCATCCATCATGCCTAGACCTGCACGTAGGATTGGCACTACGGTTACTTTTTTACCTTTAATCTGGTCTACTTCTACCGGACCGTTCCAACCATCAATGGTCACTTTTTCTGTTTCAAAGTCTGACGTTGCTTCGTAAGTAAGTAGGCTACCGACCTCAGTCGCTAACTCACGAAAACGTTTTGTGCTGATGTCACCTTCTCTCATTAGACCAATTTTATGTTTTACTAGAGGGTGCTTTACTTCAACAACTTTCATGTCCATCTCCGGCTATAGTTGGCAATATTTAAACAAACCTTCAGATTATACATGATTTTCACAGGGATATCAGGATAAATCACTAAAGAAAAAAACAGACGCAAACGTTTGCTATCTATGTTTAAGCACTGTTAGAATAGCGCCGTTTTCATATCCAACTTAATACCGAGGACTTCCCTGTGAGTGGTAACAACTCTTCTCTTAGCTATAAAGACGCTGGTGTAGATATTGATGCAGGCAACGCGCTTGTGGATCGTATTAAGGGTGCGGTAAAACGTACTCGTCGCCCTGAAGTTATGGGTGGTATCGGTGGTTTTGGCGCGCTATGCGAATTGCCAACTAAATACAAACAACCTGTACTGGTTTCTGGTACTGATGGCGTTGGCACAAAACTTCGCCTAGCACTGGATATGAACAAGCACGACACGATTGGCATCGACCTAGTGGCAATGTGTGTAAATGATCTTATCGTGCAAGGCGCAGAGCCACTGTTTTTCCTAGATTACTACGCAACAGGCAAACTAGACGTTGATACCGCAGCGGATGTTGTTTCAGGTATCGCAGAAGGGTGTGTTCAAGCAGGTTGTGCCCTAATTGGTGGCGAAACTGCGGAGATGCCTGGCATGTATGAAGGCGAAGACTACGACGTAGCTGGTTTCTGTGTTGGCGTAGTAGAAAAAGAAGACGTGATTGACGGCACGAAAGTCGCTGCTGGTGATGCACTTATCGCTGTTGGCTCAAGCGGCCCACACTCAAACGGTTACTCCCTTATCCGTAAGATCCTAGAAGTATCTGGTGCAGATAAGAGCGAAGAGCTAGCAGGCCGCACTATTGGTGAGCACCTACTGGAACCAACAAAAATTTACATCAAGTCAGCACTTAAGATGATTGAGAAACACGACATCCATGCGATTTCTCATATCACTGGTGGTGGTTTCTGGGAAAACATCCCACGCGTACTGCCTGAAGGCACGAAAGCAGTTATCGATGGTAACAGTTGGGAATGGCCAGTTATCTTCAAGTGGCTACAAGAGAAAGGCAACGTCGACACACACGAAATGTACCGCACATTCAACTGTGGTGTAGGTCTAATCGTCGCACTACCGAAAGACCAGGCAGATGCAGCAGTTGCTCTTCTTAAAGAAGAAGGCGAAAACGCGTGGGTGATTGGTCAAATCGCACAAGCAAACGCGAACGAAGAGCAAGTTGAAATCCAATAATTTGCAAATCGAGCTCAAAAGATAAGAAGAATGAGGACACTAGATGACTAGGTCCTCATTTTGCTATCTAGAACACTAAAAACCATTCTATTAGTAGGTAGTTTAGAAGCTACATAACTCCAACCTACAATACCAAGGCGCTCTCGACATCATGAAAAACCATACCCTAAAAAACATTGTGGTCCTCATCTCGGGTAACGGAAGTAACCTGCAAGCTATCTTGGAAGCTTGCGAAGACAGCATGCCAAACGCACGAGTGGCAGCCGTGTTCTCTAACAAAGCAGATGCTTTTGGTTTAGAACGTGCAAAAAAGTTTGATGTGGACGGTCACTTTGTCGACCCTAAAGCATTCAGATCGCGTGAAAGCTTTGATGCAGAGCTAATGAGTCAAATAGATGAATACCAACCAGACGTGATTATTCTTGCTGGTTACATGCGCATTCTGAGCAGCGCATTTGTTTCTCATTACATGGGTAAGATGATCAATATCCACCCTTCTCTTCTACCAAAATATCCTGGGCTACACACACACCAGAGAGCAATTGATGCTAGCGACAAAGAACATGGTACGAGTGTGCACTTTGTAACGGAAGAGCTTGATGGTGGCCCTGTCATACTGCAAGCAAAAGTTCCTGTGTTCGAAGACGATGATGCTAGTGTACTTGCGGCACGTGTTCAGGCGCAGGAGCACCGAATCTACCCTATGGTGGCTAAGTGGCTGGTAGACGAGCGGTTGATCATGAAGGATGGTAAAGCCTATTTAGATGGCGCAGAGCTTGGCGTACATGGGTACGCCTCAGATGAGTAGCCCTGAATAATAAACTCCAAGCACAAAAGAGCAGCCTGAGGGCTGCTCTTGGTTGTTTTAATACTTATAAACTTGATTCAAAAAAGCCGTAGTGAGACTAGAAACCTAAAACCCAACATTCTAAAAAATCCCATAACCACTTGAGTAACATAACACTCGGAAAGTAGATTCTGAATCTGGTTCGTTCTTCACCGTTCAGACTGACGAGGTGTTTTATGAGAAATTTCTATCAGTTACGTCTTTACAGCAAGCCTTAGCGAGACTAGGACTCTACTACCAGCACTCTAGAAAGTAAGAATGCTCATCCGTATCCGCCCTCGGTTTAAAACGCATAAAAATAAAGCTCGCGATTGAGCGAGCTTTATTTTTATATTCAGAGTAAGAGACCATCACTCTAACGGTTCGGTTGGCGCTTGATTGCCTGGCTTAGCCGCCGCAAACGGCACATTTACCAGTTCAGAGGCATTATTTTTGACTAGTTCACCTAGGTGAAACAAGCCGTATTCGCCAGGTTTCATACGCTGCCAAGCTTCGTTGCCCGTCAAAGGTTGAGTTGCGATCACAGAAACGATGTCGTGTGGCGTTGTTTCTTCTTGGAAGTTAATTTCCACATCTTCATCAAGCAACGCGGCTTTTCCAAACGGTGCGCGTCTTGTGATCCAATACAAATGATTGGTGCAATACGTCATTACATACTCACCATCACTCAGAAGCATGTTAAATACACCCTTCTCTTTTAGCTCATCACAACATTTAGCAACATATAAGAATACCGACTCCATATCCTTTGGTGGCTCAGGATATCGATCTTCCATTTGCTTCAACAACCAGCAAAATGCCAGTTCACTATCTGTCTCACCGACAGGTCTATGTCGACCTGTATGCAAGTCTTGGTAGCCAGAGAGCTGACCGTTATGCGCAAACGTCCAATACCTACCCCACAGCTCACGTGTAAAGGGATGAGTATTTTCTAAATTAACACCACCACGATTCGCCTGTCGGATATGACTAACGACCGCACGACTTTTGATGGGATAATTTTGTACCAACTCTGCTATTTTAGACTCACAACTTGGCTTGGGATCTTTGAAGGTTCGAAAGCCCTTCCCTTCGTAGAAGGTGATCCCCCATCCGTCACGGTGTGGGCCGGTTCGACCTCCACGCTGCATGAGCCCAGTAAAACTGAAACAAATATCCGTTGGAACATTAGCGCTCATACCGAGCAATTCACACATGGCTTAAAAAACTCCCTAACAACACAGCTCGAAACGGTGGCCGTAAAACGGTTATTCCATCTCTTTTTCAATCAACTGGATGATGATATGAATAATCTTAATATGAACTTCCTGAATGCGGTCTGCATAACCAAAGTGTGGCACGCGGATTTCAATATCTGCAAGGCCTGCCATTTTGCCGCCATCTTTGCCTGTTAGCGCAATCGTCTTCATGCCTTTAGCTTGCGCTGCCTCAATCGCTTTCAGGATGTTACCTGAGTTACCTGACGTCGACAGACCAAACAGTACGTCACCTTTTCGACCAACCGCTTCTACATAACGTGAAAACACGAAGTCATAACCAAAGTCATTACTCACACAAGAAAGGTGGCTTGGATCTGAAATAGCAATACCAGCATAGCCAGGACGATTTTCTCGGTAACGGCCTGTTAGCTCTTCGGCAAAGTGCATTGAATCACAGTGAGAACCACCGTTACCACATGACAATACTTTACCATCTTGCTTGAATGAGTCAGCAATCATTTTCGCCGCTGCTTCGATTTGCGCAATGTTATGGTCATCGCTTAAAAATTTGTTGAGCACTTCAGCAGCTTCGTTTAATTCACTTCTAATCAGATCATGGTACATAAGACGTTCTCTTTATTATTTCGGCTTCAGTCAGCTCTAGACTCACTGAGCAAATTGTTCTGATACCAATTTGGTATCGGACATTTCATAAACCTGAACTCGGGTTTGATTACTCTGAGTTTACCCACAAACGAGAATTAGTGTCGATAGTGAACCAACAGATTTAGATTAGTGATGGTAATAAACTTGTCAACTTGCTCATGAAACCATCACTCAAATCTCAACTTTAGAATTTTAACTCTACTTAGATCACTTTTTATCCAATCTTATGTTTTACATTTCCTTAATATTTTGATTACACTTAAACCAACTGGTTAGACCTCTTACCTAACATACAGACGTACAAAACTTATAAAGTCTGAAAAGGAAAATATATATGGACATCTTGCTCTCAATCATCACGATGGCGATCGTGCTAGGCATTACGCTCTACCACCGCATGTCTCTCGTGAAATCTATTAGCTTACTCACCGCGGCCATGCTGGCTCTTACAGTAGCAGGTACTGTCGGCGTTATTGGTTGGGCTATTTACGTTCTCGCCGCAGCTGTGCTCGCGGTTCCTGGCGTACGTCAGTCTTTAATTAGCCGTAAAGCGTTAGTGCTTTTCAAGAAAGTGCTGCCAGCTATGTCTCAAACCGAAAAAGAAGCGTTAGACGCAGGTACCGTCTGGTGGGAAGCCGAACTATTTAAAGGCAAACCAGAGTGGCAAAAGCTACACGCGATTCAAGCACCTAAGTTAAGTGCGGAAGAACAAGCCTTTTTAGACGGCCCCGTGAATGAAGTGTGCGCCATGGTGAGTGATTTCCAAGTGACCCATGAACTCGCGGACTTACCGCCAGAAGTTTGGCAATACCTGAAAGATCATAAGTTCTTCGCCATGATCATTAAGAAAAAGTACGGTGGTCTGGAATTCTCAGCATACGCGCAATCACTAGTACTACAAAAACTAACGGGTGTTTCTGGCGTTCTATCGTCTACCGTTGGTGTTCCTAACTCTTTGGGCCCAGGTGAGCTACTGCAACACTACGGTACTGAAGATCAAAAAAATCATTACTTACCGCGTTTAGCTGAAGGTAAGGAAATCCCTTGTTTCGCCTTAACGAGCCCAGAAGCGGGTTCTGACGCAGGCTCTATTCCAGATTACGGTGTGGTCTGTAAAGGCGAATGGGAAGGAAAAGAAGTACTGGGTATGCGCCTGACTTGGAACAAGCGCTACATCACCCTAGCGCCAGTCGCAACCGTACTAGGCTTAGCATTTAAACTTCGCGACCCTGAAGGTTTGCTAGGCGACAAAGAAGATCTTGGCATCACTTGTGCGCTTATCCCAACTGATGTCAAAGGTGTTGAGATTGGTAACCGACACTTCCCACTCAATGTGCCATTCCAAAATGGTCCAACGCGCGGTAAAGACATCTTTGTTCCTATCGATTTCATTATCGGTGGCGAAAAAATGGCGGGCCAAGGTTGGCGTATGCTGGTTGAGTGTCTGTCGGTTGGACGTGGTATCACACTACCTTCAAACTCAACAGGTGGCATCAAAACTGCGGCAATGGCAACCGGTGCTTACTCACGTATTCGCCGTCAGTTCAAACAGCCGATCGGTCATATGGAAGGAGTTGAAGAACCATTAGCACGCTTGGGTGGTAATGCTTACGTGATGGATGCAGCAAGCAACTTAACCGTTGCGGGTATCGACTTAGGTGAAAAGCCTTCAGTAATCTCAGCTATCGTGAAGTATCACTGTACGCACCGCGGCCAGCAAAGCATCATCGATGCAATGGACATCGTAGGCGGTAAAGGTATCTGTATGGGACCTTCTAACTTCCTAGCTCGTGGTTACCAAGGTGCGCCAATCGCGGTAACGGTTGAGGGTGCTAACATTCTAACACGCTCAATGATCATCTTTGGCCAAGGCGCAATCCGTTGCCATCCGTACGTTCTTGAAGAAATGAACGCGGCGTATTCTGAAGCAAGTAATGCTGTCGAGAAATTTGATAAAGCGCTTGCTGGTCACGTGAGCTTTACAATGAGTAACCTAGTGCGCAGTATCTGGTTTGGTTTGAGCGACGGTCTGGGCTCTTCATCACCAACCAAAGATGCAACCAAGCGTTACTACCAACAATTGAACCGTTACAGTGCAAACCTTGCTCTGCTATCGGATATCTCAATGGCAGTGCTAGGTGGCTCTTTGAAGCGTAAAGAGCGTCTATCAGCGCGTCTTGGTGACATTCTAAGCCAGCTATATTTGAGCTCTGCGACGTTGAAACGCTTTGAGCAAGATGGCCGCCCAGTCGAAGATTTACCATTAGTACACTGGGGTCTACAAGACAGTTTGAAACAAGCTGAAGTGGCAGTAGATGAATTCTTAGCAAACTTCCCGAACAAAGTAATTGGCCGTGCGCTACGCGTATTAATCATGCCATTTGGTCGCGTACGCAAAGCACCAAGCGATAAACTAGACAGTAAAGTGGCACGCATTCTACAAACGCCAAGTGCAACGCGCTCACGCATTGGTCGCGGTCAATACCTTGAACCAACCGAGCACAACGCAGCAGGTAAGATTGAGCTTGCACTATCAGTCATTCTTCAAGCCGAGCCTGTGTTTGACAAAGTATGTAAAGCGCAGGGTAAGCGTCGCCCATTCTTACGTTTGGATATGATTGCTCAGGAAGGGCTAGAGCAAGGCTTTATCACGCAAGAAGAAGCCGATCTACTCAGAGAAGCGGAACAGCATCGTCTAGATACAATCAACGTTGACGATTTTGAGCCGGAACTGCTTGCCGCAAAGCCGCTATACCCTCAGATGGATAGTGTCGCGTAACTCTAGAATCTGAGACCACAAACGGGAGTATCAGCTCCCGTTTTTTATTGCTTCCAGAATCGGATTCATAACACCTCACACTACAAAGCCCCCCTGCGCAATAAAATCCTCGCACTCCAATCTTTTCCCCGATTTCCAGTGATAACTAACTCACAGACGTTCCAACTAAGCGGTGTATACTTTAAGTAACTCACTCACATATATGGTAAATCCGTTGGCTAAAATATTACTCGCACAGTGGTTCCCAGGGCTTGTTCAGCTTAAGCATTATCAAAAAGAATGGTTTGTTAACGACTTTAGAGCCGCCTTTTCTGTTGTCGCGGTTGCACTGCCAGTTGCCATAGCTTATGCACAGTTAACTGGTGTATCCGCAATTGTCGGTCTGTATTCGTGCGTACTGCCAATGTTGGTTTACGCCATGATGGGCACATCTCGACAACTCATTGTCGGACCCGATGCAGCAACCTGTGCAGTGATCGCTGCTGTTGTGACACCACTTGCCGCAGGTGACCCCACAAAACATTGGCAGTTGGTTATGACCATGACAGCGATGACGGGAATTTGGTGTGTACTGGCAAGTCGTTTCAAGCTAGGGGTATTTGCAGATTTCCTTTCTCGTCCGATTCTTTTGGGTCTACTCAACGGTGTTGCTCTCACAATTATCGTTGGTCAGTTTGCGAAAGTAGTCGGTTTGAAATACGAGCAACGTTATTTACTGGAACGTTTATGGGAAGCTCCACAACGATTAACCGATCTTCATTGGCCTACTGTAACTCTGAGTATCGTGACAGTTGTCGTTTATTTGCTCACCAAACGCTACCGACCAACTTGGCCTGCTGCCATGCTGGCGATCCTCGTAACTACTGCGTCAGTTTGGTTTTTCCATTTACAAGAGATGGGCGTATCGGTTGTCGGACTCACTCAAGGTGGCTTCCCTCAGTTTCAAACACCGGAGTTTGAGCTAGGTGAAGTCCGTGAACTAGTGGTCCCGGCGCTCAACCTTGCGATTGTCAGTTTTGTTAGCATGATGCTCACCGCCCGCAGTTTCGCTGCTAAAAACGGTTATGATATTGATGCTAATAAAGAGTTTCAGGCGTTGGGTTTTGCCAACATTGCCTCAGCGTTTTCGCAAGGTTTCGCGATAAGCGGCGCTGACTCACGCACAGCCGTCAATGATGCAAATGGCGGTAAATCTCAATTAGTTTCGATTGTCGCCGCAATCACCATTGCCATTATTGCGGTATTTATTTACGAGCCTTTACAGTTCATCCCTATCGCTTCACTTGGTGTTGTATTGATCATTGCGTCCCTATCGCTGCTCGATCTTAAAGCAATTTGGAAATTAAAATCTCGTGACAAAGATGCATTTTATCTGGCCATCATTACTTTTATTTCTGTGTTGATCGTGGGTGTAATACCGGGGATCACTTTGGCGGTACTGTTAGGGCTGTTTCAATTTTTACGGATTGTCATGCGACCGAGTGATCAGCTACTTGGCTTGGATGAAAAAGGTACCATTCGGACCATCGACGACTCAGGAAAAGCTTCGCCTATTCCTGGAATGGTGATTTACCGCTTTAACTCACCGCTAACTTACTTCAATGCTCCTTACTTTAAACGTAGAGTGTTAGAGCAGGCAGAGCATCACAAAGACGCAAGTTGCGTTGTCATCGACGCCGTATCGAGCTTTACTCACTTGGATCTCAGTGTGATGGCAACACTGGCAGATATTCACAATACTTTGAAAAAGAGAGGTGTACGCTTAATCCTCGCAGGAAGGAAACGACGTCTTCGTCAATGGTGTGAGCTTACTGGTATCAGCACCAGTGAAGGAGGCATCTTACTGCGAGCTGATATGTACCTTGCCATTAAACTTAGTGGCTGTTACATCAGTGCTGTGGGTGAGGGACAAATTCCTACTGTTCAAAAAGAGCCTGATTTAGAGCAGCCACCCAAACCTATTCCAGAAGTGGCTTAAATACAAATTTAATATAGAAAACAGGAAATTAAACTCCTGTTTTCTAGTGCTTATCTTCACAGCTGAATACGTGTTACGCCTTTGGCTTAAACTTTTTTGTCATCCCTTGGCTTTTAGGAGCCACCAGCCTATAACCAAGCTTTTCGTAAAAGACCGGTTCATCAGCAATCATAGAAACGTAAGAGCCTTCAAGTGCAACAGAAGAAAGATAACCGTCGATGTATTCCATGACTTTTCTACCTAAACCGTTGCCTTGATAATCAGAATCAACGGCAACGTCGACAATTTCGAAGTTACACGCCCCGTCACCAACAACCCGACCCATTGCAATGAGCTTTCCTTCATCCCGAACAGATACGCCATATAACGAATTGGGTAGACCAATTTCAGCAGCTTTCAACGATTTGGGTGATAGCCCGGCTTTGATACGCATATCACAGTATTCTTTCGGGCTTGGCACATGCTCTTCATATCTTATTGTCATTATGTACTACTCCTTTGTATCACCTTGGAGCTTACATAACTAAACTGTATAAATAAACAGTTAAACGTTGGAAAGATGTTCCCATTAAGCACACAAAGTATCGGGTCTAGAAAAGAACCCGCCGACAACTCTGACGCCATAATAGATATAAGTTGCTCTGAAGCTAGACATTCCTTTTTCTAAACATGTTTCTCTCAACAACGTATCCGCATGCTTTCGAGCACTTTGAGGCAACACCTCTTCCCTCATGAGTTGGTAAAGAGCATCATGCACTAAAGAAGCTTTCATAATGTTTTTTGTGTCTAACGCTGGCCCACTCGCTCCATCCCATGCATAGCCCTTTTTAATCGTTAACACGCCTTGTTTGGACAAACTAAGAAAAGGGCTGTCATACGCCTGACTCACTGAAATGTGAGTCTCAATCTTTTCTTCAGAATGGAGAGTGTATTTGTACTTCTGACGCTTTTTGTATTTCATCAGAGACCTCGCGTTTACTTATTCTTATTTATCACGCACAGCTGAATATTTATCCAGAAACCCTACAAGATCGGCTCTTGTTATTATGGCGTACTACCTATTACAAAGCCCAAATCAATATGAATAGAACTCCATGCAATCAATAAAGCCAGAACCCCTGACTTTATTGATCAAAATTCAACCAGAAACCCTTATTCTGAAGGAAGTCTACTCAATTTTTTATGGATATCTTCTACAAAATTGGCTTGTTCACTTGGAGAAACCTCTAGAACATAATGAAAAAACGGACTTGTATGCTCAGTAATTTTATACTCTTCACTTAACAGCTTAATTACTTGTTCATGATTAAATCGTGCGGAGACTAAGCCACTCTCGGTTTCTTGAGTTATAACTATATAGTGAGCGGTTGGAAAAACCGTAAACCTTCCTTCGACAGGAAACCAGGGAGCAAAAGAAATAATCTCGTCATCAATTATGTATGCTTGAGGTTTACTGACATAAGTGTAAGGGTACTTTTCATCTAAATAGGGTCTTGCTGTATCAAACAAGCCATCATAATAAGTTGGTATTTCTACTTTTTGGATTTTACTTAAGGGATCGAAAGTGAAGGTATCAAGTGATTTTAAATTATTACTTCCCGAATCTGGATTATTAACACCATTATCAATAGAAGAACAACCTACAATTATCACTGCACAAAAAAAAGCTAAAATTTTATTCATTATTTCTTTTATCTTTAATTGATTGTTTTGAAAGTTAGTCACATTAAAAATGCAACCAATTTAGAAAGTAAAAATGATATATTATTTATATAAAATCCCAAACATATATTTGAATACAGTAAACTTAAATATTCATAATTTATCCATTTTTCTTCTTCCAACTTGGTAACTTGATAAAAAAACGGAGCCGATTGGCTCCGTTTCTCGCTTTATGTGTTACTACTATTTCTTTGGTACTTCTAATTGCATCTCTGGCATGGCATCGCGCTTCGCTTTAATTTTGCGCCAGACTATCCATGCAATGATCACAATCAGCAGCATTATCAAATTACCCACCGCGATAATAATCATGCTGCGCTTACGCTCAGCCTCTCGCTCAGCGATAATTTGCTTTTCCATTTCAATACGGCGCTGTTCGGCTAATTCAGCTTCTTTTGCAATTCGAGCAGCTTCTAGATCAACTTCATCAACAACACTGAAGGTTTGCTCTGGGATAGGAAACACCAACGAGCGCTGGGTTGCAAAATCAGTGGCAAAGATCTCGCCGCGCCATGCGTACTTACCAAGCTCAGCATCGTTATTGAGGTTCAACGTAACTCTCATTCCATCTTTAGAGACCTGTCCTTGGCTGTAACTAATGAAACCATCGGGTGCGTCCTTTTTCACTGTGACTGCTATAGAGCCTGGTGCAATCATACCTTGCTCGCCACTCACCACTAATTGGTGTGGCTTATCGGAATTACGAGCCTGAATAAAAGTACGAGAGATTGGGTTCGGATAAACCAAGATGACTTGTTCTTGCGCTCGTAAGAATACGCCATTGCCAGACGTGATGCGCGCGCGGTACTTACCAGGCTCAACGTCTATCGGGAGCTGAACCGTAAACACACCATCCCCTGCTTTTTCATCCAAGCCGCGGCCGTCATCAGAAAACTCACCCACAACCATCGGCACTGGACGAGCTTCTTTGATCAGCTCATCTTCATTTTCGACAAACTTGGTAAATGTCACGCGCAGATTCACGCGATCAAGGAAGTCGCGCAATACAAGAGGTTTGCCGTCGGAGGTCAGACGAGCTGTAAACTTAAGCGCTTCCCCATTATATAATCGGTTTGGGAACAGATCCGTACTGAGCTTTAGGTGAGAAATTAAGCGGATGTTATTTTTAGGCGTAACTTTCCCCACAGCCTGCCATGGACCTGGCATCGGGTTATCAACGGAAATAATATCGAGTGAGGCTTCTTGATACCAACGTACATTGTCGTAAGAGCCCCAAGCATAGTATTTTTTACCGTCAGGACGGACTAAAACAACTGGCTGAGAACTTTGCTCACGATAAACCAAAAACGTGATCTGCTCGATGGTTGGATCAACTCGAAAGCGATTGTCTAACAAAGACATTGTAGATTCACTCGCAGCACTCGAGAGACTACTCCATATCGCTAAAAACGCGACCAACAAAGCCCTCAACATAGCTTCTCCTATTGATGCCAAATACAGTCGTTCACCAACTCTAATCTTTTTTGGTGAGCTTCTAGTTCATCGGCACTTGCGCGCAAAACCTTTAGCGCTTTTCTTCCTTCAATACGACGAATGGTTTCTACCCCACCCTCTTGTTTATTCGCGTTAAATTCTAGACTCGTTTGACCACCCGTCATAAAGAGGTAAACGTCGGCTAGAATCTCCGCATCGAGCAAAGCTCCGTGGAGTGTACGGTGCGAGTTATCAATACCGTAACGTTCACATAAGATATCAAGGTTGTTTCGCTTACCAGGGAAGATTTTCTTCGCCATAGCAAGGGTATCGGTCACCTTGCAGTAGTCGTCCGTTTTGCCGATGTTAGGATCGAGCATGCCAAACTCGTAATCCATAAAGCCGGTATCGAAGGGCGCGTTGTGGGCAACAAGTTCTGCGCCTTTAATAAACTCAAGAAACTCTTGGTGCACGCTCGCGTATTCCGGTTTATCAACCAAGAATTCATCCGTAATACCGTGAACTTCCACCGCTTCTGGTTGGATTTCACGATCGGGTTTTAAATAAACGTGGAAGTGACGACCAGTCAGCTTACGGTTGATGATCTCCACGGCACCGATTTCAATAATGCGGTGTCCCATGTAGTGAGGACCACCCTCGCGGTTCATACCTGTGGTTTCGGTATCGAGAACGACAATGCGGTTATATTCAGAATTGCTGCTGGTATTCATAAGGTTATGTATGTCAGACTATGCTTTATTAAATGTTTCGGCTAATAGTACCAAAAAATATGACCAAACACGTTGAGATTTTCACTGACGGTTCTTGTTTAGGTAACCCAGGACCAGGTGGTTACGGCATAGTATTGCGTTACAAAGACGTAGAAAAGACACTTTCCAAAGGCTATACGTTAACTACCAACAACCGCATGGAAATGTTGGCGGCTGTCGTCGCGCTGCAGACGCTAAAACAACCTTGCAAAGTCACTTTAACGACTGACAGCCAATATGTGCGCCAAGGTATTACTCAGTGGATCCATAACTGGAAGAAGCGTGGTTGGAAAACAGCGGATAAAAAACCCGTGAAGAATGCCGATTTATGGCAAGCTCTAGACAAAGAAACCGCACGCCATCAAGTTGAATGGCATTGGGTAAAAGGCCACGCGGGCCATCGTGAGAACGAAATGTGTGACGAGCTAGCCCGGACTGCTGCAGAAAACCCAACTGAGGAAGATACAGGTTACCAACCCTCTTAGCGAGATTCTTTCCTCATAGTGTTACCCTCTCGATTCATCACCCCAAGTGGTGTGAGCTTTTTCTTCAAGCGCCAATGCGGTTTGATAGGCTTGAGAGGGTATGTCCGTTTCCGCGCGACTATGTAATACAAACTCCCAGCGGGTGATGCCCAATCACCAAGACTATTTTCCAACCATGTCCACATCGTACGGTAACGTTTCATCGGAAACAGCGCATAACGATCACAATGAATCACTTGATAATTAAGTAACCCTAACCAATCTTTGATGCGGTTCGACGTAAACATTCGTCCACTCCAAGGCAAATTATGTTTACGCCATGGAAGCAAACTCGCTAATCCAGTCAAGCTTAATGGGTTGAATCCAGTAATAATTACATAGCCATCATCCATCATCACTCTATCGACTTCACGCAACAAACGGTGTGGATCGCTTGCATAGTCGAGCTGATGAGCGAGTATCACAACATCAAAGCTTTTTTCCAAAAAGGGTAATTCGTAACCATCCGCAATCACATTATGCAACGGGTTCTGGATATCTACGTTGACTTGGTGTTGAATGTTACAATTACAGCTGGTTAGCTCACAGCTCAACCCGCCCAGTTTGAGCATATGGTAGCCGAAGAGTTTCGGGCACCATTCATCAAGTCGGGTCTGGATTGACTCAAGCACCCACGGACCGTTGTTCATTGCTGACCAAGTCGACGGGTGTGGTATAGTTTTGTTGCTGAGTGCTGGTTTCATTAACCACCTGACTAAAATGGGTGACGGAGAACGAATCGTGTTAGAGATCAAAAGCATACCCGCATTTAATGATAATTACATCTGGCTGATACAAAATAGCGATAAGCGCTGCGCAGTCGTTGATCCGGGCGATGCGAAGCCAGTATTAGAATTTCTGCAGGCTAACGAATTAACTTTAGAAGCGATTTTAATTACGCACCACCACAACGATCACATTGGTGGCGTTCCAGACTTAGTGCGTGCATTTCCTAACGTCGCCGTTGTGGGCCCAAAATCAGAACCAATTCCAACCCTAACGACACCAATGGAAGAAGGCGACAAGCTAGAGTTGTTTGGTGAGATTTTCTTAGTACTTGGGTTACCCGGTCATACTTTGGGCCATATCGGTTACGTTGGGGACGGAAAACTGTTTTGCGGTGATGTGCTCTTTTCTGCTGGCTGCGGTCGTATTTTTGAAGGTACGCCTGAGCAAATGTTTGAATCACTGAGCAAACTAACGTCTCTACCAGAAGAAACTCAAGTCTTCTGCGCACATGAATACACGGCGAGTAACGTGGCGTTTGCTCTAGCGGTTGAACCTGACAATGAGCAACTTCGCCAATATCGCGACGATGTAAACCGACTGCGAGCACTCAACATTCCGACACTTCCAACAACAATACGCAAAGAAAAGTGGATTAATCCGTTCTTGCGAACCTCTAACCCTGACGTGGTTCAATCTGTTGCTAGTCGCATTAAAAATAGCGATCCATGCTCGGTTTTTACTGCTTTACGCGAGTGGAAGAACGAATTTTAACCATTTTCTGCTTGTAAGTTTGCAAGACCCCAGTATTATCAGGGACTGATTTTTCGAGAAGCGCCACTGGCGCTTCTCTTACGTTTGGGGTTGATATAAATCTATTTGAATTTCTCCCCATTGCATAATTAGAAGCTCTTTGCCTCTATAAATTAGTTAGTGTTTAAAAGATGTCTATTATCTTGCGACTGCCACGCACATTACGTTGCGCGACAGGCAGGTGAAGATAAACAGGCCCTAAATAGGCTGAATCCATGCGTTTGAAGTATACTTGGGCGTTGGCGTTGTTATTATCTGGCTGTCAATTGACTCAGTCAGATTCAACGTCTTCTACACCAGAAACCAATAAATCTGAGCAGACTGCAAAGCAAAATGCAGTAAAAGCTCAACCGGGCAATAAATCGTCACTAGCAAAAAAATCCGCTAACGACGCGCCTAAAGTTCTCTCCCCCCAAGAACAAGAAGATGTGTGGCAACGTATCGCCATGCAGCTGGACATGGATATCCCAAACCACAAGAAAGTGGACTACTACCGTACGTGGTATTTAAAGCACCCAAATCACCTTTACACGGTATCTAAGCGTGCGACTCCTTTTCTATACATGATCACAAAACGTATCGAAGAGCGCGGACTCCCAATGGAGCTTGCTTTACTTCCTGTAGTGGAAAGTTCATTCGATGCCTTTGCATACTCACACGGTAGTGCGGCTGGGTTGTGGCAATTTGTCCCTGGCACCGGAAAAATGATGGGACTAGAGCAAAACTACTGGTATGACGGTCGCAGAGATGTGGCAGCAGCAACGGATGCAGCGCTGGACTACCTAGTACAACTAAACGAGCGTTTTGATGGTAACTGGGAACATGCAATCGCCGCTTATAACAGCGGTGGTGGCCGTGTTTCTAGCGCAATTCGTAAGAATAAAAAGCTCGGTAAACCTATCGATTTCTTCTCATTAGACTTACCAAAAGAGACCAGCAGTTACGTTCCTAAGCTATTGGCCTTGGCTGACGTTATCGCAAACCAAGACAAGTACGGACTTAATATTCCTGCAATTCCAAACAAGCCTGTTCTAACGCTTGTTGATCCAGAAGAGCAGTTAGATCTGGCTATTGCCGCAGATTATGCCGGCATTAGCGTAAAAGAGTTGCAGAGTTACAACCCTGCATACAACCAGTGGTCGACAGCGCCTGAGGGGCCGCACCAACTTTTGATTCCCGTAGAGAAAAAAGAGACTTTTCTCACCAAGGTGGAGAAAAATCGCGGTAAAGGGATGAAGGTCGCTCGCTACAAGGTGAAATCTGGTGACTCTTTAAGCGTGCTAGCTAATAAATACGGCACAACCACGAAAGTCATTCGACGTGCCAACGGCCTATCGAACAACAACATTCGTATTGGTCAATACCTGTTGATTCCGACATCAACAAAAGACGATGCAAAATACGCATTAACGGCACAAAACCGATTAAGCAAGACTCAATCTCGTGCTCGTGGTCAACTCAAACTCACCCATGTCGTTCAGTCTGGAGAAAGTTTGTGGTCAATCGCACGTAACAATAAAGTGTCGTATAAATCGTTAGCTAAATGGAATGGTATGGGCCCTAAAGATCCATTGCGTGTGGGTCAAAAGCTAGTGATTTGGAAAGACTCAGACAAAGGTTCTGTGATCCGTACCGTTTTCTACAACGTTCGCTCTGGCGACACCATTAGCGGCATTGCAAGCAAGTTCAAAGTAAAAACGAACGACATCGTGAAATGGAACTCGCTACACAAGAAAAAATACTTACAACCAGGCCAAAAGCTTAAGTTGTACGTTGACGTAACGAAGGTAAGTGTATGAACCCATCAAGCAATCCACTTGTGATGCTGTTGGACATTTTTCGTTCTCCAACATCTTGTTTTCTTGCGCTTTATCAACGCGGTGGATGGGGATGGCAACCGTTCATCTTCCTGATGCTTAGTCCGTTTTTATTCTGGGGTGCTTACTTTTCGAATGTCGATTTCACGTGGCTCAGTGACCAACTTGCTGCGCAATTTCAGCAAATCGACCCGAAGCAGATTGAGCTATTAGAACCAAACACGCTAATGGCAAGCGCGATCATCAATGATGTATTCAACCGCTTTGCCACCTTACTATTGCTCGCGCTTTGGTTCTTTCTTGCAACAAAGGCAAGCAAACAACAATACGGTTACTGGAAATGGTTTGCCGCATCGTGTTCTATCTTATTCCCAGCAGTATTGGGCGATGTAGCAAGCTACGCGAGCTTGCTACTCAAGCATGGTCAGGTAATGACTTACGCTGCCGATTTAAATAGCCTCAATGGTCTATTAAAGCTGCCTCTTACTAACGAATGGTCTCATTTCGCTAGCTCGTTACCTTTGCTTCTGCCTTGGTACATTGTGCTCGGCTACGGCGTTGTACTGACGTGGACGGAGTTTGAACGTGGCCAAGCTTTGGTGATTGCAAGCCTGCCATGGGTATTCTTCTACGTTATTTGGGCACTTTATATTGTGGTAACCTAAGCTAGTTATTTAACGTAAATGACAATAACAATGGGTTATGATCGGAAGCGTCGCTCTGCGGCGCTTTTGCGTACTTAAGCGTCAGACCTCGGTAAAACACATGGTCCAGTGGTAACCCTGTTATAAATTGGACTCGATGATCCGGCAAGAACGTCACCTCTTGTAAGTCCGCAGCCTTTAAGGCCTGCCTCATCGCATTAACGCGAGATTCACTCCAGCTATTGAAGTCTCCAGCAAATAGAATTGGCCCCACATGATGCTTTAAAAGCATTTCAAGCGCCGTTAACTGCGATACATACTCTTTTGTACCTACGGTGAAGTTAATCGCATGTACATTCACCACTGCGAGTTTCTCGCCATTACTCAAGTGATACTGGCTATATAATGCAGACTTAGGTAAGCGAAGCCACGGCTCTTTAGAGGTGTAAGCGCAGGCTTTTTCTGGTTGCCCTTGAGCAATACTAATTACACCGGCACCGCTACCCAGCGCCTTAAAAGCACTCACTTGATTACTAACCCAGCGACCATCCACCAACCACTGTTTAAATGATGGTGTCATGCTGGCTTCTTGCAATAACAGTAACTGCTTATCAGCAGAAAACTCATCGAGTGCACGTTGCCAGTTAGCCCGGTTCTGTTTGTAGATATTCCAGACAAGCACATTGATTTTGCCGTCATGATCGAGAGCTTTTGAATCGCTAAATTCGATGCACCTGATATCTTGTGTCAGCTCGGTACCTGTTTGAGTAATAATTTGCGGCTGATCTGGTACGGTGAAAATAACCTGGAAGCCAACCAATACCGCCATTACGAGAAAAGCTAACGCCAGAAAAAAACGCTTAAACATACGACAAACCTGAATGTAGGCACCCGAAATCTAGAACAACAAATCTCGGGTTAAATGATTTCACTAATAAGCAAACAACAAAAAAGGAGCCATTTGGCTCCCTTTTAGCATAATAAATACGAAACAAGTGACAAGAAACCTTAGATCGCGTCTTCGTCTTCTTCACCAGTACGAATACGAACCACACGCTCAATATCAGTGACGAATATTTTACCATCACCAATCTTACCAGTTTGCGCGGTTTCAATGATTGTCTCTACGCATTTATCAGCCACATCTTCCGTTACAACGATTTCGAGCTTCACTTTAGGTAGAAAGTCCACCATGTACTCTGCACCACGGTAAAGCTCGGTGTGACCTTTTTGGCGACCAAAGCCTTTCACTTCAGAGACAGTCATCCCTGTAATGCCAACTTCAGCTAGCGCTTCTCGAACATCATCCAGTTTAAATGGCTTGATAATCGCTTCAATTTTTTTCATGTTCATCCCTTAAGCTTCAATCGATTGCGCTTATTATCGTTTAGCGTTTCACAACATTCAATGTTTGTCTCTGATCCACCAGCGAAAATCCAGGCTGAGCAAATTAACATGGCGAATATCATAAGTTGATAAAACCCAATGAGGACAGCTCAATGCCCGATCGTCCAAGCTTTACTTCAGACTCACGTTTACTTCAAACTTGCGTAGTAAGCCGCTAGGTTAGCGATGTCTTCATCAGACAACAATGAAGCTTGAGCTTGCATCACAGCAGCAAGTCCACCTGTTCGCTCTTTATTTTTATAAGCTTTAATTGAACTGATAATATATTGCTCATTTTGCCCTTTCAGATTTGGGTAACCCGGAATGACAGCAATACCATCAGCGCCATGACACGCCGCGCATACTCCCGACTTTGCTTGACCTGCTGCAGCATCTCCCGCAGCTAGAGCTTGCCCACTGAACATGGTTAGCGCCACCATTGCGCCCATGATTGTTTTCTTCATTGCTTCACCTAATCAATTATTATTTAAGGATTTTTATATTTTATAATCGACATTGTGGCATGAATTTTCATTACCTGCGCCAAATAAGTTCACAATCTTGACCATTAAACGCCTGATCAACGAACAGATCTGCCACAGCAACGACTCGGTCTTGATACATCAAAATCGGAATTTGACGACGCAGCCAGCTTGGCACATTGTATTCTTGGAACAACTTCTTCAGTTTTCGACTGTGATTACGCGTGGTTGGATGCGCTGATAAGCCTTCCGGATTAAAGGTCACGCGAAGCAATTCTGGCTGACTCGGAAGCGCAATCGTTGCGTTGCTAGAACTCGTCGTTAAGGTCAGCTCCCCTAGCCGCTCTGGAAGCAATAAAACGGTATCGACTTGAATCGTACTTTGCCACTCAGTGACGTCAGCGATTTCCGTTACCCAATAGAGACGATTTCGAAAACGGCGCACTTCACCTTGTTTAAGTTGTAGTTTGGGGTTGGCATCTTGCTGAGCTAATGCGACTTCATTCCAGATAAGATTGAGTTGTACCTGAGTCGGCATACTAGTATTAAGCTTAGCCAGCCACATACGAATCAAGCGCGCACGCGCTAATCCACTGTGCTTAGCCAGTTCTTCAATACTCAAACTTAGATCCGTTTGTAAAGCGCGTTCAAACACCGCGCTCAATAGTTCATCCAATAGCGCTTCTTGTTGAGCACATAAACTTGCACTGCGCTGAACCGCTTGATGGATACTCGGCCAGCGACCAGACAATTCAGGAATAACACAATGACGAAGAAAGTTACGATCATAACGGGTATCTTGATTGCTTTCGTCTTCCACCCACTCCAAGCCTAATTTAGTAGCGGCTTCTTCGATGGTATTCCGCTTGATAGTAAGCAATGGTCGAACTAGAGATCCGCAAGAAAACGGCATACTCTCCGCCATCGAAGATAACCCTTTAGGCCCGCTGCCGCGCTTAAGCGCAAGGAGAAAAGTCTCTATTTGATCGTCGGCATGTTGACCAGTCAACAGTATATCGCCTTCTTGAATGTACTTAGTTAAGGCTTGGTAGCGAGCTTCACGAGCAAGAAGTTCAATACTTTCACCATTGCTGATGTCTAAGCTCACTCGCTCGGTCGAGCACGATATCCCCACTTGTTGTGCCCAAAGTAAGCATTTATCGGCCCAATTATCGGCATTCGAGCTTAAACCATGGTGCACATACACAGCGTGACACTCTACAGAGTGCGCTTGTTGGTAGCGACTGAGTAATTCGAGTAAAAGACGTGAATCCACTCCTCCGCTAAACGCCAAGACAACCTTAGTGCCTGATTGATAGTAGCGGCCGAGAACTTGAGCAAAATGCAGGTAAAGCGATTCCATAAACGATCCGATAGGTGCAAAAAAGGGCTGGACTCTCATCCAACCCTTTCTATTTTAACTGTTATCAATTGAGATATCAGCTAACGCTTAATAGCAATCACCGAAATTAACAGTAACCGTAGCTCATTAGGCGCTGGTAACGACGTTCACGTAGCGTCTCTTCATCCAATTGTTCTAGATCTTCTAGCTGACGAAGTAGTGTCGCTTTCATATTCGCTGCCATTTGAACATGATCGCGATGAGCGCCGCCTAGTGGCTCTTCGATGATTTCGTCGATCAGTTCAAGCTCTTTAAGACGCGGAGCAGTTAGGCCCATTGCCTCTGCCGCTTGTGGCGCTTTGTCTGAATCACGCCATAAGATTGAAGCACAACCCTCAGGAGAAATTACTGAGTACGTAGAGTACTGAAGCATGTTCACGTAGTCGCCTACACCGATTGCTAGTGCACCACCAGAACCGCCTTCACCAACAACGTTACAGATTACTGGCACTTTAAGACCAGACATCACTTTTAGGTTTTTCGCGATAGCTTCAGATTGACCACGCTCTTCTGCGCCCACACCTGGGTATGCGCCAGCCGTGTCAATAAATGTGATGATCGGCATGTTGAAACGCTCTGCCATTTCCATCAAACGTAGCGCTTTACGGTAACCTTCTGGTTTTGGCATACCAAAGTTACGTTTCACTTTCTCTTTGGTTTCACGACCTTTTTGGTGACCAATGATCATCACAGGGCGGCCTTCAAGGCGAGCCATGCCACCCACAATCGCTTTGTCGTCTGCAAACGCGCGGTCACCCGCTAATTCATCAAACTCCTCAAAAGCGTGTTGGATGTAATCCAGCGTGTAAGGACGTAGTGGGTGACGAGCCAGTTGAGCTGTTTCCCATGCGCCTAGGTCGCTGAAGGTTTTTTTCTTCAGCTCTAAGCTTTTCTTCTCAAGCTGTTCGATTTCTTTATCTAGGTCAATCGCAGAATCACCACCGTGACGAGAGACATCACGTAATGCTTCAATTTTCGCTTCTAGTTCTGCAATTGGCTTTTCAAATTCAAGAAAGTTTAGGCTCATCTATGAATCCTTGTTTACTCAGCGTCTAACATATTGCGCTGAATTTTTAGTTAAATTCGAGTTCTACCTGGCTTTTGCCAAGCAACTGTTTTAAATCGTCGAGTAATGTATCACTTGGCGTTACTCGCCACTCGGTGCCCAATGTTAACCGCGCTCTGGCGTCGGCACGCTGGTAGTATACATTGACGGGTACGGTTCCGGCTTTGTGCGGTTCTAAAATACGGCTGAACTGCTCAAAAAACTGATCGTTGATCTGATTTGCATCTATCGATACCGACAAACCACGAGCGTATTTCTCGCGCGCACTGCCGAGATCCATAACTTCACGCGCCGACATTTTAAGGCCACCGTTGAAGTCATCAAAGCTGACCTGTCCAGAAACGACCAAAATTCTGTCTTTTTCGAGAAGTTCAGCGTATCGATCCAGCGCATCTGAGAACAACATCACTTCCATGCGACCACTTCGGTCATCCAGTGTCATAATACCAATTCGTGTACCACGCTTGGTCGTCATTACACGAGCGGCAATAACCAGGCCGGCTACCGTGACAGATTGATCGCGGCGAGTGGGCGTTGCGTCTTTTAGTCGACAACTGGTGTATTTGTTTAGTTCCTTTACGTAGGCGTTAATTGGGTGCCCTGTCAAATATAGACCTAGGGTATCACGCTCGCCCTCTAACCACACTTTTTCTGGCCAAGGCGGAACCTGCGTATACTTATGCTCTACTTCTTCAGGTGCATCCGTTAACACACCAAACATATCTGTTTGACCAAACGCCTCAGCTTGGTGATGTTGACTTGCTGCTTTTACCGCGTCATTGAGTGACGCCATCATCGCCGCGCGGTGTGGGCCTAGTCGATCCAACGCGCCCGCGTAAATCAGCTTCTCTATCACTCGTTTATTGACGCGTTTTAGATCAACTCGAGCACAGAAATCAAATAGGTCTTTAAAGTGACCACCTTTATTTCTCGCCTCAAGAATCGCATCGATAGGACCCTCACCTACCCCTTTTATCGCACCAATACCGTAAACAATTGCGCCATTTTCATCAACATTAAAGCGATATAAGCCAGAGTTGATGTCTGGTGGCAGCACGGTGAGCTTCATACGGAAACACTCATCGACCAAGCCAACGACTTTTTCCGTGTTATCCATATCGGCTGTCATTACCGCAGCCATAAATTCGGCAGGGTAATGTGTTTTCAGCCAAAGAGTCTGATAAGAAACCAATGCATAAGCAGCAGAGTGCGATTTGTTAAAACCATAACCGGCGAACTTCTCTACCAAGTCGAAGATTTTCATCGCCAACTCGCCATCGATACCGTTCTTTATCGCACCTTCTTCAAAGATAGCACGTTGTTTTGCCATCTCTTCTGGCTTTTTCTTACCCATTGCACGACGAAGCATGTCCGCACCACCTAGCGTGTAACCTGCTAAGATCTGCGCAATCTGCATTACCTGCTCTTGGTACAGGATGATGCCGTAGGTTGGATCAAGCGTCTCTTTTAGCGACTCGTGTTGCCACTTTTCATCTGGATAAGAGATCGCTTCTCGACCATGTTTACGGTCGATAAAGTTATCTACCATGCCCGATTGCAAAGGACCCGGACGGAAGAGTGCTACCAATGCGATAATGTCTTCGAAACAGTCTGGCTGAAGTCGTTTGATCAGCTCTTTCATGCCTCGAGATTCAAGCTGGAATACTGCTGTCGTTTCAGAGTTTTGCAACAAACGGAAAGAGGCAGGGTCTTCTAACGGTATGGATTCAATTTGAACCGGTTCTTTCCCTTCTCGCTCTAGGCGTGGGTTAATCAGCCCTAACGCCCAGTCAATAATGGTTAAGGTACGTAAACCCAAGAAGTCAAACTTAACTAGGCCAGCGGTCTCAACATCGTTTTTATCAAATTGAGTAACCGGAAAGTGACCTTCAGCGTCTGCATAAATTGGCGCAAAATCGGTAATTGTTGTAGGTGAAATTACAACACCACCAGCGTGTTTACCGGCGTTTCGCGTACAGCCTTCCAAAATATGACACATGTCGATGAGTTCTTTAACTTCCTCATCGGCCTCATACAATTCAGGTAGTGCAGGTTCAGCTTTAAACGCTTTATCTAGCGTCATGCCTGGATCGGGCGGGATCAGCTTTGAAATACGATCAACAAAACCAAATGGGTGGCCCAATACGCGGCCAACGTCACGGATTACCGCTTTTGCCGCCATGGTACCAAACGTGATGATCTGAGATACCGCGTCGCGACCGTACATTTCCGCAACGTGGTCAATAACCTGGTCACGTTTATCCATACAGAAATCGACGTCGAAATCGGGCATCGAAACACGTTCTGGGTTCAAGAAACGTTCGAACAGCAAGTCATATTCTAGTGGATCCAGATCGGTGATTTTTAGTGCGTAAGCCACCAAAGAACCAGCACCGGAACCACGTCCAGGACCGACAGGAATTCCATTATCTTTTGACCACTGGATGAACTCCATTACGATCAAGAAGTAACCAGGAAATCCCATTTGGTTGATAACATCTAGCTCTATCTGAAGACGTTCATCATATTCAGGGCGGCGACGTTTTCTCTCTTCCTCATCTGGAAATAGGAACTCTAAACGCTCTTCCAACCCCTCTCGGGATTTCATGACTAGGAACTCAGTCTCTTTCATCCCTTCGGTTGGGAAAGCAGGTAGGAAGTACTCACCTAAGCGCACAGTCACGTTACAACGCTTCGCTATCTCGACACTGTTTTCTAACGCTTCAGGAATATCAGCAAACAGCTCACACATTTCTTCTTCTGTACGAAGATATTGCTGCGGACTGTAGTTTTTTGGCCTACGCGGATCTTCTAATGTGTAACCATCGTGAATCGCTACGCGTATTTCATGAGCATCAAATAGGTCTGGACTCAGGAATACAACTTCATTGGTCGCCACTACTGGCAAGTCCTGCTGCTCTGCCAATTCAACCGCAAAGTGAAGATAAGTTTCTTCATCTGGACGACCGGTACGAAGTAGCTCAAGATAAAAGCGATCTGGAAAATGCTGTTTATAGAAATCAACACACCCTTGCACTATTTGACGGTTGCCTTTCAAAAGGCCGCGACCAATTTCCCCGCTTTTACCGCCGGATAATACAATCAGGCCTTCAGACATTTCAGCCAACCAGGCTTTGTCAATCACTGGGTGGTGTTGAACATGTCCACGTAAGTACGCTTTTGATATCAATAACGTCAGGTTCTTATAACCTACATTATCCGCCGCAAGCAAAGTCACTTGTGTCAGCTCTTCACCAAACTCGTCCGACTGCATTTTAAAGTCAGCACCAATGATCGGTTTAACACCGCTGCCATGCGCCGTACCGTAAAACTTCACCAAACCACATAGGTTGGTAAAGTCGGTCAACGCCATTGCGGGCATACCGAGCTCAGCAACTTTCTTTACGATTGGCGGAACTTTGTTGAGGCCATCCACCATCGAGAAGTCACTATGAACACGCAGGTGGATGAATTTGGGATCTGACATTAACAGGTACCGTGTAACTCTATTTTGTTGGGGATTCTAACCTAAAGAGGTTGGGTTTATAACACCAATTAGATCGTTTGATTATTCTATGCCTAACGCTTTTTTTACTGGCTTGAAACTCTTGCGGTGTTCACTGATCACTCCGTGTTGCTCAATCGCTTCAAAGTGCGCTTTAGTTGGGTAACCTTTGTGCTTCGCGAAGCCAAATTGTGGATGAAGTTTATCCAACTCTTCCATCTCTTGGTCACGCACGACTTTGGCAATAATTGAAGCCGCACTGATTTCGGCAACACGTAGATCGCCTTTTACTACAGCTTGAGCATCCATTGGCAGCTCCGGACAACGGTTACCATCAATCAACACCAAATCAGGTTGAACCTGTAACCCCGCCACTGCACGCTGCATCGCAACCATAGTCGCCTGCAAAATATTCAGTTGATCGATTTCTTCAGGAGAACAACGCCCGACCGCCCACACCAATGCTTTTTCTTTGATTTCAGGAAGCAACGCCATGCGTTTCTTTTCGGTCAATTTTTTCGAATCGTTCAACCCTTCAATAGGATTGTTAGGATCAAGGATAACCGCAGCGGTGACGACGTCTCCCACCAAAGGGCCACGTCCGACCTCGTCGACTCCGGCCACAAGCTGATAACCTTGCGGATATTCAAACGGAGGGAGTTCAACTTTGGTTTTGGTCGCTTTTGGTTTAACAGCCATGATAAATCTCTATTTTTCAATCAGTTTTAGAACCGCGTTTGCGGCTTGTTGATCCGCATCTTTACGGATCCAATGATGCATTTCCGTAAACTTATCTAACATCGGTTTATTGTCGCTTTCCAATAAGCGAGAAACCTCAGTAAACAAATTGTCTGGTGTGCACTCATCTTGTAGATATTCTTTGACGAGCTCATCATCCGCCAAGATATTCGGCAATGACACATACTTCGTTTTCAATAGACGTTTAGCTAAGAAAGCAGTAAATGCATTCACACGATAACCCACCACCATTGGACGCTTGAGAAGCATACACTCCAACGCTACGGTACCGGAGGCCAACATCACAGCATCGGATGCGGTGATGACGTTGCGTGCGGTGTCATCAACTAACTTGAAGTCCAACTCTGGCGCTAGCTCTTTCCATGCTTGTTCAAACTGCTCACGGCGTTTTTGATTAACAAGCGCGACAACAAACCCCAGTTCTGGAAATTTTTTATGGAGTAACTTGCAGGTTTCAATAAACGGCTCTGAGAGCATTTTTAACTCGCTACCACGACTGCCTGGCAGGACAGCAAGCCACTTTTTATCTTGTTCTAAACCAAGCAACTCACGTGCAGGCGCTTGTTCTGATTCTAGTGGGATGGCATCAGCCAAGGTATGACCAATGAACTCGCAAGGTACATTAAATTTGTCGTAGAACGCTTTCTCAAACGGAAGAAATGCTAGCACCAAGTTCGTTGCCGCTTCTATTTTAAAGATGCGCTTCTGACGCCAAGCCCAAACAGACGGACTCACGTAATGAACGGTTTTAATGCCCGCTTGCTTGAGGTCAAGCTCCAGGCGTAAGTTGAAGTCAGGAGCATCGATCCCGATGAAAACATCAGGCGGATTCTGAGTAAAATACTGAACGAGCTCAGCTTTCACTTTAAGAAGTCTCGGTAAGCGGCCTAAAACCTCGACTAATCCCATCACCGCAAGCTCTTCCATATCAAACAGAGACTCGCAACCTTGGGCTATCATTTTCGGACCACCAATGCCTACGAACTCTGCGTCTGGATATTGTTGCTTTACTGCTTTGATAAAGCCTTCACCTAGCGTATCGCCAGACAATTCTCCGGCAATGATGCCAATACGTAATGGTCTTTCCATATCTACTTCGCTATTTTTCCTGTGCGCTATGGATAACGGTTTGCCTTATCCATAAAACACAAAAAGATCGTAACCTCAAATTCGGTCACGATCTTTTTATTTATTGGTTCATTCGCCAATTAACGAATAATGCCACGTTCCGTCGTTTCCAGAATATCTGAGAAACGCTTCACTGCTGGCCACTCTTGAGCCATTTCAGCTAGAATAGGCTTCACTTCTTCTAGCGTCTTACCTGAACGGTAGATTTCTTTATACGCTTTTTGTAGCGCACGAATCTCTGGTTTCTCAAAGCCATTACGCTTCAAGCCAACAAGGTTCAAGCCGAAAGGTGTGGCGTGGTTACCTTGCGCGAGTACGTAAGCTGGGACATCTTGCACCACTGCTGAGCAGCCGCCAATGTACGCGTAAGCGCCCACTGTACAAAACGGGTGAATCGCAGACAGTGCCATCACACCAGCATAATCATCAACAGTAACGTGACCACCAAGAATCGAGTTATTACCGATATGAGTGTGGTTACCAATAACAACATCATGCGCAACGTGTGCATTCACACACAATAAGTTGTCATCACCAATGATCGTGGTTGCTTTGTCCTGCACTGTGCCGCGGTGAACTTGGACCGCTTCACGAATGACGTTACGGTCACCGATAACCACAGTTGTGTCTTCACCACCGTATTTTTTGTCTTGGTTTTCTTCGCCGATGACAGCATGTGGGAAAATACGGTTATCTTTGCCAATAGTCGTGTGACCTTTGATCACAACGTGAGACATCACTTCTGTGCCTTCACCAATTTCAACCGTAGAGGTGATGTACGTAAAAGGACCTACTGTTACGTTAGCACCAATTTTGGCGCCCTCTTCTACCACCGCTGCCGGGTGGATTTTAGCGGTTTCATGAATCATATTAAAACTCTCGACGAGCACACTTCAGTTCTGCAGAACATACCACTTCGCCGTCAACTTTTGCTACACCGCTAAATGCAGCAATGCCGCGACGTTCTTTCAGAAATTCTACCTCAATAACCAATTGGTCGCCCGGAACCACTGGTTTACGGAATTTCGCGCCGTCTACGCTTGCAAAGTAGTACAGTTCATTTTCTGTTGGTGCACCAAATGATTTAAATGCAAGTAAGCCTGTTGCCTGAGCCATTGCTTCTAAAATCAAAACACCTGGGAATACTGGTAGTTGAGGAAAGTGACCTGTGAACTGAGGTTCGTTAACCGACACGTTTTTAATCGCGTGAAGGTACTTCTCTTCTTGGAAGTCTATCACTCGGTCGATCAATAAGAATGGGTAGCGATGAGGTAGTAGCTCTTGAATTTCAGAGATGTTCATCGTTTTCTTTTCAGTAGTCAAAGTCGTCTTCCTATATCAATTTTTTGCCGCCAAGATGGCAAACGTGGCAACAGGTCGTAAAGCCGAATCGCTTTGCAATATACTAGCAAAATACGCACCATCTTGGAGTTAAATCTACTTAGAGCGCGTCATTATAGAAGAAAAAGACCCGCATTTCGCGAGTCTTCGTACAGAATATGGAACTAGAGCCTGTTAGCTTTCACGTTAAATACAGAGCGAAAGATAACTTGTTCTAAATTTCTTCTTTCTGTTCCAGCTGTTTTTCAACCGCTTTTAGGCGCTTATTCATCTCATCAATACGGTGAACTCGAGTTGCAGTTTTACGCCACTCTCTGTTCGTTTGTAGTGGAATACCTGATGAGTAAAGGCCTTTTTCTTCGATACTGCGCATTACCATGCCCATACCTGTAATCGCCACACCATCTGCGATAGTGATATGGCCATTCAGAACAGACGCGCCGCCAATCTGGCAGTACTTACCAATTTTTGTACTGCCTGCGACAATAGTACCACCAGGCATCACGGTACCATATCCGATCTGCACGTTGTGCGCGATTTGAAGTTGGTTATCCAGAATGACATTGTCTTCAATGATAGTATCTTCGAGTGCACCGCGGTCAATCGTAGTACAAGCACCAATCTCAACGCGGTTACCGATACGCACTGAACCAAGCTGAGGAATTTTAATCCACTCGCCTTTGTCATTCGCATAACCGAAGCCATCAGAGCCAATAACGGTGCCCGATTGAACAAGACAGTCATCACCCAATGACACTTCATGATAGATAGTGACATTAGCCCAAAGCTTGGTGTTATTCCCTAGCTTGGCGTTCTTACCGATAAAACAACCAGCGCCAACGCTTACGTTGTCGCCGAGTTCCACGCCCGTTTCAATCACGGCGTTAGCGCCGATTGTAACGTTCTCACCCATCTTAACGTCAGCGGCAATCACAGCACTTGGTGCAATATCGTTTGCCGGCTTTGGTGTGGTATCCATCGCTTGAACCACACGAGCAAATGCGACATAAGGGTCTGAAACCACTAACGCATTTCCAACGCATTGATCTTTATGCTCAGCCTTTACCATAACAACGGTAGCTTGGCACTCAGAAAGGTGTTTTGCGTATTTTGGGTTAGACAAGAAGGTTACGTCACCTTCTTGTGCTTTATCCATTGGGGCAACACGGCTTACAACGAGAGACTCGTCACCAAACAGCTCACCCCCGGTAATTGTCGCCAATTCGGCTAATGTTAATGTCTTCATAACTTCTTATTTTAGAGCTTTAATTACGTCTTCAGAGATATTGTATTCTGGCTTGCCGTACTGCAAAGCAGAGATGTCAATCACAAGATCGTAACCATTTTTGTCTGCGACTTTCTTAACTGCATCTTGAATCGTTTTGAAAAGCTTCGCTTTTTCTTCAGCTTCACGACGCGCACTTGCTTTTTCAAGTGCTTGTGCTTTCACTTTGTACTCGCTGTCTAGCTTCGCGATATCGATACGTAGCTTTTCAACTTCGTCTTGACCCAAAAGCTCGCCGTCACGTTGTAGCTTCTCAATCTTTGTTTTAGCTTGTGCTTGGATTGACTTCAGTTCATCAGCTTTGCTTTTGAAGTCTTTCTGCATTTTTTGTAGTACAACTTCACGTTGAGGAAGAGCTTGGAAAACTTGAGCTGTATTTACGTAAGCAATTTTCTGTGCAGCTTCTGCCGCATTTGCAAACATTGAAGAGCTCAGTACAAGAAGGCCAATCCCAGCCGCTTTGATCATTTTATTCAAAATATTTTCCTCTTTAGAAAGTTCTACCGATAGTGAATGTGAAGAACTCTTCATCATCGCCATCAAATTTCTTAATTGGTTTCGCTAGTGAGAAGACTAGTGGCCCCATTGGAGACATCCACTGCAACGCCGCACCGTAAGAAGAGCGGTAGTTGGTTGGATCTGAGTAATCGTAGTAGTAACGGTCACCATATTCCGCACCTGAATCGCGGTAGTCAAACTCCGTATCCCAAACACTTGCCATATCAAAGAAGATACTGGTACGAATTTGGTTTTGTACTTCTTCTGATGCAAATGGTGTTGGGACAATCAACTCAACACTTGCTAGCGCTACGGCGTTACCACCAACAGAGTCATCTGTTGCTGTATCTGCGCCATTATTTGAACCAGATGTATCACGGTAAACCGCTTTAGGACCAACAGAGTTTGAGCCAAAGCCACGAAGCGATGTAAAGCCACCTGCGTAGTAGTTTTCGTAGAATGGGAACAAGTTATCGTTACCATCCGTTTGACCGTAACCATTACCGTAACCTAAGCGGCCACGGAACAAGAGGGTAAACTCGTGCTTTTTAGTCAATGGCACATACTGGCGAACATCGTACTGCATTTTGAAGTATTGAACGTCAGAGCCAGGTACGGTCATTTTATAGAATGCACGCTGATGGTTACCTGCCGTAGGGAAATAGCCACGGTTTAAGTTATTACGTGTCCAAGAGATATTGAAGTCGAAGTCGTTTGTGTTCAACGCTCCACTAGAATCAATGTTGTCTGCTTGTGCTCGTAAGAACTGCTCTACCTGCAAGTAAGGCGATAAGTTACCGATCTTGTTGTGCGTATAACCGACACCGAATTCAAAACGGTTCAACTCATCGAATGGGAAGCCCCACGTTAAGCTCGCGCCATAGCTTTCGTTGGTATAGTCAACGATATTGGCTTCTTTAGCTTCAAATTCGTTATAGAAAACCTTACCACCCAAGCTTACACCGTCTAAGTTCCAGTACGGATCACGGTAATCTAGACTGATGTTTTTCTGGTAGTCATTCATCATCGCGTTGATACCAACACGGTTACCACTACCAATAAAGTTATCTTGTTGCAGGCCAACCTGGAAGCTCACACCCGATTCTGTACCGTAGCCAACACCGAAGTTAACACTACCAGAGTTTGCTTCTTTGACAGAGTAAACTAGGTCAACTTGATCATCACTACCAGGAACTCGAACCGTCTGTACTTCAACATTTTCAAAGTAGCCCAAACGATTTAGACGAGTTTTACCCGTTTCAATCGATTTCGAGTTCAACCAACTGCCTTCCATCTGACGCATTTCACGACGAAGGACTTCATCTTTGGTTGAGTTATTACCCGTGAAGCGAATATCACGAACATAAATTCGGTTACCCGGGTCTACGTTAACGACCAAAGAAACTTCTTGATTCTCGTCGTCAAACTCAGGAATGGTATTCACTTGAGGATAAGCATAGCCGGACTCACCAAGCACACGCTTAATTCCTTCTTCCATTGAAGTAACCAACGAGCCGTTGTATGTCTCATTGTCTTCAAATGGCACAAGTCTTTCGAACGTCGCTTCCTCGCCAATCAAATCGCCACGGAACTTCACGTCCTTAACGGTGTAAACCTCGCCCTCTTCTAGACCAAGAGTAATGTATACCCCTTTCTTGTCAGGAGAGATTGCAACTTGTGTCGAATCAACGTTAAATTTTAAGTAACCACGATCCAGGTAGAATGATTTGAGTGCTTCAATATCACCTGCAAGGACTTGCTTTTGATACTTTTCATCAGAAAGGAAATTCCACCACGGCACATCAACATTTAAGTTAAAGCGCGAAAGCAGCTCTTCATCACTGAACACTTCATTACCGATAAAGTTGATTTGCTGAATTTTTGCCGACACACCTTCAGTAAAGACAAACTTAAGATCAGAACGATTACGTGGTAGTGGAGTAACCACCGCTTTTACTGTTGCGTTGTATTTACCTACGCTGTAGTAAAAGTCTTCTAAGCCTTTTTCAATGTTGCTTAGCGTGGTGCGGTCAAGCGCTTCACCTTCACGAACGCCAGACGCGTTCAGGTTTTCTTGTAGCTGCTCGTCCTTGATTGCTTTGTTACCTGAAAAAGAGATGCTTGCAATGGTAGGACGTTCTTTGACTTGAACCATCAGAACACCACCGTCACGCAACACTTTCACATCTTCAAAGTTACCAGATGCATACAGGGCGCGGATAATTTCTGCAACATCGCCTTGGCCAATGGTATCACCGACACGTACAGGCATTTTCAACAATGCAGCACCCAGTGCTACACGCTGCAATCCATCGATTTCAATATCTTGAACTACGAAGTTCTCTGCTCCATTTGCAGATACACTGGTCGCCAGTAAACTTGCAAATAGAATTCGCTTAATCGCCATACTTGTTCTAATTATTCCTTGCTACTGCTTTTGTCTCTGAACTATCACAGACGAGTAAAATCATTAAATAGCGCTAACGCCATGAGCGAGAAGATGATCGCACCACCAATTCTAAAGCCCATTTCCTGCACTTTCTCAGGAACAGGACGTCGAATGACTGCTTCAATTGCAAAAAACAACAAATGACCGCCATCCAACATTGGTAAAGGAACGAGATTAATAATACCTAGGTTAACACTAATTAGAGCGAGAAAACCTAAAAAGTAGACCAAACCATAATCTGCTGTCGCGCCTGCGCCTTTGGCTATTGATATTGGTCCACTCAGATTATTCAGACCAACGTCTCCAACAATCAGCTTCTTAAGCATGCTGATTGTCAAACCAATGACTTGGCCAGTTTTGTCTACTGCTTTACCTATTGACTCGAATACACCAAACTGAAGATCGAAGCGATAACTTTCTGGCCATTCTGCGACTTTAGGTGCAATACCTGCAAAACCAACGACTTCTTTGTTAGCTAGCTCACGGCTACCGGGCGTCAGCGTCAATGTTTGCTCATAACCCTGACGTAACACTGTCAATTCAAGCGGTGTATCAGGATTAGAACGAACCGCTTCAACCACTTGCTTCCATTCGGTTACGCGTTGTTGACCAATTGCGACAACCTCATCACCTGGAAGCACACCAGCTTTTTCCGCCGCTCCACCTTGCGAGACCTGCTCGATAACTCGATACACCTCCGGTGTATACGGAGTAAAACCTAACGACTGCATCGCTGACTGAGTTTCTGGGTCGAACTTCCACTCACGTAAATCGAGCGTTTTCGTTACTTCTGAACCAACTTCATTCGCTGACGTTAGTGTTACCGTCATCAAATCATCGCCAATATGAGAAATCAATCCCATATTTACTGATTCCCAATCCGGAGTTTTGATACCAGATATCGATTTAAGTTCCATTCCAGATTCAATTCCAGCTTCCGCAACAATCGAATTGGGCGTAACTTCACCAATTACAGGCTTAACAGCCGGGATACCAATTAGAAATACCAGCCAATAGGCAAAAATTGCGAAAAGAAAATTAAAGATGGGGCCAGCCGCAACAATAGAGGTTCGCTTCCATAACGGCTTCTTATCAAACGCTAGGTGCTTCTCATGTTCTGGCACCTCATCGACACGGCTATCAACCATTTTCACATAGCCGCCGAGAGGGATCATTGAGATGCTGTACTCCGTTCCGTCTTTGCCTACTTTACTCCAAATAGACTTGCCGAAACCGATTGAAAACTTTTCAACTTTAACGCCGCAACGGCGAGCAACCCAAAAATGCCCAAATTCGTGCACGGCAACAAGAATGCCCAGTGCGACGATAAAAGAAATGAGATTCCACAATATACCAGTCATCAGCTACGCTCGCGTATGGTTTCTAGGGCAATAGTTCGTGCCATTCTATCTAGCTCGAGCAAGCTTTCCAAGCTATTCGCATTCTCAGCTTTGCAGCTTGCGTTGATTTTACTCAACACAGACTCATTGATGCGAGCAATATCGGTAAAACCTAGTCTGTTATTTAAAAATGCATCAACAGCGACTTCATTAGCTGCATTCAATGCTGTTGTTGCGTGTTGACCTTCATAACAGGCATCAATTGCGAGTTTTAAACATGGGTAACGAGCAAAATCAGGCTGCAAAAACGTCAGCTCACCAACTTTCGTGAAGTCTAGCGGCTTAACCCCAGCTTCCACTCTTGACGGGTATGACATGGTGAGCGCAATTGGCGTCGCCATATCCGCTTCTCCCATTTGTGCCAAGACCGAACCATCACGATACTGAACCATAGAATGAATTACCGATTGAGGATGAATAACCACCTTCAGTTGTTCGCGAGCAGCATTAAATAGCCACTTAGCTTCGATATACTCAAGGCCTTTGTTCATCATCGTGGCAGAATCAACAGAAATTTTTGGCCCCATCGACCAGTTTGGATGAGCAATCGCCTGCGCGGGTGTCACCTGCTCCAGTTCTGCGATGTCAGTGTAACGGAAAGGACCACCAGATCCAGTCAACAAAATATGAGAAATGCCATGTTCTTGTAAATTGCAACGACCTAGATTGGTTTGTACTTGCTGTGGTAAACATTGGAAAATGGCGTTGTGTTCACTGTCGACGGGAAGTAGCTCTGCGCCAAATTCTTCTACAGCATCAATAAATAGCTGGCCTGACATTACAAGTGCTTCTTTATTTGCCAACAAGACTCGCTTACCTGCTTTCACGGCAGCCATAGTAGGCAATAAGCCGGCTGCTCCTACAATAGCAGCCATTACACTATCGACCTCGTCCAGCGAAGCAATATGGCATAGCGCATCAACACCACCTAGCACTTCGGTACTTGGTGAAACCGAGTGTAGCTCAGCTTGAAGTTGAGATGCCGCAGCTTTATCTGCCATGACCGCATACTTAGGTTGCCACTGACGACATAGACCGATCATCTTTTCAACGTTAGTGCTTGCCGCTAAGGCAACGACAGAAAACAGATCTGGGTTTTGTTCGACCACTTTAAGCGTGCTTGCACCAATTGATCCAGTAGCACCAAGAATCGTTAACTTTTGCATGTTGTAAGACCGTTAGAAAGCTCAGGAGCGACGACGCCGCTCCTGATAAATTAGAATACGTAGTAAAGAAGAGCAAAAACTGGGAATGCTGCGGTTAGGCTGTCGATACGATCTAGCACACCACCGTGCCCTGGGATAATGTTACTGCTGTCTTTAATGCCTGAGACACGTTTGAACATACTTTCAACCAGATCACCAAGCACTGAAATAACGACAGTCACTAGCGTAATCAGCACCATATGGACAGGGCTAGTGAACTGGATGTCGAACCAATCAGCAAATGCCCACGCTACGATTAATGCCGTGATAATGCCGCCAATTAGCCCTTCAATAGTTTTATTGGGGCTTACATGAGGAGCCATCTTACGTTTGCCTAAGCTTTTGCCTGCAAAGTAGGCGCCGCTATCTGCAGCCCATACCAAGAAACAAACGTACAACACAAGCTTTGCGCCGTGGTATGGATCTACAGTGATGTCATACGCTCTGAGAATAATCACACTCCAAAGGAATGGGATTAATGTCAGAAAACCAAATACATGACGTAAAACAAAATTACTTTGCCAAGATTTCGTCGTTTTGGGGTAAGTAATCGCCATTAAGCTAGCAATAATCCACCAAACAAAACCAATACCCAAGACGACATAATGAGGTGTCGTTAAGTGATTGAGGCTATATGCATCAGGCGAGATGTATAGAAAACTAAGTCCGGTAATAATGATTGCCGGCACAAGGGCAGCAATGCGAGAGTTGCTTCCTGTAAACTGAGTCCACTCCCAAAAACCTAATAGCGTTATTGCAGTTAAAGCGGCAATAAAGCCCATTAGCGGTAATTTAAAAATGCCTAAAATAACCAGGGGAGCTAAAATTAGTGCTGTTATTATTCTCTGTTTCAAACTAACTAGTCCTTATTGAGCTGCCATCAATGCCTTTATTTGTTCACCTGTACAGCCAAAACGACGTTCTCGGTTGATAAACCAAGTCACAGCTTCTACCAAACTGTCTTCATCGAATTCTGGCCAGTACTCTGGTGTAAAGTACATTTCTGCATAAGCCATTTGCCACAACATAAAGTTGCTGATGCGGCACTCTCCACTGGTGCGAATTAAAAGATCCACTTCCGGTAGGTCTGCCATGGTCAAATGCTCAGTGATTAGCTGCTCATTGATATCCTCTACACGAATTTCACCGTTACGTGCTTTTAGCGCTAACGTTTTAACAGCTTCTGTGATGTCCCATTTACCGCCATAGTTGGCTGCAATGTTGATCACCATACCCGTGTTATCTGCCGTTAGGTTTTCTGCTTCTACAATTTTCTTTTGTAGACGCTCACTAAATCGACTGGTATCACCGATCACGCGCAACCGTAAGTTATTTTTGTGTAGTTTTTTTACTTCACTAGACAGGACCGTGATAAACAGTTCCATCAAAAGACCCACTTCTTCCTCCGGACGACGCCAGTTTTCACTACTAAAAGCAAACAGCGTCATGGCTCTAATGCCTAGTTTTGAAGCAGCAGCCACGGTCTTACGAACGGCACTAACGCCTTTTTTATGACCAAATACGCGAGGTTTTCCTTTGGACTTAGCCCAACGGCCATTACCGTCCATAATGATGGCAATATGCTTAGGAAGGGAATCAGAGAAGGCTTGAGAATTTTGCATAGGGAGTTAATTGAGTTCCATCAGTTGGATAGACTAACATAAAAAAACGCTGAGCTGTGAGCACAGCGTTTTCCAACAGTGATGTGTGTGGGAGTATTAAACTTCCATCAACTCTTTTTCTTTTGCAGCAAGAACTTCATCGATCTTCTTAACTGCAACGTCAGTTAGCTTTTGAATTTCGTCTTGTGCTTTACGGTCTTCATCTTCAGAGATTTCTTTATCTTTTAGAAGCGCTTTAAGATCGTTGTTTGCGTCACGACGGATGTTACGAACAGCAACACGACCACCTTCAGCTTCACCACGGACGATCTTAACTAGGTCTTTACGACGTTCTTCCGTTAGCGGTGGAAGTGGAACGCGGATGATAGTGCCAGCTGACATAGGGTTTAGACCAAGGTCAGACGTCATGATCGCTTTTTCTACTTTCGGCGTCAGCTCTTTATCAAAAACCGTGATTGCAAGTGTACGTGCATCTTCAGCAATAACGTTTGCTACTTGGTTTAGAGGTGTTGCTGCACCGTAGTATTCTACAGAAATACCAGATAGTAGGCTTGGGTGTGCACGACCTGTACGAATTTTAGAAAGGTTGTTCTTAAGCGCTTCAACGCTTTTATCCATGCGCTCTTGCGCGTCTTTTTTGATTTCGTTAATCACAGTTTCACCTTAAAAATGTCATCTTTCCTGAAGAAAGCCTAAAACGGTTGAGCAAAGCAAGCACCACCCTAACGCTTTGGAGTGGCACCTTAAGCCAAGCTTATTCGTTGATGAGCGTGCCTTCTGCTTCGCCCATAACCACGCGACGTAGTGCGCCTGGCTTGTTCATATTAAATACGCGGATTGGCATTTTGTGGTCACGAGCTAGCGTAAACGCCGCCAAGTCCATAACTTTCAGCTCTTTATCCAGAACTTCTGCATAAGATAGCTTATCATACAGCTCTGCGTCTGGGTTTGCTACAGGGTCAGCAGTAAATACACCATCAACTTTCGTCGCTTTTAGTACGACATCCGCTTCAATTTCGATACCACGTAAACAAGCAGCAGAATCCGTTGTAAAGAACGGGTTACCAGTACCAGCAGAGAAGATGACAACTCGGCCTTGGCGAAGCTCACGGATCGCATCAGCCCAATTATAGTCGTCACATACGCCTTTTAGAGGGATTGCAGACATAACGCGCGCATTTACGTATGCACGGTGAAGAGCATCACGCATCGCTAGGCCATTCATTACTGTAGCAAGCATACCCATGTGGTCACCAACTACGCGGTTCATACCAGCTTCAGCTAGGCCTGCACCACGGAACAAGTTACCGCCACCGATAACTACACCAACCTGAACACCCAGTTCAACCAGTTCTTTAACTTCTTGTGCCATACGATCAAGGACCGCAGGATCAATACCAAAACCGTCTTCACCTTGAAGAGCTTCACCACTCAGTTTTAATAGAATACGTTGATACGCTGGTTTAGGGTTCGTAGTCATGGAGTTTACCTTCCAAAGAGAGTTGTTGATTAACAGTCATGAATAGACACAACTTCAGTTATGGCTATTCATCACGGCTAATCGTTCACTGCTCATAAAAAGACCGCAGCCTTGGCTACGGTCTAATCTTTATACAGTCTCTAAGGATTAACCTTTTTGAGCTGCTGCAACTTCTTCAGCGAAGCTCATTTCTTCTTTCTTCTCGATACCTTCACCTACTTCTAGGCGAACGAACGTAGAAACTGAAGCGCCTTTTTCTTTCAGCATTTCGCCTACAGTTTTCTTAGGCTCCATGATGAAAGCTTGACCTGTTAGAGAGATCTCGCCAGTGAATTTCTTCATTCGGCCAACAACCATCTTCTCAGCGATTTCAGCAGGCTTGCCTTCGTTCATTGCGATTTCAACTTGAACCGCTTTCTCTTTTTCTACTACGTCAGCTGGTACGTCTTCTGGGTTAACGAACTCTGGCTTAGAAGCAGCAACGTGCATTGCAACGTGCTTAAGAGTTTCTGCGTCGCCTTCACCAGCAACAACAACACCGATTTTCTCACCGTGACGGTAAGAAGCGATTGCAGTGCCTTGAACGTATTCTACGCGACGGATAGTGATGTTTTCACCGATTTTAGCTACTAGAGCTACACGTGCGTCTTCGAATTGTGCTTGTAGTTCTTCAACAGAAGCTTTTGAAGCTAGAGCTGCAGCTGCAACTTCTTCTGCGAATGCAGTGAAGTTACCGTCTTTAGCAACGAAGTCAGTTTGGCAGTTAACTTCAAGAAGAACAGCAACGCCGTTTTCTTCTTTGATGATGATTGCGCCTTCAGCTGCAACGTTACCAGCTTTCTTAGCTGCTTTCGCTGCGCCAGATTTACGCATGTTTTCAATTGCTAGTTCGATGTCAGCGTTTGCTTCTACAAGCGCTTTCTTACATTCCATCATGCCAGCGCCAGTACGCTCGCGAAGTTCTTTAACTAGAGCAGCAGTTACAGTTGCCATTCTGTCTTCCTCGTTTGATTCGAAATAAGGTAAAAAACAGGGGCCTAACATTGTCGGCCCCCATTGCTAACTATAACTTAGTTTATGCTACACAAAGGTTTCACATAGACCAAGTGTGACACAGAGCCGCTATTATTCAGCTTCTACGAAACCGTCTTTTTCAGCAACTGCAGCTACGTCTTTGTTACGACCTTCAGATACTGCTGAAGCAGCAGCGTTCAGGTATAGCTGTACAGCGCGGATCGCGTCGTCGTTACCTGGGATTACGTAGTCAACGCCGTCTGGGTTAGAGTTAGTATCTACCACAGCGTATACTGGAATACCTAGGTTGTTAGCTTCTTTAATTGCAATGTGTTCGTGATCAGCGTCGATTACGAATAGAGCGTCTGGTAGGCCGCCCATGTCTTTGATACCACCAAGAGATTTCTCTAGCTTCTCCATTTCGCGAGTACGCATTAGAGCTTCTTTCTTAGTTAGTTTGTCAAAAGTACCGTCTTGAGATTGAGTCTCTAGTTCTTTTAGACGCTTGATAGACTGACGAACTGTTTTGTAGTTTGTAAGCATACCGCCTAACCAGCGGTTGTTTACGTAAAACTGGTTGCTTGCGATTGCAGCTTCTTTAACAGCTTCAGATGCAGCGCGCTTAGTACCTACGAATAGAACCTTACCTTTCTTCTCGCCAACTTTAGCTAGTTCAGCTAGAGCGTCGTTGAACATTGGTACAGTTTTTTCTAGGTTGATGATATGAACTTTGTTACGAGCGCCAAAGATGAATGGCTTCATTTTTGGGTTCCAGTAACGAGTCTGGTGACCGAAGTGAACACCAGCTTTTAGCATATCGCGCATTGATACAGTTGCCATTTTAAAATCCTCTATGGGGTTAGGCCTCCACATTCCCCATAACTCCGACCAAGCTTCTGCTCAGCACCCCGGAATATGTGACGGAATGTGTGTGATTTAAAGATAAAAGGTTATTCGGATGAAGCTTGCTTCGCCGCTTAACTTTGCTAAACGAAGAGAACAGTCCTCTATTCCGGCGCGCTTTATACCATATTTTAGCTCACTGTGGCTAGTAAAAATTATTTCTTCACCGAGCCACTTTCTCCTATTTATAAGCAAAACTTTAAACATATGATCGAATTAAGAATGATGCATATTCCTATCTAACTTGGGTTAACGCCCCGATGTCTGATAGAATGCGGTCATTCGCACGTTTACGTGCTTAGGAATAAGTAGAGAAAGCCAATGTCAATCAAGATTAAAACTGCTGAAGAAATAGAACGCATGCGCATTGCGGGCAAGCTAGCCGCAGAGATTCTAGAAATGATCGAACCACACATCAAAGTTGGTGTGACGACAGAAGAGTTAAACAAAATCTGTCATGAGTACGCTCTAGAAAAAGGCGCATACTCTGCTCCGCTTGATTACCATGGTTTCCCTAAGTCGATCTGTACTTCAATCAACCATATCGTATGCCACGGTATTCCAGCGGAAAAAGACGAAATCGGTAGCAACGGCCAAATGAAACCGGCGGTACTAAAAGATGGTGACATCTTAAACGTTGATATTACCGTAATCGTTCCAAATGATGAGAATGCCGATCTGAGCGTGCGTCCTCAGGGTTACCATGGTGACACTTCTAAGATGTTCCTAGTCGGTGATGTTTCGCCTGCAAACAAACGTCTGTGCATGGTAGCTCAAGAAGCACTGTACGTTGGTATGCGTACCGTTAAGCCAGGTTCAACAGTTGGTGACATCGGTACAGCTATCGAGAAGTACATCAAAGAGAACAACAAGAACAATCCTCGCAACAAGTTTTCTATTGTGAAAGACTTCTGTGGTCACGGTATCGGCGATGAGTTCCATGAAGAACCACAAGTGGTTCATTACAAGAACAAAGACCGCCGCGTACTAAAAGAAGGCATGTGCTTTACTATTGAGCCGATGATTAACGCAGGTAAATTTGGTTGCTCTGTTGATGCACAAGATGACTGGACTGTTTACACGGGCGACGGCAAGAACTCTGCGCAATGGGAACATACCATTGTTGTAACAAAAGAAGGTTGTGAAGTACTGACGCTTCGTAGCGACGATACGATTCCTCGCCTAATGAAAAACGCGTAAAGCTGACGACCACTCGTTGTTTACTATATCCCTGCTTCGGCGGGGATATTTTTTATCTGCCGCAAATTTGTTAGATTGTTATTAGATTAGCTTGCACGGATGGCAAATATGACACTTCAGTCCCCTCTTACCTTTTCCGATGAACAAATCAATATCGGTGAACTCAAACAAGAATTAGAGAAGTTTAGCTCTAATCAAAACCAAGAGTTTCTCAATCATCATCCGGTAACAAGCTTGGTTTTAGCCAGAGCTGAATATATGGATCTGCTTCTCAATCGTTTGTGGCAACATTTTGGCTTCAAGGATATTTACAACATTTCTCTGGTTGCCGTTGGTGGCTACGGACGCGGCGAGCTGCATCCGCTCTCCGATATCGATATTTTGATTCTGTCGAACAATAAACTGCCAACCGCGTTAGAAGCAAAAATCAGCGAATTCATTACGCTGTTGTGGGATTTAAAACTCGAGGTCGGACACGCTGTTCGCACCGTTACTGAATGTGCTGAAATTGGTAAAGCCGATCTAACGGTCGCGACAAACCTGCAAGAAGCGCGACTGCTGTGTGGAAGCGAGGACACCTTTCAGGCACTGAAGAAAGTCGTGTTATCAGACTCCTTCTGGCCAAGTGAGACGTTTTACCGCGCTAAAATTCAAGAGCAGCGCGAACGCCATGCACGTTACCACGACACGACCTACAACTTAGAACCGGACATTAAATCAACCCCTGGCGGGCTACGCGATATTCATACATTAAGCTGGGTCGCTCGACGTCACTTTGGTGCGACTTCATTGTTGGAAATGAGCCGATACGGATTTTTAACTGACGCAGAATACCGAGAATTGGTTGAATGTCAGGACTTCCTTTGGCGAGTACGTTTCGCTCTGCACATGGAGCTTCGCCGCTATGACAACCGCTTGACCTTTGCTCATCAAGCACAAGTTGCGGAAAATCTAGGCTACGTCGGAGAAGGCAATCGAGGCGTAGAAATGATGATGAAAGAGTTCTACCGCACGCTTCGTCGTGTGGCAGAGCTCAATAAAATGCTACTCAAACTCTTTGACCAAGCGATCATTAATGGTGGGGCAACAGAAAGTGCCGAGATTCTCGATACGGACTTTCAACGTCGCGGTTCTTTAATTGAAGCGCGGAAACCCGCATTGTTCCAAGCTCGCCCAGAAACTATTCTGGATATGTTCTTACATATTGCTAACGACTCGACTATTGAAGGGGTGAGCCCACCAACGCTGCGTCAACTGCGCACCGCTCGCCGTCGGCTCAACAAGTTTTTGCACACCATTCCTGCTGCGCGTGAAAAGTTCATGGCGTTATGTCGTCACCCTAATGCTCTGCACAAAGCATTCAGTCTCATGCACCGATTAGGGGTTATGGCGGCCTATTTACCGCAATGGAGTCAGATTGTTGGTCAAATGCAGTTTGACTTATTCCATGCCTACACCGTTGATGAACACAGTATTCGCTTACTTAAACACATCAACACTTTTAGTGACCCAGAAAATCATGCGAAGCACCCAATTTGCTGTGACGTCTACCCTCGGATGCAAAAGAAAGAGCTGCTGATTATTGCCGCTATTTTCCACGATATCGGGAAAGGTCGTGGCGGCGATCACTCGATTATCGGTGAAGGAGAAGCGTACGACTTCTGCATTGAGCATGGTTTATCGAAGCCCGAAGCGAAACTTGTCGCTTGGTTGGTAAGACATCATCTGTTAATGTCTGTCACCGCACAGCGCCGAGACATTTATGATCCTGATGTCATTACCGAGTTTGCCAAAAAAGTCAGAGACGAAGAATCTCTCGATTATCTTGTATGCCTGACAGTTGCAGATATTTGTGCAACCAACCCAGAACTTTGGAATGCTTGGAAACGAACTTTACTTGCGGAGCTGTATTACTCCACACAACGTGCTTTACGTAGAGGCCTAGAGAACCCTGTCGATGTGCGTGAGCGAATTCGCCACAATCAACAAATGGCCTCCGCAATGCTGCGCAAAGAGGGGTTTGCCGCGCGCGAAATTGAAGTATTGTGGCAACGCTTCAAAGCTGACTACTTCCTTCGTCATACTCATACGCAAATCGCGTGGCACTGCGAACACTTACTTCGCATGGAAGATCCGACTAAGCCTTTGGTGTTGATCAGTAAAAAAGCCACTCGTGGCGGCACTGAGGTGTTTGTATATACGAAAGACCAGCCTGCTTTATTTGCGACGGTCGTGGCGGAGTTAGATAGGCGTAATTTTAATGTACACGACGCACAAATCATGACCAGCAAAGATGGGCACGTGATTGATACCTTTATGGTACTCGATCAACATGGCGAAGCGATCGATGAGTCTCGTCACGCCGCGGTGATTAAACACCTCACTCATGTACTGGAGGCAGGCCGACCAACCAAGATTAAAACGCGCCGTACTCCGAACAAACTTCAGCACTTTAACGTGAAAACCAAAGTCGACTTCTTACCAACCAAAGGTAAAAAACACACTTTAATGGAGTTTGTCGCGCTAGACACACCAGGGCTGTTGGCCAAAGTAGGCCGTACGTTTGCTGATTTAAATATCAACCTTCACGGTGCCAAAATCACCACCATTGGTGAGCGAGCAGAAGACTTGTTTATTTTAACCAGTGATGCAGGGGGAAGGTTAAGTGAAGAACAGCAAGATGAGCTAAGAGAGAGATTGATCGAAAAGTTATCTGATGAGGTCGCAGCTTAGATCAAACCTGCCAATCTTTTCGGTTCAGGGCGAGAGCGATCTTGCCCACAAGTTAAGCATTTTGGCTAAATATCAGCTATCTAGCTCATACATAGGCTGCTACAGTTATATCAATATCAATTCGATGTAATAGAGGTAGCCTATGTATCCCCACCTCACTGGTTTGGGTATTCACGACCCTAAGCAGATTGAACGTTATTCCCTACGCCAAGAAGCACACAAAGACGTACTCAAGATCTATTTCCACAAGCAAAAAGGCGAACTATTCGCTAAAAGCGTTAAATTCAAATACCCACGCCAAATCAAAAATGTTCTTGTTGATAGTGGCAGTCACAAATATAAAGAAGTAACGGAAATCAACCGTAACCTCACATTAGTCATTGATGAGCTGAATAAAATCACTAAGCCAACGAAACAACCTGAGGTTGATGTAAAAGAGAAAATTCTTTCAGACCTTCGTCATTTAGAAAAAGTCGTTTCGAGCAAGATCGCAGAGATCGAAGCGGATCTCGCAAAACTAAAGTAAAACGTTAAGTCTTAAATATTAAAAAAGGGTTAGCATTGATGCTAACCCTTTTTATTTGTACCCAATCATTATCTAGATCTAACTGCGCCGATTATCGGTTGATCATCGATTCATCCCACTCAAATCGAGTAAACAATTGCTGCCAAGTTTCATCAAGATTAGCCGTCATAACAATCTCTTGATCGGTAAATGGATGGATGAACCGTAACTCTGAAGCATGCAGTAGCAGACGATGAGATTCAAACTCTGTGCGATACAGCTTGTTGTGCTTTCCATCCCCGTGCGTTGTATCACCCACGATCGGATGGCGTAGATGTGCCATATGACGACGAAGTTGGTGCTTACGCCCCGTTTTAGGTTTCATCTCAACTAAGCAATAACGCGTTGTAGGAAATTTACCCGTCGAATAGGGAACTTCCACTTTAGCCAACGGCTTATATTCCGTCACCGCTTCTTGCGCTTCTTTTTCTTGTGAAGCGAACTTATCAGCAATCTTGTCTAACTCGACTTTGAGCGCGTAATCCAAGACGCCCTCTTCCTCAATCCAACCGCGTACTATTGCGTGGTATGTCTTTTCCATTTTATGTTCAGCAAACATCGGCATGACTTGTGATGCGACTTCACTCGACAACGCAAACACGAGCACACCAGATGTTGGGCGATCCAGACGATGCAATGGGAACACATGCTGACCAATTTGGTCGCGCAAAGTTTGCATGACAAACTGAGTTTCGTGTTTATCTAACCAACTGCGATGCACTAACATGCCTGCAGGCTTGTTGACCGCTACAAAATATTCATCCTGATAAACGATCTCCAGCTCAACTGGTTCTGAAGATCGCGTTAGTTCTTGTTCTAGCATTCGTTTACTTACACAGTTCGTCAATGGTTCGGATTGTAACGAGCAGCTCGGCGAACTGCGGTTCCTGCTTCCACGCTTCTGAAAAATAGGGCTCGAGAGAAAACCCTCTTGGCAGTGGTTGGTTATTTTTCACTAGTGCGTGCATTCTGGCTATAAAAATCCACTGCAACCACTCATGAGGATGCAATGTATCAATCGCAAATGGCTCCGCACTTTGTAAGGCTTGCTCTGAAGGCATAGTGTATTGCCACAATTTATGCTCTCTAAGCTGCGTTTCAAGTTGGTGAAGTAAGTCGACCAATTGAGTATTTGTTACCATTAATTCTATCTCGAACCTTGAATTAGCCGAGAATGATACCATTTCTTGTGAAAAGAACGTTAGGACGTCGTATTTAATGGAAAACATTCAAACCCTCACTCAACTGTTGAACAACAGCCACTGTGATTATCAAATCTTCGATCTTGGTCGCCGTATCAAAACCATCGCTAAGAAAGAGTTTACCGATGTAGAAAAAGGTCAAGCACCTTACCCATTTCCAATGCAGCGTAAAGCACACCTTGCCATCGCTTATTGGAATGAACAAAAGCAACCTTGGATTTGGTTTCTAAAGTTTGAATTGGACGAGCGCGGTTTGTTAAAGCAAGCGGATATCGGCAATTTCATTAAATACGTCGTGGAGGCTATGGGAACACGCCTCAATGATGATATCACTGAAGAGCAACAACAAAAGCTGTCTAACAACCCATACACTTTCAAACCTTCCGAAGATAAAATGGCCGTGTTTCATAGCCAGGTCCGCGCAAACCTCAATCTTCCTACCAGCCAATATTACGAGCATACCCAGCATTACTTCTCTGGAGGTTTAGGCTGGGATAATTGGCAAACTGTAGGTCTGCAAGGTATCACAGACATAGCCGCTCGCCTGGACAAAGAGCAAAACGGGGTAATGATACGCAAAGCGTTGAACCACCTACCAAATGAGCCACTTTATGCCCTATTAGGTGCGCTTGAGCACGTAGAGCTTCAAGAGCGTTTAGCAGGACGTATCGCGGAAAAGGCACAGCAAGAAATCGCAAGTAGCGAACCTGATCTCTTCCTACTTTCAGCACTTATCCGAGCCCTTGCTGGTGCACCAACAGAAGTCGCCTCTCCAGTATTAGATGCGATATTGCATAGCCCTCGTTTAAGCCATCAGGAGGTATTGATTGGTGTGGCGGGTCGCGCTTGGCACTTACTCGCCAATGAAAAGGTAGCAGAACAGTTTTTGCTGCGTTTAGCTCAAACCGGTAATCAAGCCCTATTTAATCAGTTATTTGCCGATTTAGTGATGCTGCCAGAGTTAAGAATGGTGTTATTGCCTTTACTGCATTCAAACCCATCAGAGGAACTAGCAAATGCGCTAGTAAGCTTACAACAAACAACAAAAAGCTAAGAAAGGTTCAGGAATGATTGGTGATCTTTTAGCAATTTTAGGGCTCTGCTTTTTCTGTTACCTGTTTTGGCAACAGCGTCGCCAAGCCGAACTCGCAAAAGCGGCCATCACGCGTAAATGTGAGCAATTGGATCTCCAATTAATCAGCATCGCCTTTGGTGCCCATAAACTAAAAACGCCAGACGGAGTCTGGCGTTGGCATACGGTGTATCAATTTGAGTTTTCATCTCTTGGTGACGATTGCTACCAAGGAGAGTTAACCATGGTCGGTTTCAGGCCGCAGAACTTTCACCTACCACCGCATCGCTTGTAAATTCCATTTCAAAGTAAGGACCATATATATCCTTACTTTCTTTTGTTTCAACAAATCCCAGCTTTTTCAGTACTGCCATAGAAGCTTGATGATTGCTATTCACGTTAGCTTTCACCTTATTCAAGCCCAATTCACTGCACGCTTTGGGGAAAAATGCTTTTAGTGCTTCTGTTGCTAACCCTTTACCCCAATATGATTTATCAAAAATAAACCCTAATTCAGGTTCGGAATCGAGATTAGCAATGAACACGTGCCCCATATAGTCACGACTGGTGCTCTCTAGCACTGCCATACTATAAATGTTCTCATCATCCAGTATTTTCTCAAACATCTGTTTGGCAGACGCAACTGTATACGGACCATTCAATTCAGCACGGTTTTTCGCACAGCAATTCAGCATGACGAATTCTAGTTGCAACGACTCATTGTAGGGTAGAAGAAGCATTCTTCTGGTTACTATGGCCACATCTGTTCCTTGATTACAACAAACTTAATCTATCCGCAGATCACAAACTCGATGAGCTGAACATGCTCAATGATTGCGGGCATAACACCTTGTAGAGAAGCCGAAAGTTAAACCAACTGGTTGGAAAGGATATTGATCTGAGTTGTTTTTTATTAAGTGTTATTAGGAATTTATATATTTTGTGATATTGATATCCCCAAATAACATCGAGATGCTTAATTCAATGAGAACACTGGATATCGTTTTTATATAAGAAAGACCCCGACACATAAGTATCGGGGTCATGGTCTTACTCGCAGCAGTCCGGCTACTAAAAGTGCTCCATGCATCATCCATAATAGTGGCTGATTCCGTCAGCTTATTCCTTACGTCGCCGTCCTAGCGGTGTCCTTATCATCCTGACTGCTAACATTCCTCGTTAGCACACGTCACTTGTTCCTTGAGCGGTGTCCCTTGCATCTTCCTGATGCTGTCCATAACCTCAATCCTAGAGGGGTCCATTGTCTATCCTTAGTCATCAACATCCTATTGATGATAGTATCCTTACAATGTCCTACGCTCCATGCTTGATTAATCATCCTGACCAACCAAATCGTCTTCCTGACGATAACCAAATCCTTGGTGCTTTCCTGTTCCATGTCTGCTTCCTGCTGACAACTCTCAATTTACGCCTTTTCCAAAAATAGACAATCTATCTAAGATAAATATTTGGCTCTCACATTGGTTAATAAGTTGTTAAATCATTATTTATCAGAAACTTAAGCTCTTCAGCTTCTCTTTTTCCGCTTACGAAATCGTTTTCTCTCACAACCTATGTAAGAGATCTCTCACACTACACTCTCCAAAATGCCATTCGCCAAATTAGCGCACTCAACGTATGATGATAGATATATCGTTGTTAAGGATTAAAAATGTTAACTCAAGACGTTACTAAAGAATTAGAAGCGGCAATGGAACAGTTGCAACAACAAGGAAAAGAGCCAACCGTAGCGTTAGTGAAAGCACGCTTGAAAACGCCAGTTCCAATGCCAGCATTAATCACCGCAATAAAAAGTTGGAAGAGTGCTCAACGCGTACCCAAGGTTGAAATCGCAGCACAACACCACACCGATAATGATCGTCTTGAAGCCCTAGAGCGCACCGTAAAAATGCTAGCCATTCGTATTGAAGAGTTAGAAGCGAAACTCAGTGAGAAATCATCATGAAGTTATGGGTAGATGCAGACGCGTGTCCGAAAGTTATTCGCGAAACCATTGTGCGTGCCGCCGAGCGTACGGGGATTGAATGTACGTTTGTCGCTAACCACGTTGTCCCTGTGCCGAAAAGAGACAACATCCACTCGCTGCAAGTCCCTGCGGGATTTGACATCGCAGACAACGAAATCGTCAAGCGTGTGGAAGCCAACGACTTGGTGATCACGTCAGATATTCCGCTTGCAGATGAGGTTATCTCTAAAGGCGCTCAAGCCCTCAGTTCTCGTGGCGAGCTCTATACAAAAGACACCATCAAAGCTCGCCTAAATATCCGCGACTTTATGGAAACCATGCGTTCAAGCGGAATTCAGACAGGTGGGCCCGCCGCGCTTTCTCAAACCGATCGACGCGAATTTGCAAACCATTTGGATCGTATTTTGGCGAAATTTAAGAAGTAACCCTCACTCTATTCATATTGAGCCAGCATATCAAAGCCTGGCTCATTCCTGAAAACTCATTCTCAGCATTGCACCCAAAGCGTGCTCTTACTCCCATTTGTTTTGTTCTGTTTATTTTTCATCTTGCTCGCCATAGCTTCAATATGCAACGTGGTTTATTTTGAACGACGTTTTTAATAAGTGTATAGAGAATAATGGGCTTTAACATCGTTTCCAGTGGAAGCTACCTGCCAACGAATCAATGGTCTGCTCGAGAGATGGATCGCTTACTAAAATTAGCGCCAGGGACCTGCCGAAATAAATTCGACGTTGAATATCGTCATGTAGCCAATACAAAAGAGACCGCTATTTACATGGCAGTGCAGGCAATAGAGCAGTGTTTAGGAAACACACATACCTTAAGCTCCGTTGATCTTCTTATCTACGCTAGCGGCACACACCACCAGTCTCTACCCTACGACGCCTCAGCGGTTCTCGCCGCGTTAGACGCTCCAACATGGCTAGAAAGCTTTGATTTGAACAGCACCTGTTTATCCTTTCTCTCTGCGCTTGATCTTGCTCAGAGTCTATTCTTAGCAAAACGATACCGTCGGATTCTTATTGTCACCAGCGAACTCGCCACTGGCATCACACTGAATCGAAATTTTACGCTCAAACCAGAAGTTGCAACGCTATTCGCAGACGGTGCCGCCGCATTTTTGCTCGAAGAACGCAACGATGATGGATTGCTCACCAGTCACTTTGAAACGCATCATACCGGGTATTCATTTTGTCAAATTAAGGGCGGAGGTAGTCATATCAATCCGCATACCTCCGAGCATCAAGCCTATTTAAAAAGTTGCCAGTTTGAGATGGAGGGCAAAGCACTCTTTAAACATGTGCGTAAAGCCTTACCAGCGTTTCTAAAAAAAGGGTTTGACGCCTCTCCGGTAACACTCAGCGATATTGATTATTTTCTTCCTCATCAAGCCAGCGCGCATGGATTAAAAAAACTGCCTTCACTCACCGGGCTACCAACAGAGAAAACCGTTAATCACTTTTCGACTTTGGGAAACCAAGTCGCCGCCTCACTCCCAATTAACTTACACTGGCTGCGTAATCAGCCAGAAACCGCAGGAAAACATGTGTTATTAGCTGGCACCGCCGCAGGGTTGTCACTAGGGATGGGAGTGCTAAAACTATGAAGATATTGGTCACTGGTGGCAGCGGGATGTTGGGTAGCGCAATTCTGAGAATGTTTCACCAGCAGCATGAACTGCATTTTACAGCACGAAACACAGTCATCGCTAAACAACTCGCCGAGCAATTCGATGTTATCCCACATATAGTCGATTTAAGAGACCACTCAGCAGTTCATGCGGTATGCCAAGGTATGGATGCAATCATCCATTGTGCCGCTCTCTCAAGCCCATGGGGAAAGTGGCAGGCGTTTTATCAAGCCAATGTAGATGCCACCAAAAACCTCGTCAATGCGGCTAATACCCATCAAATCTCGCGTTTTATCCATATTTCCTCCACCAGCGTCTACTTTGACCATCAAGACCGTTGGAATATTCGAGAAACCGACGCCATAGCTTCATACTGGTGTAATGATTATGCACACACAAAATACCTATCGGAAATTGAAGCCGTAAAAGGCCGAAGTAAAGCGATCATTTTAAGGCCGCGTGGCATTTTTGGACCCAATGATCGCGCGATTATCCCAAGAGTGCTTAAGGCGATAAAAAACAACACTCTGCTTCTGCCATCAGGTAGAAATCCTGTGGTTGATCTGACCTATGTCGACAACGTTGCCCATGCAGCGATGCTCGCTTGCACTCAGGCAGACCGACTTCAGCATGGTGATGTGTTCAACATTTCCAACAACGAACCAATGCCAATTGAGACTGTTCTGCAAGCTTTATGTGAGGGGTTAAACCTAAAAGTAACGTTACAATCATTACCATATGGCGTTGTATCACCATTATTAAAGCTCAGTGAGCAAATACGAAGGCACTTACCACATCAGCCAGAACCAAGGCTCACCTCATACAGCGCAGGATTGTTTAACTATCATCAAACTCTGGATATCAGCAAGGCTAAACAAACACTGAATTACCAACCGCTTTTTTCAATTCAAGAAGGAATACAGCAGTATGCAAACTGGTCTAAAAATAAAAATCTTTGAGGCTGGACACTGCGTACACCCAGGCTTTGTTGTCAAACCAGGTTCTGGTATCAAGCCTAGAGCATTTCCGGCAGCCGTTGCGTTAATTCAGCACCCAACACAAGGCAACATCCTGTTTGACACGGGATATCACGAGCATTTTTTTAGCGCGACTCGTCCCTTCCCTGAACGTTTTTATGCTTGGACAACACCTTGTCGCTATAAAAAAGAACACGGAATTGTTGCGCAGTTAGCAAAAGAAAGTCTCAAACCTCATGATATTGAACACTTAGTGCTCTCCCACTTCCATGCTGATCACATTGCGGCCGTCTCTGAGTTTTCCCACTCTCAATTGCATTGCCAACAAAAAGGGGTGGATGCAATTACTAAGAGTGGTCGAATTGGAGGCGTAAGAAAAGGATACCTAAAAGCTCTACTTCCTCCACAACTTGAATCTAACTTATTCATTCATAGTGACTTTTCCGTACCAATCAGCCAAATTATTCCTCAGTGCCAAGGTGTTAATTTGCTCTGTAAAGACATGTTCGACGACGGATTCATTTATATGGTTAGCTTGCCAGGCCATGCTGCGGGTCAAGTGGGCTTGCTAGTTAAAAGAGACCAAAGTTGGCTGTTCTTACTCGCCGATGCATGTTGGTTAATTGAGAGCTTGAGTGAAAATATCGATCAACATTGGCTGGCGAACATGCTTTGCGATGATACAAAAGCCTATAAAAACACCCTCTCCGAGTTGAGAAGTTGCTACCAACAAACCCACCACTTTGTTCGCTTCGTGCCTTCACATTGTCAGGAAACTATCCAGCAGCTAATCAAAGAAGGATGGATGAAGTGAGAACGCTTATCTCAGAATTCTGGCGAACCCGCTACCGCCCCTTCGGCTCAAGGGAACAAGTCGAAACATGGCAGCAACAACACTTAACGCAACACTTGGATTGGGTATGCCGCCATTCACCGTATTACCGCTCACTTCAAGGTGCACCACTCAGTGATTTCCCTATCATGAATAAGCAAACCATGATGGAGAACCTTTCAGAGTTGAATACGAAGGGCTTAGATGCTGAACAGTTAATGCAGCAGGCACTCAAAGCAGAGCAGTCACGCAACTTTGCCGCTTCGAAAGTTGGCGATGTTACGGTTGGGCTTTCTTCGGGCACATCAGGCATGCGCGGGCTGTTTCTTGCTGACAAGCAGGAAACACAACTGTGGGCCGGCAATATATTGGCTCGCCTTTTGCCCAGCCTATGGCAAAAGCACCGAATTGCACTAGCCTTGCGGGCCAACAGCCCACTGTATAAATCCGTCGCGAAAGGGCCTGTTACATTCTTTTATGCCGATTTAACCAAACCTTACCAAGAATGGATAAAAGAGCTAGATGAGTTCCAACCCACGCTTTTGGTTGGTAGTGCGCAAGCTCTTCAGCTCTGTGCCCAGTTCAGCGGTCAATTTGGTCAACCCGAAATTCAACCACAGCGGATCATTTCTGGTGCAGAAGTCCTAACTGAGAGTGACCGTCACTTTATTTCTCAACGGTTCGACAGCGAACTCCATGAAGTCTATCAATGTACCGAAGGTTTTCTTGCATGTACGGATCAGCATGGACAAATGCGCTGGAATCAAGATGTTGTTTACATCGAAAAACATTGGCTGAATACCGAACGTACTCATTACAGCCCAATCATTACCGATTTTCGTCGTAAAACTCAGCCAATTATTCGTTATCAGCTCGACGATATTATTGAGAATAAACAGGATAATGGCGTATTTGAACCTCTTGGCGCGATTGCCGGACGATGTGGTGATCGCCTCACGCTAAACGCAAACCAGGTCCCAGTGACGGTGTTACCAGATCTCATCTACCGCGCTATAACACTATCCGCCCAAAGTCGCGTGGATTACCGAATCACCCAAACAGGGTCACAAGCCATTCAAATTGAAGCGGATTTTCACCACCATCGGGTTATACATCAAGCCTTGATAAAGTTGTTTGACCAATTGCGGCTTGATCCTGTCAGATTTAGTTACCGCCCTGCGCCTATTTGGACGCCAATGAATAAACAACGACGTGTGGTGAACATATGCGGGTCTTAATCACCGGAGCCCGAGCACCAGTTGCACTAGAGTGGGTAACCATGTGTATTCATCATGGACATGACGTAATTCTCACCGATTCGCTAAAAAAACCTCTAGGATCGTTTTTGCGAGGCATCGAGTCTTATATCCCCACCGCTTCACCTCGATTTGCGTTTCCCACCTATCAACAGCAGATCCTAAAAATCATTACTCAGATGCGTATTGATATAGTGATACCCACTTGTGAAGAAGTTTATTACTTGGCTCATGTTGCCAAACAATGCCCAGAAGTAGATTTTTTTCTGCCCAATGTGGGACTACTCAATGCCCTGCACAACAAGTTGACCGTCTTTGAACAGCTTCAAAGTTTGCCAGAAATCACACTTCCAAAAACTCGTTTGGTCGCTGATAAAAGTGAGATTGAAATTAATAAGAGAACCGTTCTAAAGCCCGTTTACTCTCGGTTTGGCGGGCAAGTCATAAGAGATGTGACAACTCAGTCTATTTCTGCCGCCACGATATCGCCCCTTTACCCTTGGGTTCAGCAACAAAAAATCCATGGGACTCCGGTGTGTAACTATGCCATTTTTGAACATGGTGACCTTAAAGCACACCAAGCTTATGTGCCGAAATACTGTGTAAACGGCTCGGCCGCCAGTGCTTTTCAGCCGATCTCGTGCGAACGACTAGATACATTTATCGCAGCTTTTGGTAAACGTCATACTTATCATGGGCAAGTGTCGTTTGACTTCATCAAATCACAAGATGAACTCTACGTGATTGAATGTAACCCAAGAGCCACCAGTGGTTTGCACCTACTCTCGTCTCGATGCAACCAACTGCTTCCTAATATGGAGTTTACCAGTCCTTCCAAGCAGCGATTGCATCATTTAGGTCCAATAACACTCATCGCGGAAGGTGGATTATCCCTGTTCAAGGCTCGAACTTGGCAAGATTGGTGGTCTGGAGTGAATGTGATGCAACAGCATAACTTACCGGCCGGGAGCCAAATCCGGAGTATGTTTGAATTACTCCGGTTAGCTAGGCAGAACAAGACGAAGTGGAGCGACGCTTCTACCGTTGATATTGAGTGGAATGGAGAGGCATTGAACTCATGACACTTTCCTCTCAAGAATGGCATAAAACTTTTTTCACTCTTATGCAGTCGAATCCCATTGATGAATGCACAGCAAGCTTTGGTTGCTACTATATCGATGATGTTGCCATTCCCTACTCCGTAACACCAAAAATACCAAACAACTGTTATGCCGTGTCCCCTATGACACTGCTTAGTGGCTACGCCGAAGAAGAGCTTCACAAAGTCAAAAATGTGGCTGTTCGATGGGTATGTAAGTTACTTATTAATATGACTAAACCAATCTTATCACTGGCTGGATTGGATCAAGTCCAAACGCTCAACAATCAGTGCTTGTCCACCAATATGTATAGCGAACAATGGGCAGCCTTAAATCTCGATGAACTGCGTCGCGTCGCACTCGATCAATACCCCACCTTTCCCTTGGTGCTTCGCTCCCTCAATCAGCGTCAGCATTTACACTTAATTCAGCGATTGAAGCAGCCAAAATGGCAAAGCTTGGTAACACGACAAGTGTATTTACTTGATGATTGGCAAGCGTTCAGCTTCAACCGAGATTTAACGAAAGACTTCAAACTGCTTAATGATAAAGATTGGCAGTTTAGGCCACTGACCACTGATGAAGAATTTCAGCGTGCCAAAGAGTTATATGACATGCTTTACCTTGATAAATACAGCCTCAATAACATCCAGTTTTCAAGCCAATATTTAAAACAGGCGAGCCAGAACAAATTAGTACATTTAGTGGGACTGTTTTATCAAGAAGAGATGCTGGCTACGTTAGGCATTGTAGAAATTGATAATGATATGACTTGCCCAATTTTTGGCTACGATACCAATAAGCCACAACGCCTCGCATTGTATCGTCGAATATCGGCCTATACCATCCGCCATGCCATGATATACCAGCGTCGCTTTAATATGAGCTCAGGCGCTCCGGCTTTTAAACGCAACAGAAAAGCCCGGCCAGAAATTGAATTTAGCTATGTTTATATTGCGCACTTACCTTGGTACAAACGCATAATTTGGAAAAGCTTATGCTGGCTCACTCAGCACTTTTATCGCCCTTTGTTGATACGTTTTCAGCTATAAACCGACATCTATAATCAGGTAAGCCTGCGTACACAGTCTCAATCGATAAAAAAGCCTGCGACGTTCGCAGGCTTTTTATAATGGAGCTGTGCCGTCCTAAATAAGGTTGACACTTTCTACCCCCAAAATTGGAGAGTGTTATGAAATCAACAACTAAAAGAACTCAGCGCGATTACTCCCTCGCTTTTAAACTCAC
>NZ_JAWOTP010000026.1:51165-58906 GCF_033338935.1 Vibrio sp. Vb0598 | reverse complement strand
ATTGGCGCTGGACTAAACAAAGGCCCCCTTTTAGGGGGCTCACACAAAGCCACCTTCTTTAGAAGGTGGTAATTTACCTTTTCTACTTTCAAGCTGTTATCAGCTCTGTTTTCTTCTTAAACCGAAAGCCAGCGCTAAACTTAACCCTACCCAAATATACAATGGCCAAGTACCAACGATTCGATATGGCGTTTTCCCATCGGTTGGGGTGAGCTCTGCGCGCAGTACTGCAGTTTCAAACTGCGGAACTTGCTCAACGATTTTACCCTTGTGATCGGTTACCGCTGTTAATCCATTGTTAGTCGAGCGGATGAGCGGTTTGCCCAACTCTAAGGCACGCATACGGGCGATCTCCATATGCTGAAGAGGGCCGATAGAGTGACCAAACCATGCATCGTTTGAAAGCGTTAGAATGAAGTCTGTTTCGTCAGTCACATTTTGACGCACTTGCTCATTAAAGATGATCTCATAGCAAAGCGCTGGTGCCATGTGCATGCCATTCGCAACGATGTTTGGCTGCACAAAAGCCCCACGGCTAAACGATGACATCGGTAGGTTAAAGAATGGCGCTAATGGGCGCAAAATATCTTCAAATGGTACAAACTCACCAAACGGTAGTAGGTGATGCTTATGGTAACGTTCGCTTAAATCGAAGCTGTAGTCACCGTATGGTGTGATGCCGAGGGACAGAATACTGTTGTAGAACTGTCGATCTTCAGCTTGGTTGACGACACCGGTGATGATTGCGCTGTTATTCATTTTTGCAGCGCTGTCGATATTGCTCAAAAATGAAGGCACTTCAATTTCAAAAGCGGGAATTGCTGCTTCTGGCCAAACGATAATGTCAGCGTCCCAGTTTTCACGAGTTAAGTCAGCATATTTCATGATGGTTGGCCAGCGTTGACTTGGTAGCCACTTTAGGTTTTGGTCTACGTTACCTTGAATCAGTGCGAGCTTAGTCGTGTCTTCTGGTCGGGGTGTTACCCAATCGTAGTTGCGAATCCCAAAGCCAGTACTGAGTAATACCGCAGGGATAATCACCATCAGCCACTGCTTATGAATCCATGCATAGGCTAACGCCCCTGCGCTGATAAGGATAAATAGAGTAAGCAGTTCTACGCCGCCAATTGGTGCAAAGCTTGCGAGTGGAGCATCTATCTGGCTATAGCCTAGCCATAACCAAGGGAAGCCGGTCATCACCCAACCACGCAACCAATCACTTATCAGCCATAAAGCAGGTGCAGCGAGAAGTGCTTTTGTGAGCGTAAATTGAGGAAACAGCTTGTTGTTGAGCCAAGCAAATAAGCCTGAATAAACAGCCAAGTAGGCAACAAGTAAGCCCATTAAAAATAAATTGGCAATGAGCGGCATACCGCCAAAACCGGAGATACTGACGTAAACCCAGCTAACGCCAGTTGCAAATTGACCTAACCCCCAAGCATAACCAATCCATAGTGCGCGTTTCGGAGTTTGGTTAGCAAGAAGAATCAGTAGAATTGCAGGGCTAAGAATGGCAATAGGCCACAGCTGGTAAGGAGCGAAAGCGAGTGTAGTAGAGGCGCCAACAAAAGCGGCCACTAAGGGCCGCTTAAGGCGATGAAAGAGTTCATTCATCATTGTAATTTCTGAGATTCCCAATGGGTATCGCGTTACTCTTGAGTGGCTTCAACCAGGGTTTCTTCGTCTGGGATCGTCACTTGGAGTTGAATGACACGACGGTTATCGGCAGCGGTGACTTTGAAGTTGTAGCCTTCAATTTCAACCAGTTCACCACGAGAAGGTAAGTGACCAAAGGCAGTCATGACCATACCACCAACGGTATCAACTTCCTCATCGCTGAAGTTGGTTCCGAATGTCTCATTAAACTCTTCGATGGTTGTCAGCGCTCTGACAGCAAACGTATGCTTGCTCAGCTTACGAATGTCCGTCTCTTCACTTTCATCGAATTCATCTTCAATATCCCCGACGATTTCCTCAAGGATATCTTCAATGGTCACAAGACCAGAAACACCACCGAATTCATCGACAACAATGGCCATATGATAACGTTCTTCACGGAATTCTTTCAGCAGTCGATCAACGCGTTTACTTTCCGGTACTACAACCGCTGGTCGAATGACTTCTTCGATATCAAATGGATTACTGCCTGAGCCTAAGTATTTAAGTAAGTCCTTCGCTAGAAGTATGCCTTCCACATGGTCTTTATCTTCGCTGATCACAGGGTAGCGAGAGTGTTGAGCATCGGTAATCAAAGCAACCAAGGTATCAAGGTCGTGAGTACGCTCAACGGTAACCATTTGCGAACGCGGGATCATAATGTCACGCACACGCATTTCGGAGATTTCCATAACACCTTCGAGCATATCGCGAGTGTCATGGTCAATCAGGTCGTTAACTTCAGAGTCGCGGATAACATCCACAAGCTCTTGGCGATCTTTTGGTTCGCCCTGAAATAGTTGACCTAGACGTTCAAAGAAGGACTTTCTACTCGGACCTTCTGCCTTTTCTTTCTTATCTTCGTTAGAAGAGGGAGAATTATCTTCGTTCATTGTTTCTCAATTAAGTAACGCTATCAGAAGTGTGATAGCACACATAGAGAGGCGAACACGAGAGTCATTTAGGTGGTTCGCCTTTCCCTGTCGAGTGGCCAATAGCTACTCTTTTTCAGCAATGTAAGGATCTTCATAACCCATACCTTGCATGATTTCGGTTTCGAGGGACTCCATCTCTTCGGCTTCGTCATCCTCTATATGATCATAACCTAGCAGATGCAAGCTGCCATGTACAACCATATGCGCCCAATGTGCTAGCAGAGGCTTGCTCTGTTCAACCGCCTCTTTTTCAACAACTTGGCGGCAAATAATCAAATCACCAAGTAAATCTATTTCCATACCAGGAGGTGCTTCAAATGGAAACGACAACACATTAGTTGGTTTATCTTTGCCGCGATACTCATGGTTGAGCGTATGACTTTCTTGTTCATCAACAATACGAATGGTGACTTCGGCTTGTGGCTGGAAGAGAGGAATTGTCTTATCTAGCCACAATTGGAAATCTTGCTGCGAAGGCAGACCTTCTTCATTTTCGACTGCCAGTTGCAGATCAAGTTCAATCGCCATGATTATTCCTTAGTTGAAGCAACTTGTGCATTCAGTTCGGCTTTTGCTGCTTCTAGTAACTTCGCATCGCGTTCTTCACGACGGCGTTTCTCGAACTCTTTACGCTCTTTCTGGTCTTGTGCTTCCCACTTCTCGTACGCGTTAACGATACGAGCAACCACAGGGTGACGTACAACGTCGTCGGCTAAGAAGAAGTTAAAGCTGATGTCGTCAACTTCGCTTAGTACTTCAATAGCATGACGAAGACCCGATTTCGCACCACGAGGTAAGTCAATCTGCGTGACATCACCAGTGATAACCGCGCGAGAGTTAAAACCAATACGCGTTAGGAACATCTTCATCTGTTCAACTGTGGTGTTCTGACTCTCATCAAGAATGATAAAGGCGTCGTTTAGAGTACGACCACGCATGTAAGCAAGAGGGGCAACCTCAATCACGTTACGTTCAATCAGCTTCTCTACGCGCTCAAAGCCCAGCATTTCAAATAGGGCGTCGTATAGCGGACGTAGGTATGGGTCGACTTTCTGGCTTAAATCACCAGGTAGGAAGCCCAATTTCTCACCAGCTTCAACCGCTGGACGAGTAAGTAGAATACGGCGGATCTCTTGGCGCTCTAGTGCGTCAACAGCTGCTGCTACAGCAAGGTAGGTTTTACCTGTACCTGCCGGGCCAATACCAAAAGAAATATCATGCGTGACCATGTTAACCAAGTACTGCGCTTGGTTTGGCGTACGTGGTTTGATCACACCTTTCTTGGTTTTGACGAAGACTTCTTTACCATGCTCGATATTAGACTCAGTATTCTGCTCAAGAACACCAGACTCTTTGATCGCTAGATGGATTTGCTCAGGCTCAATATCTGGGATCTCACCTCGTACAGGTGCGGTATCAACATATAGAGTTTTCAGGATATCCAGCGCAGCTGATGCGGTATGAGGTTTACCGACAATCGTAAAGTGGTCACTACGGTGGTTAATTTCAACGCCTAGACGACGTTCTAAATGCTTGATGTTGTCATCGAATGGACCGCACAGGCTAGCTAGTCGGCGGTTGTCTGAAGGTTCTAGGTTAATTTCTAGAGTTACGATTTTATTGCTCAATGTTGCCTCTCATTTTTTGCCACTTAGTGAGAGCCTGATAACGACCAGGCTCTCTATGGCTATTTATACGAGCTTACGGCGTAAAAGTAGCTACACCCAGCTCATCTTCGCGACGTGTTTTCGCCATCATCTGCGTTGGGGAAATCACACTACGAAGATCCATGTCTTTTTCAGTACGTACTAGCTCACCACGCAGTGAGTTTGCAAATACGTCTACGATCTTCACATCAACGAACTGACCAATTAGGTCTGCACTACCTTCAAAGTTTACTACACGGTTGTTTTCTGTACGAGCGCGTAGTTCCATTAGGTTTTTCTTCGAAGGACCTTCAACTAGAACACGTTGTTCTGTGCCAAGCATTAAGCGAGAGTAACGCATCGCTTGAGCATTGATAGTTTGCTGTAGTTCGTAAAGGCGCTCTTTCTTCACTTGTTCTGACACATCACAAGGGTAATCCGCTGCTGGCGTGCCTGGACGTGGAGAGAAAATAAAGCTGAAGCTCATGTCAAAGTCTACATCTTTGATTAGCTTCATGGTGTCTTGGAAGTCTTTGTCTGTCTCACCAGGGAAACCAACAATAAAGTCTGAACTGATTTGAATATCAGGACGAGCTTTACGCAGTTTACGGATGATCGATTTGTATTCGATAGCGGTGTGAGGGCGTTTCATCATCGTTAGGATACGGTCACTACCACTTTGCACAGGTAAGTGCAGGAAGCTCACAAGTTCTGGCGTATCTTCGTATACTGCGATGATGTCGTCTGTGAATTCTAACGGGTGGCTCGTCGTGAAACGAATACGGTCGATACCATCGATAGACGCAACCAAACGAAGCAGTTCTGCAAATGAACAGATCTCACCATCGTGCATAGGACCACGGTACGCGTTTACGTTTTGACCCAGAAGGTTTACTTCACGTACGCCTTGTTCAGCAAGTTGGGCGATTTCGAACAGTACGTCATCCATTGGACGGCTTACTTCTTCACCACGAGTGTACGGTACGACACAGTAAGTACAGTACTTAGAGCAGCCTTCCATAATAGAAACGAATGCTGTCGCACCTTCAGCGCGAGGTTCAGGTAGGCGGTCGAATTTTTCGATCTCTGGGAACGAAATGTCCATAACTGGTGCATCATCGGACTGAGATTGTTTGATCATCTCAGGTAGGCGGTGCAAAGTTTGTGGGCCAAAAATAACGTCAACGTATGGTGCACGTTCACGAATATGGTCACCTTCTTGCGTTGCTACACAACCACCTACACCGATAACTACGCCAGGTTTTTTATCTTTTAGTGTTTTCCAGCGGCCTAACTGGTGGAAAACTTTCTCTTGCGCTTTTTCACGGATCGAACAGGTGTTAAGTAGAAGTACGTCTGCTTCCTCTGGCTCTTCCGTCAGCTCGTAGCCGTTTGCAGCATTAAGCAGGTCGGCCATTTTTGATGAATCGTATTCGTTCATCTGGCAGCCCCAGGTTTTAATTAGCAGTTTCTTACTCATCTCACTTTCGCTCGTTCAGTTGTACTTAAATCGGAGAGCTATTGCTCAAATTATAGCCGCCATCACGGCGGTAAGCGGCGTATTGTACTGCTTTAAAAAGCACCTGACTAGTGATCTAGCTAATTCTCTGCAAAGCCTGATGAAATCTAGTTTTTCGCCCTATGCAGAACAAGGTTTTTTGTTAAACAATTTTGTAAAAATAGCCATGGAAAGTACAATAAAAAACGCCAATTAATCAGCACGATGAAGAGTGAAAAATGAACAAGTATGACATCGCCGTGATCGGTGGCGGTATGGTTGGGGCAGCCGTCGCTGTTGGATTTGCCAAGCAGGGCAGAAGCGTTGTCTTGGTCGAAGGTACAAAACCTAAAGTTTTTGATGCCGCTCAGGCGATGGATATTCGTGTATCTGCAATCTCGCACCAGTCGGTGGAGTTACTTGATTCACTCGGAGCATGGCCAGAGATCAAGAGCATGCGAGTTTGTCCTTATCGGCGCTTAGAAACTTGGGAGCACCCAGAGTGCCGTACTCGTTTTCACTCTGATGAATTGTCATTGGATCAGCTAGGTTACATCGTTGAAAACCGCCTAATCCAATTAGGTCTTTGGCAAGTCTTCTCTCAGTATGAAAATCTAACCGTGATGTGTCCTGAGCGATTAAAAGCCATTGAGTTTGCAGATGTAAATCTTGTGACACTAGAAAGTGGGGCGCAGTTTGAAGCTAACTGGGTGATTGGTGCTGATGGTGCAAACTCTAAAGTTCGTCAATTGGCTGGAATTGGTGTAACTGCGTGGGATTACCGACAACACTGCATGTTGATTAATGTGAAAACAGAATTGCCTCAGCAAGATATTACTTGGCAACAATTTACACCTTCAGGCCCACGTTCATTTTTACCTCTGTGCTCTTTGAGTAACGACGATGGTCAAGTAGTAGGCCAAGGTTCTTTGGTTTGGTATGACTCGCCTAAACGTATTAAACAACTGTGTGCGATGAGTAAACCTCAACTAAGAGAAGAAATTTTACGTCATTTCCCTGCTGAATTAGGCGATATTGAAGTTTTACAGTTTGGCTCATTCCCACTCACTCGTCGTCATGCGCAAAGCTACTCAAGCAAAAATTGCGTGTTAGTGGGTGACTCTGCCCATACGATCAACCCGCTTGCAGGGCAAGGGGTAAACTTAGGCTTCAAAGATGTAGACGTTCTCCTTTCGGTAACAGAACAACAAGAAAAGCTGGAAGATACCTTACTCGCGAAATACGAACGCGCACGTCGACCTGACAACTTACTCATGCAGACGGGCATGGACTTTTTCTATAAAGGTTTTAGCAACGATCTAGGGCCATTGAAGTTCGTACGTAATGCTGCATTGAAGCTTGCTGAAAACTCAGGGCCAATTAAGGCTCAAGTACTGAAATACGCGTTAGGTATGTAGTAAGCTACTCAAATCACAGATAGAAAAAAAGCGAGCCATGAGCTCGCTTTTTTAATTCGGCAAATCTAATGATTTCCCGAGTCCAGAACCAAAAAAAGAAAAAACCCAGCAAAGTCATGCTGGGTTTTCCGATAATGGTGCGGAAGGAGAGACTTGAACTCTCACACCTTGCGGCGCCAGAACCTAAATCTGGTGCGTCTACCAATTCCGCCACTTCCGCAACTTAATCTATAGATATCAAGATAATTGGTAAAATCTCAATATCGTTGTATATGGCAGGGCTACCTGGATTCGAACCAGGGAATGGCGGCATCAAAAGCCGCTGCCTTACCGCTTGGCGATAGCCCTACAGCGTAAATAGTCAAAGACTACTTAACCTCTCTTATCGAGAGAAAGAATGGTGCGGAAGGAGAGACTTGAACTCTCACACCTTACGGCGCCAGAACCTAAATCTGGTGCGTCTACCAATTCCGCCACTTCCGCGTATTCTGATAGTGTAGATTAATTTAAGATGGTGCGGAAGGAGAGACTTGAACTCTCACACCTTGCGGCGCCAGAACCTAAATCTGGTGCGTCTACCAATTCCGC
>NZ_JAWOTP010000026.1:0-51065 GCF_033338935.1 Vibrio sp. Vb0598 | reverse complement strand
AGACTTGAACTCTCACACCTTGCGGCGCCAGAACCTAAATCTGGTGCGTCTACCAATTCCGCCACTTCCGCAACTTATTCTGTAGTTATCAAGGTAATTGGTAAAGACCTAAATAACGTTGTTCATGGTGGCTACGACGGGATTCGAACCTGTGACCCCATCATTATGAGTGATGTGCTCTAACCAGCTGAGCTACGTAGCCATCTTTTGGAGCGAGACAATATAAACCTTCACGCTCTCAGTGACAACCCCTTTTATAAAGGAATCGCACTTGAATAATGGCAGGTCTACCTGGATTCGAACCAGGGAATGGCGGCATCAAAAGCCGCTGCCTTACCGCTTGGCGATAGACCTGCAGGCAATAGTCACAATGACTATTTAAAATATGGTGCGGAAGGAGAGACTTGAACTCTCACACCTTGCGGCGCCAGAACCTAAATCTGGTGCGTCTACCAATTCCGCCACTTCCGCAACTTATTCTGTAGTTATCAAGGTAATTGGTAAAGACCTAAATAACGTTGTTCATGGTGGCTACGACGGGATTCGAACCTGTGACCCCATCATTATGAGTGATGTGCTCTAACCAGCTGAGCTACGTAGCCAAAACCATATTTTTTGTTCTCAACGCTTTGTTGCCTTGTCGTTGGGAACGGCGCGCATTATGCGAAGTTGAGTGAGATCCGTCAACAGTTTTTTTTAATAAATTTCGGAAAAAACCTCGTTCGCTTCCTTTTTAAACAAAGAGGCGTGTTTATGATCTAAAACTGGAAATAAATTAGCTTGCAGTTGCGTAATTTATTTTTGTTCATTTACTTAAGGTATTAAAAAAGCCAGCTTAACAGCTGGCTTTTAGTGTAAATGAAGTGTTTAGAATTCATTCATTTAATTAAACATTGAAGCGGAAGTGTACAACATCACCATCTTTTACGATGTAGTCTTTACCTTCTAGACGCCATTTACCTGCGTCTTTTGCGCCATTTTCACCATTGAATTGGATGAAATCGTCGTAACCGACTACTTCTGCACGAATAAAGCCTTTCTCGAAGTCAGTGTGGATCTTACCTGCCGCCTGAGGCGCAGTTGCACCAACAGGGATTGTCCAAGCACGTACTTCTTTAACACCTGCTGTGAAGTAGGTGTGTAGAGTCAGTAGTTCGTAACCAGAGCGAATTACACGGTTCAGACCCGGCTCTTCGATCCCCATATCTGCTAGGAATTCTTCGCGATCTTCATCTTCTAGTTCAGATAGTTCAGATTCGATAGCTGCACATACAGGTACAACGACATTGTTTTCTTTTTCTGCGAACTCACGAACCGCATCTAGATATGGATTATTTTCGAAGCCATCTTCGTTTACGTTTGCAATGTACATAGTTGGCTTCAGTGTTAGGAAGTTTAGATAGCCGATTGCTGCTAACTCTTCTTTAGATAGCTCAACTGTGCGTGCCATGCCGCCTTCAGTTAGTACTGGTAACAGTTTTTCTAGTACGGTTAGTTCAAATTTTGCGTCTTTATCGCCGCCTTTTGCTTTCTTCGCGTTACGTTGAATCGCTCGCTCACAAGAATCTAGGTCAGCCATTGCAAGTTCAAGGTTGATCACTTCGATATCTTCAATAGGTGAAACTTTACCTGAAACATGAACAATGTTTTCGTTTTCAAAACAACGTACAACGTGGCCAATCGCGTCTGTTTCACGGATGTTAGCTAGGAATTTGTTACCTAAACCTTCACCACGTGATGCACCAGCAACAAGACCAGCGATGTCCACGAACTCCATCGTCGTTGGAAGAACTCTCTGTGGGTTAACGATCTTAGCTAGTGCGTCTAGACGTAGATCTGGCACAGGAACCACACCAGTGTTTGGTTCAATGGTACAGAACGGGAAGTTTGCTGCTTCGATACCCGCTTTAGTTAGTGCGTTGAACAGAGTTGATTTACCTACGTTAGGTAGACCAACGATGCCACATTTAAAACCCATGATAGTAACCTTATTCAGCTTTGAACGTGTGGAGGCGATTTTGTGCTTTAGATAGGCCATCCTTAATCAGGATATCTAGACAACGAACAGCCTCATCAGCTGCTGCATCTAAAAGCTCTTGCTCTTTAGCTGGCGCTTTACCTAATACAAAACCCGCCACTTTATCTTTGTGTCCCGGATGACCAATGCCAATACGAAGACGATAAAAATCTTTGTTATTGCCCAGTTTGCTAATGGTGTCACGCAGACCGTTGTGTCCACCGTGACCCCCACCTTTTTTAAACTTAGCGACACCTGGCGGTAAGTCTAGCTCGTCATGAGCAACCATGATCTCTTCAGGTTTAATTTGATAAAATTTCGCAAGCGCAGCGATCGATTTACCTGATAGATTCATGAAGGTGGTTGGGATAAGCAAACGGAGATCCTGGCCATTGACCATAATGCGTCCTGTTAGACCAAAAAACTTTGGTTCGTTCTTCAGTGTAACGTTGTGAACGCGTGCTAATTCTTCTACAACCCAAGCGCCCGCATTGTGACGAGTTCTGGCGTATTCTGGTCCCGGATTAGCAAGACCAACAAGAAGTTTGATTGGTTGAGTCAAGGTTAGGATCTCTCTGGAATCTCAAAAAGCGCAGTATGATAGCACAGAATTCTCGCAGTGGGCGACCAAGGGATTTTCTGCCTATCGATACAAATAAAAAAACACCCCAAAGAGGGGTGCTTTTGAAATCAGTTTAACTGAAATGTTCGTATTAGTTGAACATTGCAGAGATTGACTCTTCGTTGCTGATACGACGAATCGCTTCAGCTAGCATGCGAGATAGGCTTAGTGTTGTCACTTTACCTGTTGCAGCCATCTCTTTAGACAGAGAGATAGAGTCAGTCACGATAACTTGGTCAAGAACTGAGTTCTTGATGTTATCCGCAGCGTTGCCTGAGAATACTGCGTGAGTAGCGTAAGCGAATACACGCTTAGCACCGCGCTCTTTTAGTGCTTCAGCTGCTTTACATAGTGTGCCACCTGTGTCGATCATGTCATCAACGATCACACAGTCACGACCTTCAACATCACCGATTAGGTTCATTACTTCAGAAACGTTTGCACGTGGACGACGCTTATCTACGATTGCGATGTCGATGTCGCCTAGTGCTTTTGCTGTTGCACGAGCACGAACAACGCCACCTAGGTCAGGAGATACCACTACAGGGTTATCTAGACCGCGAGCCTGCATATCTTCAAGTAGCACTGGCGTGCCGAAGATGTTGTCTACAGGTACATCGAAGAAGCCTTGAATTTGCTCTGCGTGTAGGTCGATAGTTAGAACGCGGTCAACACCAACGTTAGATAGGAAATCAGCAACAACTTTTGCAGTAATTGGCACACGCGCAGAACGTACACGACGGTCTTGGCGAGCGTAGCCGAAGTAAGGGATAACTGCAGTGATACGGCCTGCTGAAGCACGGCGCATTGCATCAATCATAACAACCAATTCCATTAGGTTGTCGTTAGTCGGTGCACAAGTGGATTGAATGATGAAAACATCGCTACCACGAACATTCTCATTGATTTGAACTGCAACTTCGCCATCAGAAAAGCGAGAAACAGATGCATCACCAAGAGAGATGTAAAGACGATCAGCAATACGTTGGGCTAGTTCAGGTGTTGCGTTACCAGCAAATAGCTTCATATCAGGCACGGTGGAAACCTCGGGTTTGCGTCCAGTTTAAATAGGTCGGTGTGAGGCTGATTGGTATTCAGCCAAAGTCTCTTTTAATGGCGAAATATTGCGCCCTTGAGCGACAAATGCCGAGACTTTATCAGAGAGTTGTGCAAGGATAGTTTCTGCTTCAGATTTGCTCGAAAATTCAGCAAAAACGCAAGATCCTGTCCCCGTCAATCTTGACGGCGCGTATTGTAGCAGCCAAGAAAGTTGCTTATCAACCTCTGGGTAGAGCATTCGTACAATTTTTTCGCAATCGTTTACGCTTGGCGTATTTAAAAGTGTTTCTAGATCTCGTTTTGGGGTGTTTCGCGTTAGATCTGGATGACAAAAAACGTCGACGGTTGCGATAGATACATTCGGTCTGACGACTAAATACCACTTTTCTTCGGGATAAGCAGGAGAGAGTTTTTCACCAACACCTTCAGCAAAAGCTGCAAATCCGCGCACAAATACGGGCACGTCTGCGCCCAACTTTAAACCAATTTCAGCCAGTTCATCGTCAGTTAGATTCAGTTGCCACAAGTAGTTCAGTGCCACTAGTGCTGTAGCTGCATTCGATGAGCCCCCACCAATGCCCCCACCCATAGGCAGCACTTTCTGTAGCTCAATATGCGCGCCAAAAGGGCAGTTTGAGTAAGCTTGAAGCGCGGTTGCTGCTTTCCATATTAGGTTGTCTTTTAGCGGAACGCCTTCGATTTCAGGGGAAATGGTGATCTCGCCAGCCTCGTTGGCTTTTATGGTCAGTTCATCGCCGTGATCGACGAATTGGAATAAGGTTTGTAACTCGTGGTAGCCATTTTCTGTGCGACCGTTGATGTATAGAAAGAGATTCAATTTCGCTGGTGATGGCCAGCGGGTTGAAAGTTCGATCATTGGGTGATGTTCCATTTTGTGATCACTAGATTTATTTTGACATCAGCTGTGGTGAGTTTCAGCTTATTTGGCAGAGGGAGAGACTGTTCATGCCATTGAACGTCGCCATATCTTTGATATGCAATACTCCAATCATTTAAACCAATTTGTTTGTTTAACGCTTGCAGTGTATTGGTTGGAGACAGTTGGAATTTGTCGGCATCGGTCGGTAGACCTAATAGCCAGTCAGGCATGTGATCGACGGGCATCATCAACCCTGTAAGACGGTAAATCAGCTGGTTAGCACTGCGAGAAGAAAGGACCTGATCGTCGTAAGTTTCTACTGTGGCGCCTTGTGGGGTGATGGTGAGCTTTAATGCCGTTTGTCCGAGAATCGTTGTTAAACGCAACTGGCTTAGTGCTGAAGAATGTTTCCAGTAGAAGTTTAAATTTTGTCTTTGGTCTGGGCCAATATAACCAAGTTTCCCCGTTGCTTGAAAATCTTGGATGGTTTCGAGTCGCTGCTCATGAGCTTGCCATTCAACGCTGGTAACACTTTCAGGAACGGACGAACAACCAGCGAGCAGTAAGCTCGACAAGAAAAAAAGAATAAAGGAGCGTAACGTCATGTTTGATGGCTTATTAATCAGTTTCATCGGGAATCGCTCACAACTATAGCATTGAAAAGTCGCACTTAGGAAAACAAATCCGGCTTACCCTTTCAATAAATGCGTGCTTACAGTAAAATTCTGGACCTATTTTATAACCTATCCCAGAGATACCACGTTAGATGTCCTTGCTTGCTATTGGAATTAATCACAATACAGCGTCTGTCGACTTGCGAGAGAAGGTGGCGTTTGGTCCGGATAAACTCGGCCCTGCACTCGAGCAACTTAGAGAGCACGAAGCGGTTAACGGCAGTGTGATTGTTTCAACCTGTAACCGAACTGAGTTGTACTGCGATGTTAAGCAAGGAGCGCGAAACAAGTTGATCGATTGGCTTGCTCAATTTCATCAAGTGAGCCGCGAAGATTTAATGCCGAGTTTGTATGTTCATGAAGAACAAGCTGCAATAAAGCATTTGATGCGCGTATCGTGCGGTCTTGACTCTCTGGTGTTGGGTGAGCCTCAAATTTTGGGGCAGGTAAAGCAAGCATTTTCTGACTCGCGAGATCATCAAGCTGTCGATGCCTCGATTGATAAACTGTTTCAAAAGACGTTCTCAGTCGCCAAACGGGTAAGAACAGAGACAGATATTGGTGGTAATGCCGTGTCCGTGGCTTATGCGGCATGTACACTGGCAAAACATATTTTTGAGTCGTTATCAGATTCAACCGTGCTTTTAGTTGGTGCGGGCGAGACGATTGAATTGGTCGCGAAGCATTTAGCGTCCAACGGTTGCACAAAAATGATTGTCGCGAACCGCACTAAAGAGCGCGCGCAAGGCTTAGCGGACCAATTTGGCGCAGAAGTGATCAGTTTGAACGAAATTCCTGAACATTTGGCGAAAGCGGACATTGTGATTAGCTCAACGGCGAGCCCATTGCCTATTATTGGCAAAGGTATGGTCGAAACAGCTCTAAAGCAGCGCCGACATCAACCTATCTTGTTAGTCGATATTGCGGTGCCGCGAGATGTAGAGTCGGAAGTCGGTGAACTGAACGACGCATATCTGTATTCTGTTGATGACTTGCAATCTATCATCGACAGCAACATTGAGCAGCGTAAAGTCGAAGCGATTCAAGCTGAAGCGATTGTTAGTGAAGAAAGCGCTGCATTTATGACATGGTTGCGTTCACTGCAAGCCGTCGATAGTATTCGCGACTATCGCAAATCAGCCAACGAAATTCGTGAAGAGTTACTGAGCAAAAGTTTGCAATCTTTAGCGGCAGGCGCAGATCCGGAGAAAGTGCTGCGCGAGCTGAGTAATAAACTCACCAACAAACTGATTCACGCTCCAACTCGCGCATTGCAAAGTGCAGCAGAGCAAGGCGAACCAGCAAAATTAACGATTATCCGCCAAACACTTGGCTTGGATGATCTATAACTCACGCTTTTTATTAAGAAAACGACACTATGAAAGCCTCTATTCTGACTAAGCTAGAAACGCTAGTAGAACGTTACGAAGAAGTTCAACATCTTCTTGGTGATCCTGATGTAATTGGAAATCAGGACAAATTCCGTGCTCTATCAAGAGAGTACTCTCAGCTAGAAGAAGTAACCAAGTGCTTCCAAGCTTATCAACAAGCACAAGAAGATCTTGTCGCCGCTGAAGAGATGGCAAACGAAGACGACGAAGAAATGCGTGAAATGGCGCAAGAAGAAATCAAAGAAGCGAAAGCGACGATTGAGCGTCTTACTGATGAGTTACAGATTCTTCTTCTGCCAAAAGATCCGAACGATGATCGTAACTGTTTCCTAGAAATTCGTGCAGGTGCGGGTGGCGACGAAGCGGGTATCTTCGCGGGTGATCTATTCCGTATGTACAGCAAGTACGCAGAAAAGCGTGGCTGGCGCATCGAAGTCATGTCTTCAAACGAGGCAGAGCACGGTGGTTACAAAGAGATGATCGCGAAAGTAAGCGGCGACGGTGCATACGGCGTGTTGAAATTTGAGTCAGGCGGTCACCGTGTACAGCGTGTTCCTGCAACTGAATCTCAAGGCCGTGTGCATACTTCTGCTTGTACAGTAGCAGTAATGGCGGAAATCCCTGAAGCGGATCTGCCTGAAATCAAAGCAGCAGACCTGAAAATCGATACGTTCCGTGCATCTGGCGCGGGTGGTCAGCACGTTAACACCACGGATTCTGCAATTCGTATTACCCACTTACCAACGGGTACGGTAGTAGAGTGTCAGGATGAGCGTTCACAGCACAAGAACAAAGCGAAAGCAATGGCGGTTCTTGCTGCTCGTATCGTTCAAGCGGAAGAAGAGCGTCGTGCCGCAGAAGTATCTGATACACGTCGTAACCTACTAGGTTCTGGTGACCGTAGTGACCGTATCCGTACTTACAACTACCCACAAGGTCGTGTTTCTGATCACCGTATCAACCTAACCATCTACCGTTTGAACGAAGTGATGGAAGGTGATCTACAAAGCCTGATCGATCCAGTAGTTCAAGAGCACCAAGCAGACCAACTAGCGGCGCTAGCTGAGAACGGCTAATCGATGAGCCAAGTTCAATCTATTGAGCAAGCACTGAAAAGTGCGACGGCAATTCTGACAGAAGGCGGCAAAGAGTCGCCTTCTCTCGATGCAGCTGTCCTTCTTTGCCATGTCCTTGGCAAACCAAGAACCTACCTACTGACCTGGCCAGAAAGAGCATTAGAAACCGAGCAACAAGCTCAGTTTGATGCACTATTAGCACGACGCATCGCTGGTGAGCCGGTGGCTTACATCATTGGTGAACGTGAGTTTTGGTCGTTACCTCTTAAAGTCTCGCCATCCACATTGATCCCAAGACCAGATACTGAACGTTTGGTTGAAGTCGCATTAGATAAGACTTTCGGACAAACGGGACCGATCTTAGACCTTGGCACAGGAACTGGCGCGATAGCTTTAGCATTGGCGTCTGAGATGCCAAATCGCCAAGTGATGGGCATCGATCTTAAGCAAGAGGCGAAAGAGCTGGCTGAGCACAATGCGTCGCAATTAAACATCAAAAATGTGACGTTTGATCAAGGTAGTTGGTTCGAACCTATTGCCAGCGGAACAAAGTTTGCTTTAATTGTCTCCAACCCACCGTACATCGACGAAAAAGACCCACACCTCTCTCAAGGAGATGTGCGTTTTGAACCAAAATCGGCGTTGGTTGCCGATGAGAATGGTCTCGCGGATATTCGTCATATCTCTGATCTTGCGCGTCAATATTTGCAAGAGGGTGGGTGGCTTGCTTTCGAACATGGTTATGATCAAGGTGAGGCGGTGCGTGAGATAATGCGTGGCTTTGGTTACCAACAGGTCGCTACGGAAAAAGATTATGGCGGTAACGATCGAGTAACGCTTGGTTGTCTGGCCAGTTAATCATGGAAGTCAGCAAACACTAACTAAAAAGAGAAGAAAAATGTACGTAGCTCTAAAACACATACACTTAGTGACGATCGCTCTCAGTGCGACGCTACTATCGATCCGATTCGTGTTAATGATGATGAACTCACCGAAGCGAAATAATCGCTTTTTGAAAGTGTTTCCCCACATCGTTGATACTGCATTGCTAGTGTCAGGTATCGCGCTTATTTTCATTACTGGTTTCATCCCGTTTACCGATGCCGCACCGTGGTTAACAAACAAAATCACCTGCGTACTGGCGTACATTGCGCTTGGATTCTTCTCATTGAAACTTGCGAAAAACAACCTACTGAAGATATTTGGCTTTTTCGGCGCATTAGGTTGGTTGGTCATGGCTGCAAACATTGCTGTGTCTAAGAGCCCTACGTTATTTGGATAGACGTCATGTTAGAGTTTTTTGACGAAGATTTTGACAATATACCGTTGGTGGAAGGTGCGCTTGAGCTAAACAAAGCGATTAACCCAGAAACCAAAGTACATTGGGCGAAACAAGAGTTAGAGCGTCTTTACAAAGATGCAGAAGCCACGCTTGTTCATGAAACCGATGAAGAGCAACGATTTGATGCATTCCTACGACTGTTTTTCCACGAGTGGGGGTTTAAAGGCGACGAGCAGGAATACTTTATTTCGGACAACAGCTTCATCGATAAAGTGTTGGAGCGCAGAAAAGGTATTCCTGTGAGCTTAGGTTCGATTTTGTTATACCTAGGCAAAAAGCTGGGGTTCCCGTTGAAGGGAGTTACTTTCCCTACTCAGTTCCTGTTAAAAGTCGACTGGATGCATAAGAAGCCAGACTACATCAACCCATTTAATGGTGAGTATGTAGGTGAAAGGATTCTTCAAGCTTGGCTTATTGGCCAAGAAGGACCGCTAGCTCAGCTAAAGCCTGAACATTTTGAGGAAGCTGACAACCCAACAATTATTGGTCGCTGGTTGGCGTTGATTAAAAGTGCGATGTTGCGTGAAGAGCATTATACGCTGGCATTACGTTGTACAAATCTTGCTCTAACATTTGTGCCAGATGACCCATACGAAATTCGTGACCGTGGTTTTATTTTCCAACAGCTAGAGTGCCCTCAAGTAGCGGTATCAGATTTTCAGTACTTTATTGACCAATGCCCTGACGATCCGGCTTCCGAGCTACTAAAATCACAAGTTAATGTGATGAGTGAAACGCACGTCACACTTCACTAATTTTATCGATGTGCCGAACGGTGGCGTATCGTGGACAGAAAAAGAGAATCAAAATGGAACAGAAAATCGTTAATATCGGCGACATTCAGGTTGCTAACGACAAGCCATTCACCCTATTTGCAGGTATGAACGTTCTTGAGTCTCGTGATCTTGCGATGCAGATCTGTGAGCACTACGTAAAAGTAACGGAAAAACTTGGTATTCCTTACGTATTTAAGGCGTCGTTTGACAAAGCAAACCGCAGTTCTGTTCATTCATACCGTGGTCCAGGTCTGGAAGAAGGTATGAAAATCTTTCAGGAGCTGAAAGACACTTTTGGTGTAAAGATCATCACGGACGTTCACACTGAAGCGCAAGCTCAACCTGTCGCTGACGTGGTAGACGTTATTCAGCTTCCTGCATTCCTAGCTCGTCAAACTGACCTTGTTGAAGCTATGGCTAAAACAGGTGCGGTTATCAACGTGAAGAAACCTCAATTTATGAGCCCTGGTCAAGTGGGTAACATCGTTGAGAAGTTCGCAGAATGCGGTAACGACAAGATCATCCTATGTGAGCGCGGTTCTTGCCACGGTTACGATAACCTAGTTGTAGATATGCTTGGTTTTGGTGTGATGAAAAATGCTTCAAAAGGTAGCCCAATCATCTTTGACGTAACGCACTCACTACAAATGCGTGACCCATCAGGCGCAGCATCTGGCGGCCGTCGTGAGCAGACAGTTGAGCTTGCAAAAGCGGGTCTAGCGACAGGCATCGCAGGTCTATTTATCGAAGCGCACCCAAACCCAGACCAAGCGCGTTGTGATGGCCCATCTGCACTGCCTCTAGACAAGTTAGAGCCATTCTTAGCACAAATGAAATCGCTTGATGATCTAATCAAGAGCTTTGCAGATATCGATATCAAGTAAACGCCAGATGACTGGTGGTAACAAATACTATAGCCAACCGAGTGTTGGCTATTTTTTTATCTGAAAAACTGTAAATTCTCAAACTTGTTACTGATGAATTTGTTATTGCTAAACAATGCATCATAATTATTAAATCAATGTGTTAGGGTGCACGTGGTTTTCAAATAGATCGAATGCTTAAAATGTGCGTCAGTAATCCCAATAAGAAAAAGGTAAATAAATGAATCAGCGTCTGATGATCAAAACTGTTTTGAGTGCCGCTATCTTGGCCTCGTTAGCTGGGTGTGCTACGCAACCTGCACCAGAATGGAATGCCGATACAACCTATAAATTGACCGTGTTGCACACTAACGATCATCATGGTCGCTTTTGGCAAAATCGATACGGTGAATATGGCATGGCGGCGCGTAAAACGTTAATCGATGATTTGCGCGAAGAAATACAGGATGAGGGGGGCAGCGTGTTACTGCTTTCTGGTGGTGACATCAACACAGGAGTACCTGAGTCTGATTTACAAGATGCCGAGCCGGATTTTAAAGGCATGAGCAAAATTGGTTACGATGCGATGGCTCTAGGTAATCATGAGTTTGATAATCCATTGGACGTGCTATTCAAGCAGCAAGAGTGGGCAAACTTTCCGATGTTGTCTGCCAATATTTACGATAAAAATACTGGCAAGCGTTTATTCCAACCATACGCGATGTTTAACAAGCAGGGCATTAAAATTGCGGTCATTGGTCTTACAACCGAAGACACAGCGAAACTTGGCAACCCTGAGTTCATTGAACAAATTGACTTCCGTGACCCAAAAGAAGAAGCCAAGAAGTTGATTGCAGAACTGAAAGAGACAGAGTATCCAGATCTGATTTTTGCTGTCACGCATATGGGACACTATGAAAATGGTAATAGAGGCATCAATGCTCCTGGCGATGTGGCGTTAGCTCGTTATTTGAATGACGGCGATCTCGACATGATCGTTGGAGGACACTCACAAGAACCTGTGTGCATGGAAGGTCCAAACGTTATCAAAAAGAACTTTAAACCAGGTGATGAATGTCAGCCCGATAAACAAAATGGTACCTTTATTGTTCAGGCACATGAGTGGGGGAAATATGTGGGACGCGCCGATTACGAGTTTCGTAATGGCGAACTCTCGATGGTGAGCTACGATCTAATCCCTATAAACTTGAAAAAGAAAGTTAAAGTTGATGGTCAGTCGCAACGAGTCTTGATCCAAGATGAGATTAAACAAGACGAAATGATGCTTGAGTTTCTTCGTCCTTATCAAGAAAAAGGTCAGGGCAAACTAAACGTGAAGATTGCAGAATCTAACGGTAAGCTTGAGGGTGACCGCAATGTGGTTCGTTACCAGCAAACAAACTTAGGTCGATTAATTGCAACGGCTCACATGGAACGTGCGAAAGCAGATTTCGCCGTAATGAATTCTGGTGGTGTTCGAGATTCGATTGCTGCGGGTGATATTACTTATAAAGACGTGCTCACTGTTCAGCCATTTGGCAATATGGTTTCTTACGTTGATATGACGGGTAAAGAGGTATTAGATTATCTAAATGTCGTTGCAACTAAGCCTGTTGACTCTGGTGCTTATGCACAGTTTGCCGGCATTGCGATGAGTATCAATAATGGTGAGGTAACCAATGTGTTTATTGGTAATAAGCAACTTCGCTTAGATGGTAATTACCGCTTTACCGTACCAAGCTACAATGCTGCTGGTGGTGATGGTTACCCTAAAATCGACGATCATTCAGGGTATGTAAATACAGGTTTTACCGATGCTGAAATTTTGAAGGATTATTTAGAAACACACAGCCCTATTGATGTTAATGAGTATGCCCCTTCAGGTGAAATCACGTATTTAGTTGATACGGCGATTGATCAGTAACCCAACAGAGAAAAAGCGATTGACTCAAACTCGCTGATATCATTAACTAAAAGCGCAGATCCAATTCAATCTGCGCTTTTTGTTTTTATGAGGAGAATCTTGATGACTCCGGCCATTAATCTTGCGAAAAAGAAAAAAATTCCACACACCATCCATCAATATGAGCACGATCCTAGAGCCGATAGTTATGGTTTAGAAGCTGCTGAAGTGCTAGGACAGGATCCGAAAACAGTATTTAAAACCTTGCTGTTCTGCTTGAACGGGGAGTCAAAGAACCTTGCGGTTGCGATTATCCCTGTTGATCAAAAGCTGAACCTAAAACTGGCGGCGAAAGCAGCGAAGGGCAAAAAGGCCGATATGGCTGATCCGGAAATCGCGCAAAAGACCACAGGTTATGTCGTTGGTGGAATTAGCCCACTAGGGCAGAAGAAAGCCTTACCTACTTTTTTGCACGAAAGCGCATTAGAGCAAGACACAATCTGTGTGAGTGCTGGTAAACGTGGTTTAGAAATTGAGTTAGCCCCGAGAGATTTGCTGAGCTTAACTCGCGGTCAGTTTGCACCTCTTTGTTTGTAAACTCATGACAAATAAAAAGGACGCTCATGAGCGTCCTTTTTTGATCTTGCCTGTCAGTGAAGCGTTACTCTTCAGACTCAATGTACCACCAGTGCGTTTAGCTGGTTTACTTGGTTTCGCGGCATTTGGGTTCATGTAATGCTGCTTAGGCTTACTCGGTGATTGAGGCTTGTTTGCTGAATGCGTATTGCTCGATGCATCTGGTTTACGGTGTGATTTACCATGCTCGCCTTGCGGTCTACTGCGTTCACCTTGTGGTTTCGCTTTGTAATGTTCTTTAGCTGGACGTCCGCCTTCATCATCACGCTGACGACGCTTTTGTTGACCTTTTTTCGAGTTTGGTGCATGACGGAATTCATCAGCATTGTTACCACGGAAAGTTCGTGTCTTCTGGTTACGACGAGCAGTAGAATCTTGGTTTTCTTCACGGCTATCAAACAGCTTCGCGTCGGTCGCTTTACGAATGTTGCGACCTCTAGAGTCTGTTTTTGATGCTTCTTCTGTACCTACCGAGCCTTCACACATTGCTAGGATCTCTGCCACTTCTTCGTCACTTAGATAACGCCATTTCCCATTGGGAATACCATCAAGAGAGATATTCATGATGCGTACGCGACGCAGCTTGAATACTTCATAGCCCAGCGCTTCACACATGCGACGGATCTGACGGTTAAGTCCTTGAGTGAGCACAATACGGAAAGAGAATTTAGTCTCTTTTGTTACCTTACAAGGTAGGGTGACTGTGTCGAGAATCTTAACGCCACTCGACATCTGTTTGAGAAACTCGCCTGTAATTGGCTTGTCCACGCGTACGACGTACTCTTTTTCGTGGCTGTTGCCTGCGCGAAGGATTTTGTTCACGATGTCGCCATCGTTGGTCAAAAAGATCAGACCATCAGACGGTTTGTCTAAGCGGCCGATCGGAAAGATACGTTTTTGGTGGCCGATGAAATCAACGATGTTTCCAGGGACGTCTCTCTCAGTTGTACAGGTGATGCCTGTTGGTTTATTGAGAGCGATATAAATCGGCTTCTCTTTTGCTGCCACTGGCTTACCATCCACACAAACATCATCACCAGGTAGCACTTTTGTCCCCATTTCAGGTTTGTTGCCATTAATGGTGACACGGCCTTGCTCAATCAGTCTGTCTGCTTCACGGCGTGAGCAAAACCCCGTTTCACTGATGAATTTATTTAATCGTTTAGCGTTGTCTTGTGACATTTTTGTCTCCTAACGTTTCACAACGGCGAATGAAGCTCCCTTCCTTTAAGGGGAAGGAAGAATAAGGGCGGGCATTCTAGCATTAGGGTGAAATTTAGCCTAACCGTTTTTGGTGACGTTCGCGGGTTTCTAATTTCTTTTCCGCACTTTTTCTAAGTAGGACGTAAACGGCTCCAGTTCCACCGTGAAAGCGTTGCGCACTATGGACGCATTGGACTTCCTTTATTTGTCGTAGCCAACTGCTAACAAAGCTTTTCATCATTGCAGGTGGATTTGAGCGTTCTCCTCGACCATGGACGATAACGATGGTTCTAATGTCCATTGATAGGCATTGCTTTAAAAACGTCACGACTTCATCACGTGCTTCTTTCAATGTTTTACGGTGCAAATCCAAGCGAGCTTGGATTGGATACTTACCAAGGCGAAGTTTGCGGTAAACCCCGTCCTGTACACCATCACGTTTGAACTCAACAAAGTCCTCTGGCTTGAGCATTTCAGCGTGATCAAGTGATAGGTATTCTGGGTCATCTTCCGTTAACCAGATTGCTGCTTCGCGTTTTGCGAGCTGTGCTTCTGTTACTTGGTGTACTTTTTTGTGTTCGGTGGTGTCTTGAGTGATTGGCTTTACATCGCCCATCATCTGTTGAAATAGATCAAAATCGTCGTCGTGAGACATAGCAGTAATCTCATTAAGAACAGGGAAGAATAATAGGATTATATCAATGAGTGGTGCATTGAGATCAAATAAAAAACCGGAGTAGGCAAGTAACCGACTCCGGTGCAAAGCGTTTCTAGAGCTAAGCGAGATCTAGTGAGGAGATTTGTCGTTCATGATCTTGTATATGAAGAAACCGCCGTAAAATAACATCAGACCAATTGCCCCAAAAATTACTATCATTGACGATAGACCCACTGCATTACCAAATAGGAGATCAAGCCAAAAGTCCATACGTTTCCTCCAAGATGTTCCCGACAGGAATAAACTAAATGGCGGTGTCTTGTTGCACACTGATCTGGATCAATTATGTTGCTAAGGTTAATAAACTGTATTTTGTTGTGAGTTATCAGTCACATTTTACGTGCTAGTGTTCAGTTATTCATCAAACGAATTAAGACCTAAGGTTTTTTTGTAAAAAGCACTTGCGCCACAGTTCAGAATCCGTAATATACGCATTCGTTGACGGGGACAATTCCTCAGTTAAACATCTCGGTGAATAGCGCAGCTTGGTAGCGCATCTGGTTTGGGACCAGAGGGTCGGGGGTTCGAATCCCTCTTCACCGACCACTTTCAGAAAGCCTGCTCAATGAGCAGGCTTTCGTCGTTTTAGCGGCAGCAAATTTGACTTTGATAGTAGCGAACCAAATGGGGTTCGCCTGAAGTTAGAATATGGCTCTTCATCGACACATATTGAGAAAAAGGCTCTACAGAAATGTAGAGCCTTTTTCGTATTTGGTGATATTTATTTGGAACCAGAGGATCGGGGTCTGGAATGCCAGTCCTCTGGAAGCCCAGTCGCGTCGAATCCCTACTTCACCGACCACTTTTAGAAAGCCTGCTCAATGAGCAGGCTTTCGTCGTTTTTAGTGCTAGTAATTTTAGACTTCAATAGTATCGAACCAAATGGGGTTCGCTTGAAGTTAGAACATGGCTCTTCACCGACACGTATTGAGAGGAAGGCTCTACAGAAATGTAGGGCCTTTTCATTTTTTAGAGCGAGTAAATTTATTACTTGATGTCACACGAGATAGTATTGATAGGAGTTTCAGAAGTAGTGAAACAGACATAAGCGGTCTTTGGGTGATTTGGCCCAATCTTGACGTAACCCGCTTTTAAATCGTCTTCATCAAACGTTACTGAGTGAGATTTGCTTGTATTTCCATCATAGTAAACCGCTTCAAAGCCTTGGTTCATCATATGTGCAACGCGATTTCGAGTGTGGGCTGTTGAAAACGTGATGTTCGCGCAACGCATCATTGGTTTTTCGGTAATAAGAAATTGACCACTCTCTTTATCTAAAACACCGCCTTTTACTTCCGGAGTTATATCAATAGCTTGAAAAGATTCTACGTTGCATGGCGGTTTAGCATAAGACAACGAAGAAGTGAGCATAATTCCAATCGTGTATAGGAATAAATATTTAAATTTCATATGAGTTGTTTTGTATCCACTTAGCTTAACGGCGTTTTATAAGAAAGTTTGAATGAATTTTAAATGGTTGTATTTAAATAATTGTATTTAAATGGCATTTTTCAAACAATCACTAGGTATCACAATTTGCTTGGCGCGTCTTACCCAGTGGTTTGATGTTAAATCCCCGATTTTTAAGCAGTTCAATCAGGTTATCTTTACCTACTAAATGCAAGCCACCAACAACAACGGTGTAGCGACCCGATTGTTGAGGTAGAACACTGCCAGTGTCGAGTTTTTTAGCCCAATCTCGATTACGCTCGTATAAAAAGGCTTGGTTAAACTCTTCTGTTGTATGATCGGTCAAAGAGGCTTCGACCAACATGCGACCATCACCACTCTTCCAACTCTCTATCAAGCATTGAACCAACTCTTCTCCGCCATCATATTCTTCAATTGACGAGAGAAGTATCTCTTTACCGCCTTCTGATTGACCTGCGATTAAATCGATTTGGAATTGCACGGACTCTAGTGGAATGACCGGGATTTGCTTTTTATCAGCGAGTCCTATTAGGTGCATGTCGACCCCTTTATCAGAGACATACCCCAGTTTGTTGACTAAAGCGAGTTGGATGGTGAATGCAGCCATCCAAGGTGGGGAATTTAGGAGTTGAGTTTCTGGCAAACCTAAATCTTGGGCAATTTCAATTAAGTGCCGACGTTGAGCTCTGTCTAAAACATCTTTAGAAAGAATGGTTGTTTGTGGGTAAACCAAGCCTTCAGAATTCCTGACGTCTGCTTCAATAATCAACCCTGCGCTTTGGCTTAAGTGCTGGATGACCGTTCTAGGGAGTGGGTACATCGTTTTATCCCCCACATGTACCGAGCCAATAATCATAAGTTCGGTTTCCCCTTTTTTCGCTAACCAATGCTGTGGCTCTGCATAAGAGGAAAAAGGAGTCAAAGTAACAAGTAGAGATGATATGAGCGTCAAGAGACGAAACATAGAGTGGCCCTCAGATAAGATACCTTTAAACTTTATACGCAAAATAGCGTGAGGTTAAGTGCAATTTCTCCAGTGGTGTATTCGACAAAATCGTCATTTCTAAAAATATTGACGAGTTTTGACGACGAATAAATGAGAGTCACTTCACGAAAGGTAAATAGGTAATTCGCTTACTAATGGTTCACAAAATAATTAGGCGTGATCCAAATCTTACAAAATCAGTCGTAACTCATGAATATAAGTGACCTAGATCGCAGCAAACTCGTCAAAACAAGTTGTTCGATTTTGACGTGTATTGTAACTCCATGAAAATTAGATTTTTATTGTTTTTGCTGAGTGTCATTTTTTGAACTGGATCACTTCCTATATCTATTTATTTTACGCTTAGAAATAACAGGTTGTATGTTGAATGTAACGGTTAGGTACCTCGCATTTGAGGGGCCGAGATTTTTATCATTGTCGTTTTGAACCACTGACTTTTTTGGGGAAGTAAGATGTTTAAACCTAGTCTGATTGCTGTTTCTGTTATCACTACATTAGCAGGTTGCTCTGCGCTGAAAAGCTCTGAACAACAAGTTGTAAATTCGTTGGCTAATAATCTTGATATTCAATACCAAGTGTTGACTAACCACGGTGCAAACGAAGGTCTTGCTTGTCAGGACTTAGGGGCTGAGTGGGCGTCTTGTAACAAGGTAAACATGACGCTGGTTAACCAAGGTGAAGCGGTTGACTCAAAAGATTGGGCTATTTACTTCCATAGCATTCGTCTGATTCTGGATGTTGAAAACGAACAGTTCAAAATCTCTCGCGTAACGGGTGATCTACACAAACTAGAACCAACAGATAAGTTTGATGGTTTTGCTGCGGGTGAAGAGGTTGTGCTTCCTCTTGTTGCTGAATACTGGCAGCTATTTGAAACTGACTTCATGCCAGGCGCTTTCGTTGCTGCACCAAATGCAGAGCCTAAGATGATCGCTTCTCTTAACACAGAAGACGTTGCATCTTTCGTGACTGGCCTTGAGGGTAACAACCTAAAGCGTACGCCAGATGACAACAACGTATTTGCAAACGCTGTGTCTCGTTTCGAGAAGAACGAAGACCTAGCAAAACAAGACGTATCAACCACGTTACTACCAACGCCACTGTCTGTTGAAGCAGGTAACGGTACGGTAGATATCGCGGCCGGTATTGCGCTGCCTAAAGACGCATTCGATGCGACTCAATTCGCAGCAATTCAAGATCGTGCAGAAGTGGTAGGTGTGGATGTTCGTGGTGATCTTCCTGTAAGCATCACTGTTGTTCCTGCAGACTTCACCGGTGAATTAGCAAAATCTGGTGCTTACGAAATGAGCATCAAAGGCGACGGTATTGCGATTAAAGCGTTTGACCAAGCAGGTGCTTTCTACGCAGTACAATCTATCTTTGGCCTGGTAGATAGCCAAAATGCTGATTCTCTACCACAACTGTCTATTAAAGATGCGCCGCGTTTTGATTACCGTGGTGTGATGGTGGACGTGGCTCGTAACTTCCACTCTAAAGACGCGATTCTTGCAACGCTTGACCAAATGGCCGCGTACAAGATGAACAAACTACACCTTCACCTAACGGATGATGAAGGCTGGCGTTTAGAAATCCCGGGTCTGCCTGAGCTGACTGAAGTTGGCGCTAACCGTTGTTTCGATTTGGAAGAGAAAAGCTGTTTACTGCCTCAGCTTGGCTCAGGTGCAACGACAGACAACTTTGGTTCTGGCTTCTTCAGCAAAGCAGACTACGTGGACATCTTGAAGTACGCGAAAGCGCGTAACATCGAAGTGATTCCTGAAATTGATATGCCAGCGCACGCTCGTGCAGCAGTGGTATCAATGGAAGCACGTTACGACCGTCTAATGGAAGAAGGTAAAGGAGCAGAAGCGAACGAGTACCGCCTGATGGATCCTCAAGATACATCGAACGTAACGACGGTTCAGTTCTACAACAAGCAAAGCTTCATCAACCCATGCATGGAATCTTCAACTCGCTTTGTTGATAAAGTGATTTCAGAAGTAGCAGCAATGCACCAAGAAGCGGGCACACCGCTAACAACATGGCACTTTGGTGGTGACGAAGCGAAGAACATCAAGCTAGGCGCTGGTCTGCAAGACATCAACGCAGAAGACAAAGTAAGCTGGAAGGGTAACATTGATTTGTCTAAGCAAGACAAGCCATTCGCACAGTCACCACAATGTCAGACGCTAATTGCAGACGGTACGGTAAGCGATTTTGCTCATCTACCAAGCCACTTTGCAGAAGAAGTGTCGAAGATGGTGGCAGAGAAGGGCATTCCAAACTTCCAAGCTTGGCAAGATGGCCTTAAGTACAGTGAAGGTGAGAAAGCGTTCGCAACAGAAAACACGCGTGTTAACTTCTGGGACGTTCTTTACTGGGGTGGCACATCATCAGTGTACGAATGGTCTGAGAAAGGTTACGACGTTATCGTTTCTAACCCAGACTACGTATACATGGACATGCCGTACGAAGTTGACCCGAAAGAGCGTGGTTACTACTGGGCGACGCGTGCAACAGATACTCGTAAGATGTTTGGTTTTGCACCAGAGAACATGCCTCAGAACGCAGAAACCTCTGTAGACCGCGATGGTAACGGCTTCACTGGTAAAGGTGAAATCGAAGCGAAACCTTTCTATGGTCTATCAGCACAGCTGTGGTCTGAGACAGTACGTAACGACGAGCAATACGAGTACATGGTATTCCCTCGCGTACTAGCAGCCGCTGAGCGTGCATGGCACCGTGCTGATTGGGAAAACGACTACAAAGTGGGTGTTGAATACTCGCAAAACTCTAACCTAGTAGACAAAGCCGCGCTAAACCAAGACTACAACCGCTTTGCGAACGTACTTGGCCAACGTGAACTGGCTAAGCTAGAAAAATCAGGTATCGACTACCGCCTGCCTGTACCAGGTGCGAAAGTTGAAGAGGGTAAACTGGCAATGAACGTTCAGTTCCCGGGCGTGAAGCTTCAATACTCTCTAGACGGCAAGAACTGGCTAACTTACGCAGATAATGCTCGTCCAAATGTGAAAGGTGAAGTGTTTATCCGTTCTGTGTCAGCAACCGGTGAGAAAGCAAGTCGAGTGACCAGCGTGAAATAACTCGATTCTTGTAAGTTAATTTTTTGGCAAAGCCTCAACATCATGTTGGGGCTTTCTTTATTTTTTTAGGAAATTAAGCGTGATCGATGTCTAATTATTTTTCATTGATAAATAAGTTTTGGGTTGTAATGGTCAAGGTTATTGTGAACCGGATCGACTTAATCTGATAAATATCAATAAATTATCTGTTTACGATCACACTTCTATTTTTTGATAATTTTATAAAAATACGGTAAGTGCCTGTATTTTCCATGTTTTTATCAGGGTTGTTGAGCTTCGTTTTGAACAAGATCACTTTTTAAAATGTTTTATTTTCCATCGCGAATTAATTGAAACAATATTGCGAACGCCAAGGAGGCACATTCCAAAGTTTGCGATAAAAGGGAAGAGATGCCCTCTAAAACTATCGCATAACGTGAATAAATAAAGGCAGTAATTATGAAAAACATTTTTGCACTGAGTGCTCTTTCTCTCGCTTTCGCTTCTAGCGCTTTTGCTGGTTCTTCTTACGTAACAGGTAATGTTCAATTCCACGATGATGGTCGAATTCATGGTTCGGACGTTACGTCTACACTGGAAGCTGGTCATACTTTTGATAACCAATTCGGCGGCTTTACGGTTTACACCGAATTTGATGGTATTCAGTTGGGTAAACTGGAAACAGAAAACGGTGGCGCAGGTAACACAACACCAGCAATCACTGTGGGTGGTGAGCAGTCATTTAATATTACCGATCATTTATGGGTTGCCGCGGGTTACCAACACCTGTTTTCTGCTGGCGAGAATGTACAGTACCGTCCATTGGTTAAGATCGGTTACAACTTCGATAACGGCATCTCCTTAAGTAACCGTACTCGTGCGCACATTGATGCGACAGACGCAGATGCGGATACAGATTACCGCATGGACAACCGCATCGGTTACGTGATGAATGAGGATGTGACGCTAAGCTACAACAACGTCTACATGATTGAAGCGGAAACCATGGACCACGAGCTTCGTGCAACGTGGACTCGTAAAGGTGTTCAACCTTACTTTGAGTTCCGTAGTCAAGCACACGGTGCAGAAAACGCGAGTGGTGACAGCCTAGTGAATAACGCTTTTGTATTTGGTGCCTCTTACGGCTTCTAATTTTATATTTGTCTTAATTGTCCATTAAGAAAAAGCCCAGCGGTTTGTCTCGCTGGGCTTTGTTTTTATTTGCCGTTGCCTTCGTGGTGGCTATATTCGAACACTTGTCCTTTTTCGTTAAAGGCGTAAACGGTGTAGCTGTCTTTTTTGTCGCCATATTCCATACCAGGGGAGCCTATTGGCATGCCCGGTACTGATAAGCCTTTTGCGTTACGTGGTGGATTTTTCAAAAACGCTTTAATGTCTTCGGCTGGAATGTGACCTTCAAACAGATAGCCGTTGATCTCTGCCGTGTGGCAAGAGTAAAGCTGTTCATTCTTGATGCCTAGATCGCGTTTGATGGCGTTCATGTCATCGTGCAATTTTTCTTCGACCGTAAAGCCGTTCTCTTCCATGTGTTTTGTCCATTCTCCACAACAGCCACAGTATGGCGATTTATGGTTAATGACATCGGCTGCCAATACGTTGGCGGACACGGTCGCAAGCATTGCAAAGGTCAATAGTTTCAACTTCATAATACCCTCAAAAAGAAGTGGTTATTTTACTGAAAACAGTCGTAGTCGATTTGCATTACTAACGACAGTAATTGAAGACAGTGCCATTGCCGCTCCTGCGACAACAGGACTGAGCAAAAATCCAAACGCTGGATAAAGCACACCAGCGGCAACTGGAATACCCAACGAGTTGTAAACAAAGGCACCAAATAGGTTTTGCTTCATGTTCTTAAGTGTAGCGCGAGAGAGTTCAATCGCATGTACTACCGCCATTGGTGACGTGTTCAGGATGGTCATTTGCGAACTTTCAATGGCGACATCACTGCCGCTACCCATAGCAATACCGAGGTTGGATAACGCGAGAGCAGGGGCGTCGTTAATGCCATCCCCCACCATTGCCACGACATGTCCTTGAGATTGAAGTTGCTCAATGTGCTGAGCTTTCTCATCTGGCATTACTTGGGCAATCACTTCATCAATACCAAGTTCTTGGCCGATAGCATTGGCAACGTGTTGGTTATCGCCTGTCAGCATTACCGTTTTGATTCCTTGCGATTTTAATGCAGAGAGCGCTTGTTTCGCATCTGATTTGATCGGGTCGGCAATGGCGATCAGACCGATCAGTTCGCCGTTCAATGCCACAGCTACCGGAGTCCACGCATTTTTTGCGCATTCATCGATGGCAGATTTTAGTGCGCTAGTCTCGACGTTCTCTGCTTGCATAAATTGAAGCGAACCAATGAGCAGCGGTTTATTTTGATACGTCGCCAAAATGCCGCGCCCGCGAACGTTCTCAAACTTGTCTAATGAGACATCCTTTGCGTCGTGTCGTTTGGCGTAATCACATACCGCTTTTGCCAGTGGGTGCTCAGACTGACGCTCTGCCGCATACGCTAAAGCCAATAGATCTTCTTGGCTGGTGGCGTGAGTAAACACTTGCTGAACGCTAGGTTTACCTTGGGTAAGCGTGCCAGTTTTGTCGAATACAACCGTGTCGACTTTGCTTGCCAATTGCAGGGCGTCGGCGTCTTTGATCAGAATGCCGAGCTCTGCGGCTTTACCCACTCCCACCGTGACAGAAAGCGGGGTTGCTAAGCCTAGAGCGCAAGGGCAGGCGATGATCAGGACGGTTGTGGTGACCACCAGCATATAACTCGCTTTTGGCTCTGGGCCAACGGCAAACCAAACGAGCGCGGCCAGTATTGCTATGCCAACAACGACAGGGACAAACACCGATGAAATCTGGTCTGCCAGTTTCGCGATGGCTGGCTTACTGCTTTGCGCTGTGCGCACCATGCGGATGATACGAGCCAGCATGGTATTTGCGCCAATGCCCGTTGCCTCAATGACTAATCCACCATCGGTATTTAATGTCCCAGCAGACACTTGAGCCTCTTGCGCTTTTAATACTGGTACTGGTTCACCAGTGAGCATCGACTCATCAATGTATGATTCACCTTGAATCACAACACCATCAACAGGCACTTTCTCGCCTGGTTTGATACGCAGTTTCATGCCTAGCGTGATTTGCTCAACCGTTATTTGTTGATCGCCTTGTTCCGTGATTACCGTAGCTTGCTGAGGTTGCAGGTTAATCAGAGCTTGCAATGAGCGTGTTGTGTTTGCTTTGGCTTTTGCTTCTATATAGTGACCAAGAGAAATTAAGCCGATGATCATTGCACTCGCTTCAAAGTACACGTGGCGTGAAGCAAGAGGGAACCAGCCTGGGAAAATCACCACAAGCATCGAATAGAACCACGCTGCGCCAGTACCGAGCGCGACTAACGTGTCCATGGTGGCGCGCTTGTGAGTAGCAGCTAACCAAGCGTTACTGAAGAAGTGTTTCCCTGCTGTGGCAAGAAGGAGTAAACATACGATACCGATCACTCCCCAAGCTAATTGGTCGTTGGTGTTGCGAATCATCATATTGCCGCCAGCAACGCCCCAAATCATTAAAGGGGCTCCGACGACAAGGCCAGCAATAGCATCCAGTTTAAAGCGTTTTTGTTGCTGACGTTGTTGCTGTGCTTGCTTTTCTTGCTGGGTTGCGGCGTCTTGTAGGATCTCTGCTTGGTAACCGGCTTGTTTTACCGATTCAACAATTGCGTTAAGGAGGTCATCAGAGTCTTGGCTTGCGAATACTAGTGCGCTTTGTTCTGCAAGGTTGACCTGTGCTTTCTCAACACCTTCCACGTTAGTAAGTGCTTTCTCTACTGAAGATACGCAACTCGCACACGTCATGCCTTGAATCAGCATTTGCAATTGAATACTCGCTGGTGGCACCTGCGTATCTTTAATATTGCTTTGCTTTTCTACCTGTTCGGTCTCTGGTGAGCTTTCGTTCTCTACTTCAACAGAATCAAGGTTGGCGGTATAGCCGAGTGTTGCTATTAAGTCGATCACTTGTTGCTCGGAGAGGAGAGTACGAATCTCTAAGTGCGTTGTTGAAGCCTCAAAAGAAATAACGTCTTGATTAGATTCTAATAAAGATGAAAGTTTTTTGACGCAACCGCCACAGCTTAAGCCTGAAAGGTTTAGCTCGTAGTGATTTCCTGCTTGGTAACCAAGAGATTCAATCGACGAGACGAGCTCTTTAAGAGAAGACTCGGTTTTGACCTCTACTTGCGTCGGGGACAAATTGAGGATCTCCACATCGTGATTCGCATGTAAAGCATTCTCAACTTTTCTCGCACAGCCCATGCAGTTGAGCCCTGATAAAGGTATAACTAACTGATACATAATCTGCACCTCAATAGTAGTGATGCTATGAGCTTAAACCTTCCTGCAAGGGTAAGGTCAATACCCATTTGCTACTCACAACAATTTCGTCAAAATCTCTCGAATCCCACAAGTGCACGGTCATTTTACTTGCGAGTGATCTCAAGGTTTTTTCTCTTTGAATATAAAGTTCCGTTAAAACACCTAAAAGATGAATGAAGTCGCTCACGTTTTTTAGATGCTCTCAATGTCAGTTCAGTGTCAAAACGTACTTTTAACGTTTTTTATTTTTTATATTTGATGTTAAGTAATTGTTTTTTATTGATTTATTTTATTTTTGATCTTCTCATTTTGAAGTCGCTCAGATTGCTGTAGGGAAAGTTTTTTAGTGCGAAAAAAGTTTGTCATATTTGCCCCGTCCAAACACTGTTTCAAGTTCCTGCCATGTCCTAGTTAGTGAATTTGAAAATGGAAAAAACTAAAAATATAGGGGTTTATAATGTCTTACCTAAAGAAAAGCCTACTTGCCACGGCAATTACCGGCATGATGTTCAGTGGTGCTGCATTTGCTGATGGTGCAAACAGTGACGCAGCAAAAGAGTTTCTAACCAAAGATTCATTTTCTTATGAAGTTTACGGAATCATCGCGATGCAGGCCGCGTACCGCGATTACGATTCTGGCAGCAAAGCAACGGACGATGATTTGGGTGGCATGCAGCTAAACAACGAGTCTCGTATTGGTTTCCGTGGTAAAAAACAATTTGCTAACTTCGACCCTACTTTTATTTGGCAAATCGAAGGCGGTTATGTAGACCCTAGCTTTGGTGGCGAGGGCGCAGGTCTTGGTGAACGTGACACATTCGTCGGTTTTGAAAGTGCATCTTGGGGGCAAATTCGCCTGGGTCGCGTTTTGACACCTATGTACGAATTGGTTGACTGGCCAGCATCTAACCCTGGCCTCGGCGATGTATACGACTGGGGCGGTGCTATTGGTGGCGCCAAGTACCAAGACCGTCAATCAAACACTATCCGCTGGGACTCTCCAATGTTTGCTGACAAATTCTCCCTAGATATCGCAGCTGGTGCAGGTGATAAAGCAGGTCTAGGTGAAGGGGATGACTACTGGGGTGGTATCGCAGCACACTACAAAATTGGTCCTATCCAGTTAGATGCGGCATATGAAGGTAACCGTAATATCAAGATGGAAAGCCAAACGTGGGAAAACAACACGTACTTGGTAGGGGCACAAGGCTGGTTTGATAACGGGATCTCTTTCTTCGCGCAATACAAATACATGGAAGCGGACGCAAGCAATGGTGTGAGTGAAAAGCAAGATGCAATGTCTGCCGCTATCATGTACACCACGGGTGATTGGCAATACAAACTGGCTTACGCCGCTAACTTTGATCTAGAGCGTGATGGTAAGAAAATTAACGATACAGCGGACGATGTGTTATCAGCACAAGTTATGTATTTCGTAGACCCATCGGCAGTGCTGTACGTACGTGCTCGTACTCTAGACTTTGGCGACGGTGCGTCTCAATTAGATAAACCAACAGAAGCACGTTGGAAGTCTGCTGACTACGACGAGTTCTCTGTAGGTGTTGAATACTACTTCTAATTAAAGAAGCAGCTAAAAGGGCGGAAACGCCCTTTTTATCTTGATACTTATTCAAATAAGCCTTTGAAATGACTGGCCTGTAAATTTTAGAGGCTTATCTAAATTGGTATAAAGTGAGAAACCATGATGAAAAAAACAACGACACTTCTCGGACTTTGCGCAATGCTTTCGGCGCCAGCTTTTGCTGCTCAACTCACTCTGCAATCTGAATTAGTTCCTCGCGTTCTCAACGGCGAGTTCGTCTACCCTGAGTGGATATCCAAGAACAACAGCATCGAGTTAAAAGATGGGGAAAACCAATTAGCGGTAACGGTTGGACAAATCGTATTTGAAGATGGAAAGCGCCGTAAATTCGATTCGCAGCCGCTGGTATTAGAGTTTGATGCAGAAAAAGACACCGAGCTTTCTCTGACTTATCAAACATTCCGTACTATTGAAGAGGCGAGAGCCTTCGAACTCGATCCTAAAGTGGTATTGAAAGACAAAAAAGGAAAAGAAGTGGCATTCTCTATGGTTCAACTTCGTAAAGGTGGTTTGCAAGGTTTTCGTGATTACGAACGAGAAGTTGCCGACTATAATAACGCAATGAATAAAGAATCGACTAAGGCAAGCATTGCGTCTTCTCCAGCGGAAACCAAAACAATCAAAGCATCGTTTAATGAATTGAGCCGTGAAGAGCAGCAAGAATTTATGCAATGGGCAATGCGTAACCTGAAGTAATTTCGTCTCGTGCTTTAACAGTAAATAGCAGGGCTGTGCCTTTTTGGTTCTGCCCTGTTTTTATTTCTGTTGTCAAACCGATTGTAGAATTGACTTACGGTGGTAAAATGTCGCCACTTTTATCCTTGACATTACAACGAGAGATCTCTCGTTGCTCATTACCCCTAAGGAACTCAAATGACGGTTAAAACTCGTTTTGCTCCTAGCCCAACTGGCTATCTACACGTTGGTGGTGCGCGTACTGCACTTTACTCTTGGCTATACGCTAAAAACCAAGGTGGTGAATTCGTTCTACGTATCGAAGATACAGACCTTGAGCGTAACTCTCAGGAAGCGGTTGATGCAATTCTTGAAGGCATGGAATGGCTAGGCTTGGAGTGGGATGAAGGTCCTTACTACCAAACTCAACGTTTTGACCGTTACAACGAAATGGTTGATAAGCTTCTTGCTGAAGACAAAGCTTACAAATGTTACGCGTCTAAAGAGCTGCTAGATGAAATCCGTGCAGAGCAAGAAGCAAATAAAGAAATGCCTCGCTACGATGCTAACCATCCAAAAATCAAAGCAGCAAACGAAGCGGCAAAAGATGGCGATCCATGTGTTATCCGTTTCCGTAACCCGAAAGAAGGCAGCGTAGTATTTGATGATCAAATCCGTGGTCGCATTGAAATCCGCAACGATCAAATGGATGACCTAATCATTCGTCGTACTGACGGTTCACCTACTTACAACTTCTGTGTAGTAGTGGATGACTGGGACATGGGTATCACTCACGTTGTTCGTGGTGAAGACCACATCAACAACACGCCTCGTCAAATCAACATCTACGAAGCACTAGGTGCGCCAGTACCAACATTTGCACACTGTGCAATGATCCTGGGTGATGACGGCGCGAAACTGTCTAAACGTCACGGCGCTGTATCAGTCATGCAATACCGCGATATGGGTTACCTGCCTGCGGCACTAAACAACTACCTAGTGCGCCTTGGTTGGTCTCATGGTGACCAAGAAATCTTCTCTCAAGAAGAGATGATCAATCTATTTAGCCTAAACGCAGTATCTAAGTCAGCGTCTGCTTTTAACACTGACAAACTGCAATGGTTGAACAACCACTACATCAAGAACTCAGATCCTGCGTACGTTGCTGAGCATCTACAATGGCATCTAGATCAACAAAAACTAGACGTAACGAATGGTCCTGCTATCACTGACGTGATCAAGCTAGTGGGTGAGCGTTGCAACACGCTAGTTGAGCTAGCTGAGCAAATCCGTTACTTCTATGAAGATTTCTCTGAGTTTGAAGCGGGCGCAGCGAAGAAACATCTACGTGGCGTGGCTAAAGAGCCTCTAGAACTTGCATTAGCGAAAGTGGAAGCACTAACTGAGTGGACGACAGCTAACATCAAAGATGGCGTTATCGCAGCAGTATGTGAAGAGTTGGAAATCGGCATGGGCAAAATCGGTATGCCATTACGTGTTGCTGTAACAGGCGGCGGTCAGTCTCCTTCTGTCGATGCAGTAATGGAGCTGGTTGGAAAAGAGCGTTGTATTGCTCGCATTAAGATGGCGCTTGAGTTCATTGCTGAGCGTGAAGCAAACGCATAATTGCTTTGAACTGAACGTTCTTTTGAATAAATAGTCACAAAGCCGCGGTGAGCAACCGCGGCTTTTTTGTATCTTCAATTTAGATAACGAGAAACTTTCTCTCATATTGGTGAATGAAGAGATGGTTTCACCTGTAATTTACCTCAATATGGATAAGATTTTTTAATCCAAATATCGTTGGCATGAATAAAAAACGAGCGATTATATATCAAATATCTGATTGATTTTTATCCATGTTCCTTAAAGTTCCATTTTGTTTGTCTCATTTTTAAGAAAAACCTTTGCTTTAGCTATGTTGTTCCAAAAAATAAAGCAAACGTTTGCGTCGTGATTGCGTGGGGATTTTTTTGCTTAAGATCACATGTTGTCGAGATTTTTGATGACAATAAATTGACAGAATTGGGATTTTTCTCGCGATTTCTTAGCGTTATAGTTCATCCCGTCAGCGATACCGAGATGGCGATATGTATCACTGAGCAGGAAATGTACGTAAGTTGCTTCCATAAAAAAAATGCATGTGCATAAAAAGAAGCTGACTAAGTATCTCACTCAAGGAATGAATAAAAAGAATTGAAATACAACGTCAGTCAGACGGCGCATTTCGGCATCTAACAAAAGAACTTCTTTAGAGGAATCAATAATGAAAAAATTAGCAGCGGTAATTTCAGCGTCTCTACTTATGGCTTCAGCAGCACAAGCAGAAGTATACGTTGGTGGTAAGATGGGTAAGTCATGGATGGAAGACGCGTGTGTAGCGGGCCAGGCTTGTGACAAAGACGATTCTACTCTTGGCGCTTTTGTTGGTTACGAAATGAATAAATACTTCGCAGTAGAAGCGGGTTTCGACAACATCGGTGATTTTAACCAAACTTCTTTCGGTGGCCACGTAGAAGCGATCACTCTTGCTCCTAAATTTAGCCTACCAATCACTGAAGACATCGCACTTTACGGTAAAGTGGGTGGCGCTTACGTAATGTTTGATGGCAAAGATGATTACTCTTACCTAGGCGCAGCTGGTCTTGAATTCAACCTAAGCCAAAACGTAACAGCTCGTGCGGAATACCAAACACTGACTGACATCAGCAACGATGTAACTCGTGCGACAGGTAACACTGCAACACTAGGTGTTTCTTTCAAATTCGGCGGCAACGATGAGCCAGTAATCGTAGAAGAGCCAGTTGTTGTTGAAGAAGTGGTTGTAGAAGAAGTGGTAGAAGAGCCAGTTGTAGTTACGAAAACATTCGAAACTCAAACAATTGGCACAGGTAGCTTCGATCTAAACAGCACAACTCTAAAACCAGAGAGCGCTGCAAAACTTGATAACCTAGTTGCTTTCCTAAACGAGCACCCACAAGCGAACGTTGAAGTTGTAGGTTACACAGATACGTCTGGTCCAGCAGCTTACAACCTAAAGGTTTCTGAAAAACGTGCTGAGTCTGTTGCTAACGCGCTCGTTGAAAAAGGTATTGATTCATCACGTATCCAAGCTCGTGGCGAAGGTGAAAACAACCCAATCGCTTCAAACGACACTCGTGAAGGTCGTCAACAAAACCGTCGCGTAGAAATCGTTGTTCCAGAATTTGAATACCAAGTTCAGCAATAAGCTCCTATTCGACCGTAGTATAGAAGACTGAAGCTGAAAGCCCCAAAGAGTTCGCTCTTTGGGGCTTTTTATTTCTCTTTAAAAACTGACTGAAATGTTCAAAGTGGCTAGGTATTACTTAAGATCAATGCTGTTTAAACGCCCCATAAATGTCAGGATCTCCAAGTTATCTTTATGTGCTTCTAACAACGCTTTTTTGGTTTGCATGTAGGCGGCAAGTTTGCCGTACTTACTAATAGAGCGAACCACCGTTTTATATTTATACTCACCGTCATCATTGAACTCTCGCCACTTGGCGATGTAACACGTATCTCGGTTGTCAGGGTTTTCAAGAGTAGGGTTAGGCTTGTGAACGATTTTAGGCTCAACGCTATGTGGAAGCCTGGTCATTAGGTAAGGGTCTTTCAAAAGACGTCGCCAGAATTTGCCCCACATTTGCCGGCCTAACTCGTTTCTCAGCTTAATGGCTTTTTGTAAGCCTTTCTTTTCTCCAATACGAACAAATCCTACCGAGCGGTGTAGTACCGTATCCTCGGGGGTATGGATATGTATCTTAAAGGCTGTCTTGCCTTTAGAAATAAAGCGGTGTCCAGTGTTAGTTATTAAATTGCTCTTAGACATAGTGCTAACTAATAATTTTATTAATAGCTAAAAGGGTAAGCAAAACTCATAGATAATTAAAGTAATAAAATACAAAACTGTAAATAGGGCTTGTTGAAATGATTTCAAGGGGAAGAAGTCAGATCAGTAGAAGGCTTTATCCCGTAACCGAAACACCCGATCCGATCATATTGATTACTGGGAAGATTATCTAACACGGTGTACTAGGGGGAGCAGTGCGAGGCTTGAAATTGAAGATACAAAAAAGCCTTAGCTCAAGTGGGAGCTAAGGCTATGATATGGCGCCCCCAGTAGGATTCGAACCTACGACCTGTCCCTTAGGAGGGGACTGCGCTATCCAGCTGTGCCATGGGGGCGTAATACCAATAGTTGCAGTTCATTGCACTGTTTTACTGAGTTCAAATCTAGCAATCTACCAGATCTGTATCAGCATCACGTTGAACGATTCGCTACGGTCATTGGTATAATCAAATAAGATGCGCTGCCTATGATATTCAAAAGTGAGCATATCTCAAGACTTAATGTTTGCTTTTATAGGATCTTGTTCATTACGTCGCCAATTTGAACGCTAGATGCTAAATTTGGCTGATCAATCGTCAGTTCCGCTTCGTGTTCGTATATGCGTGATACCGTTAATGTAATTTCGCTTTGCGAGACTTTGTTTCTTGGCAATCCATTTTGGTCGATAAACGACGCGGTGTGCCAAAGCTGCAATTTGTCTCCCTCTTTTACGCCGTGCATACGGCCGAGATCCATCGTTACGGTATTACCGAAGACTGCCACAACCTCTGGCAGTGTAATTTTGCAAGACAGCTCCGACTCCAGATCCAACATAATATTGCGACTAACGCGAAGCATCATCTCGCCATAGGTCGATGCCCAAAAACGTGCACTACGAGTGTCCACTTGACTCGTCTTAGCAAATGGCCAACGCGCGACCTCACGGTAGGCTTTGTTGAAGATTTCATGGCCAGTTTTACCATCAAATACTTTCATTTCCAATGCAAACTGACGATTGATGATGTCATCTTGCAATAGTTGAGATTCGACCGTTGCAGTGAGATCGGTGATGACCCCTCCAATGATGTATTGTGCGCCATTGTCTTGCGCGATCATTTGAGTGCGAGCAGGATAGTTGCTGCTTATTGAGTAGTCCGTTGTACCAACAGACACAAAGCTGCGTGAGGTTTGATCAAGTTGACGGTTCACTACGTGGCTAAAATCGTCACCAACTTGATAAATTTGTCCCATCACTGCTTGTTGTGGTGATGCGACCTCAATATTGCCGACCAGCATTGTCTTTTTGTATTGATCGGTGTGGCAACCCGTTGCCGATGGATAAATATCAACGCGGATTTTTACCTCGACTTTACCGCGACGTTTGCGTTCAGACTCGACCAAAATGTAACGGACTTCATGATTGGTAAACTGGTATTCGTTGCGGCTTTCTTCTAATAGCGGCATCAAGTTGCTAATACTGCCAATATCTGCGCCCGAAAAATTGACGGCTTTGAACAGCGCGTCTTCCAACGCATGGAGCCTTGCCGTCTCTTCTGAAGAAACGATGGTGGCAACGCCTGTGACTTCATACCAAGATGCCATTACCTTAAAAGGCACAAGCATCACTAAAGTGATTGAAAACAGACTGTTTAATATTTTTTTCATTGGTTACAACCGTTCGGGTATAAATATTGCTTTAACAAATTCAGTGAAGTTTGGTGGGTTTTTCTTCGTTAGGCAAACAAAGAAAAGCAAAGACTGTTCCAATATTCACTTTCTTGGAAAGGAATTAATAAAGAACGGTATCACCTAAGATTATCTGGAGAATCAAACCATGAAAAAGTGGCTTGTCGCTGCATCGATGATGACGCTTCTGACATCGTGCGCGTACTCACCGATTTACAATGGTAAAGAACCGTACTCGGGAAGCCAGTTCATGCTGATGGATAGTCCGCGTCATACGATGGACTTTTTCATTGAGAGCATGACAGAAGACCTGATGGTTTCTAATGTGGCAGTATCAGCGCGGACACCGATTGCGATTACCTCGTTTGTTGATCTACAAAATATGGATGCAACAAACTGGTTAGGTAACTCGGTCTCTGAAGGTTTTATCCATCAGTTTCAGCGCCGAGGGTTTAAAGTGGTTGATTTCAAAACTACGGGCTCTATTCAAGTGACGCAACAGGGCGATTTTGCTTTAAGTCGTGATTGGCAAGATTTAGCTCAAGAGCAGCAAATTCAGTATGTATTGACCGGAACGATGCTGCGCCAAGAGGGGGGAGTGCTTGTCAATGCACGCGTGGTTGGCATGCAAAGCCGTGTAGTTGTAGCGACAGCGCAAGGTTTCCTTCCGGCTGACCGTATTGGGCGTGACTTAGATACGTTAAATAGCATCCGCACACAAGATGGTGTGTTGATTCGTTCTGACCCTACCATTCGTCAGCCGTACACTGTGATTCTCCGTCCATAGGATAGAAGTATGAAGAAGTTATTATTTATTGTTGCCACACTGATATTGGTTGGGTGTCAGCCATTACAACAGATGCGTCAAGATGAAATCTTAGTGGCGGTGGGCTACGCCAGCGTCAGTGAGCAAACAGGCCGCACAGTAGAAGAAAAGCGTGTACGAGCAATGCGCGCATCAAAAATTGATGCTTATCGTGAGCTAGCAGAGCAAGTTTATGGCATGCGTGTTAGTGGACGTGCAGAGCTGCAAGACCAGCGTTTGGGTATTGAAAGCACCACTGGTGCCGTCGATGGTGTAATTCGTGGTGCAGAAGTTGTGCGTAGTTATCTTGTTGAAGACAGTTATGTGACTGAGCTGCGTCTGGATATCCGTAAGATGGATAAGCTACGTGATTATGGAGAAGTTCAGCAGGTGCCTGAGAAGCGTCAGCAAACCTTGTTTTAAACCATTTCACTAGACAGATAATCTTTTTGAGCGGCTTATTGGTAACAATGAGTCGCTTTTTTATATCTACGTGAGCGCGGGAATTGAGGGTAGGAGTGACGTTTAAGCTTTTATATTGGTGCCAAGCGTCGAGATGGTGTGGGTTTTTCCGCCCGCATTGTAGGTCATGCCAACTTTGCCATGAGTTCGCTGAAGCATGTTGTTGAGTTTATTGAAGCTCAGCTGTGCGCGACTAAGCGATTCGCCATTTACTTGGTTAACTTGTTGACAGTCGAGGACGATCGATTGGATTTGAGCAACAACCTGACTTAGGTGCTCATCTTCAGTAAGTTGATTGACGTGCGGGTGAGAGGCGATTCGCTGATCAGTTGTTCTGAGCTGATCAATGAGCGTCATCTTCTGTTTGGCAATGTTCTCAATCTCGGTAGAGACACGCGCCGTGATTGCTTGTGTTTCTTGGCGTAAAACAGCGGAAAGTGCCTTAGCATTTTCTAGCTGGAAATTAACGAGATCGACTAATGCTGCCATAAAATACTTACCTTCGGCCTAAGTCAGTTAGCTTTTGCCTTGCAATTCGTTTTCAAACTTAATCATGTTGTCAGCCAATTTTTCAGGATCGACTTTGTATGAACCGTTTGTGATAGCTTCTTTGATTGCTGCAACTTTGGCGCTGTCATATGCCGGAGAAGCTGCCATATCCTTCTGGAGTTTACTGACGGCTTTACTTTGCTGGCTGAGTGATACTACGTCTTGTTGCGCTGGCGCCTTTTTTGATTCTGTCGTGCTGGTAGCATTGGAATCGTTACGTGCAGGTGCGCGACTTGTTGTCGTCATCATTTGCCCTGAACGTATATTATCTATACCTGCCATGTTTAACCTTTGCCTTGTATCGTAATACTGGTATCCAGACTATCGACCAGCGCAAAAATAACTTTAGTCATTTTTTGCATTTTTATTGATCAGTTTAAACACGCTACCAGTGGGTATTAAAAATTAACAGTGATTTCCGCAATGTCAGTCACTATGCCTTCTATTATACGTTGTGACTTATCATTTTTCACTCTTACTTGATCGCCAGCTGAACCATCCTGCAATGCTGTGCCTTGCGTTGTGATCGTCATGCCAGAATTCACCGCTTTGATAATGACCTTTTCATTTCGGCATACCACACAAACATCATTTCTCTCTACGACATCGCCTAAGCGAACATTACGCTTTAGCTTTGCCCCAACCACTTGATCGTAGCTAGAAAATCCATCTTTACGAAAGCGCTGTAGCTCGATCATGGAAGTGGTAACATCCGATGCGCTGACGATTTCTCCTCTCCCTAGTGTTCGTGTCGCGACGATCATTGGTACTGATACCGAGATCCTCACAGGGACATAGACTTTCCAGTCATCCGGTTGGCATTCCACTAACACATTGATGTTACTTCTCGTGCTGCTGGTGGAAGAGGCAGATGTATCTAACGGAACAGGGCAATCCGTTGCTTTTATTCTCGAGTCGATCTCTGCCGCATTAACAGATAGCTCGCCACCATCAGGCTGATCAACCGTAGCAAGAATATGTTGTTCTGCTGCTGTTTTTATTTGCTCGATCTGATTATCTGAAGCTGAATGAACAAAAAAGCTAAACATACTGAGCAAAATGCCGATAGACTTAGCGTACTTTGTAATTAGCGCTCTACATATTGTCATAGTCAATGGTGTCGAAGTGAAAGTGAAATACGCCATACTGTCTCCCTGGTATCGTGCTTGCCAGTGGTAGAGTATCATTTAAAAACAAAAAGTTTGAGATGGAGATGAGCATATGACGGGGATTCTTGACTCGGTGAATCAGCGTACGCAACTCGTCGGTCAGAACCGATTGGAATTATTGACCTTTCGACTGATGGGCCGACAGCGCTACGGCATTAACGTATTCAAAGTGAAAGAAGTACTACAGTGCCCTAAGCTGACTTCAATGCCAAATCTACACCCTCTGGTTAAAGGTATCGCTCATATCCGCGGCCATACCGTGTCCGTTATTGATTTGAGCCTGGCAATTGGTGGCCGCCCAACCACTGATTTAGATAAATGTTTTGTTGTTATTGCAGAATTTAACCGTACGATCCAAGCATTTTTGGTATCATCGGTTGAGCGTATTATCAATATGCATTGGGAAGCGATTTTGCCACCGCCAGACGGCGCAGGTAAAGCGCACTATTTGACTGCCGTGACAAACATTGACAATGAGCTGGTTGAAATCCTTGACGTTGAAAAAATCCTGGCAGAAATTGCGCCAGTTGATGAAACGATGGATTCCGCTATTGGCGAAGAAATCGCACAAGCAGAGCAAGAAAAGCCTATTGTACGCCGCATACTGATTGCTGATGACTCGACGGTCGCGCGTAAACAGGTAGAGCGTGCGATTACATCCATCGGTTTTGAGGTCGTATCTGTCAAAGACGGCAAAGAAGCGTACAATAAGTTGATTGAAATGGCTCAAGAAGGCAATATCTACGATCAAATTTCGTTGGTTATTTCCGATATTGAAATGCCAGAAATGGACGGCTATACCTTAACGGCTGAAATTCGCAGACATGCCGATTTGAAAGACCTTTATGTTATCCTCCATTCTTCATTAAGTGGTGTATTCAACCAAGCTATGGTTGAGCGTGTAGGTGCCAACACCTTCATTGCGAAATTTAACCCAGATGAGTTGGGTAACGCGGTTAAATCTGCATTAACACAATAAAAGAGACATTAATGACTGCTATTACAATCAGTGATCAAGAGTATCGTGACTTTAGCCGTTTTCTAGAATCGCAATGTGGCATCGTGTTAGGTGATAGCAAGCAATACCTCGTGCGTAGCCGACTGAGTCCTTTAGTGACGAAGTTTAAGCTCGCATCGTTATCAGATTTGCTACGTGATGTTGTTACAGGGCGTAATCGAGAATTACGAGTCGCCGCTGTGGATGCGATGACGACTAACGAAACCTTGTGGTTTCGAGATACTTATCCGTTCACGGTTTTAGCTGACAAATTATTGCCAGAAGTAGCGGCAAGTAAGCGCCCAATTAAGATCTGGTCTGCTGCCAGTTCATCGGGCCAAGAACCGTATTCTATTGCAATGACGATCCTGGAAACGCAACAGCGCAAGCCGGGCTTGTTACCAAACGTGTCCATTACAGCCACAGATATTTCGGCAAGTATGCTCGAGATGTGTCGTGCAGGGGTGTACGACAACTTGGCTTTGGGTCGCGGGCTTTCACCAGAACGTCGTCGCACCTTCTTTGAAAATGCGGACGGTGGTCGCATGAAAGTCAAAGATAACGTCAAGCGTTTGGTGAACTTTCGTCCACAAAACCTGATGGACAGTTACGCACTGATGGGTAAGTTCGACATCATTTTCTGTCGTAACGTGTTGATTTACTTTTCTCCAGAAATGAAATCTAAAGTGCTTAACCAAATGGCGAGCAGTTTAAACCCTGGTGGTTACTTGCTGTTAGGGGCATCAGAGTCGCTAACTGGTCTGACTGATAAATTTGAAATGGTGCGCTGTAATCCGGGCATCATTTACAAGCTTAAATAGCGGTATCTCTTCATTGATAGAAAAGCCTGACTTCGTGTCAGGCTTTTTTGTTTGTTACCTTTCTGCGCCGAGCGCTTCATGTATCACTCAATTAGTTGAAGCGCGTTTTTGCCTTGTGCCCTCAACACGGTGTATCTTTATTAAGTGAGCAAAGTGATACGACATGACATTCCAGTTACTTTGGCTCACTTATTGCTATTTCAATTCACGGTAACCACTAGGTTGGTGTAATGCTTTAGGTTTTGGCATGCTAATTGCTTTTTGGTTATCAATCACGGTCAGTTCTTAATTGTAGAGGCAAACATGGCTATATCTTTTGACAATGCACTAGGCATCCACCAGCACACGGTGGGCGTACGTGAGCGCAATGCAGAGGTGATTTCCACCAACATCGCACAAGCAAACACGCCTGGTTACAAAGCAAGAGGTTTAGACTTTGCGAAGGAATTGCAAGCGGCAACATCTGGGGCAAGCATTGGTCTTAGTCGCACAGATGGTCGGCATATTCCTGCCACTACAACGTTGGTTGGGGACAAGTTATATCGTCTTCCTACGCAACCAGATACGGGAGATGGCAACACGGTAGACTTGGATTTAGAGCGTAACTTGTTTATGCAAAACCAAATCAGACACCAAGCATCACTCGACTTTCTAGGCAGCAAATTCAAGAACTTAACCAAAGCAATCAAAGGGGAATAATTTAGATGAGCTTATTTAACGTTTTCAATGTGACAGGTTCCGCAATGAGCGCTGAATCCGTTCGTCTGAATACTACCTCAAGCAACTTGGCGAACGCCGACAGTGTCAGCAGCTCTGCGAAAGACACTTACAAAGCGCGTCATGCAGTGTTTGGTGCAGAGTTAAGTAACGCCATGCGTGGCGGTGATACGGTGCCAGTGAAAGTGATGGGTATTGTAGAAAGTGATAAACCGCTGAGTGCGGAGTACAACCCAGACCATCCCCTTGCAAACGAAGAAGGCTACATTTACAAGCCTAACGTCAATGTAATGGAAGAAATGGCAAACATGATTTCAGCTTCTCGTGCATACCAAACTAATGTACAGGTCGCTGATTCTAGTAAACAAATGCTGCTGCGTACGCTGCAGATGGGTCAATAAGGATAAGGGGGTAGCGTATGGCCGGAATTAACAACGTTGGTCAAAGCGGCTTGTCCTATATCGACCAGCTTAAAAGTCTACAAGAGAGTAACAAGAAAGCGGAAGAGAGCACGGGTAAGCAGGATCTAAAACAGGAAGACTTCTTATCATTGCTCACGAAGCAACTGTCTCAGCAAGACCCTTTTAAGCCGGTAAGTAATGACCAGATGATTGCGCAAATGGCTTCATTTGCGACCGTTGATGGCATTGGCAAGATGAACACTCAGTTTGAGAGTTTGAATTCGTCAATGACATCAAATCAAGCGTTACAAGCTTCCTCTTTGGTAGGGCGTGACGTATTGGTCCCAGGAGCAGCAGGTGTGAAGCAGGACGACGCACCAATGGCGGCAATGGTTAAGCTTTCACAATCTATCGATAATCTGTTTGTTCGTGTAGAGGATGAAGCTGGCCAACTGGTTCGTACCTTTGAGGTAGGGGCGAAACCAGCCGGCGACACGCGTGTGCTTTGGGACGGTAAAGATGAAAGCGGAAATCCACTGCCAGCTGGCAAATACAAAGTGAAAGCGTCTGGCTTAGTTGAGGGGGAGTCGCAAGAGTTCCCAGTATCGACGTATGCCAACGTAAACAGCGTATTGCTTGGCAAAGGTGACGGAAACGTATTACTCAATCTGGCTGGTTTTGAATCGCCAGTTCGACTTGCAGAAGTATTGGAAGTCGGCAAAGCGTAGTCATAGCTCGCTAGATTAGGAGATTTTGGAATGTCATATGTATCTTTAAGCGGTTTGTCCGCCGCCCAACTGGATTTGAACACCACCAGTAACAACATTGCGAACGCCAACACTTACGGCTTTAAAGAGTCCCGTGCTGAGTTTGCTGATGTCTACTCTAACTCTTTATTTACTAACGCAAAAACCACACCGGGTGGTGGTGCACAAGCAAGCCAAGTGGCACAGCAGTTCCATGAAGGCTCTAGCATTTACACCAACAACCCAATGGATTTGCGTGTTTCGGGGACAGGTTTTTTCGCTGTAGCGAAAGAGCGTCTAACTCCACAACAGAATGAACTGACACGTAATGGTGCATTTCACTTAAATAAAGAAAACTACATGGTGACCGCGAACGACGAGTTCTTATTAGGTTACCAAGTGGACCCAAGCTCTGGTGAGGTTTCTTCATACGAGCCACAACCCATCAATATTCCTGCTGAATTTGGTAAGCCAAAACAAACAGCAAACATTGAAGTGGGTGTGAACTTGCCAGCGAACGGCGATTTGAAAGATCCAACGCAGTTTGATTTTTCAGACCCAGATACATACAACCGTTCAACCTCTTCGACAATTTATGACTCGATGGGTCAGTCTTACAAGCTAACGACGTATTACTTGAAAGATCAGACTCAGCCAAATACATGGAACACTTACTACACCGTGACAGATAAAGAAGGTGAAAAGCCTTTAAATGTTGCGGCTGGTGATGCGCAAACGCCAACAGGTCATGTGGGGCATACCATGAAGTTCAACAACGATGGTACGTTGGCGAGCTTGAACAATGGTCAGCCAATCACTTCTGTGGCTCTGGGCGATCCAGCGACGAATACGACACCAGTCGATATGAATGGTGCTGATCCTGCGCAGACGCTTAACTTCGGCTTAGGCTCAGCAACACAGTTTGCGGCTCCGTTCGAACTAACTAAGTTTGACGAAGACGGTGCAACAACGGGCTTCCTAACCAAAGTTGACTTCGATGAAAACGGCAGCGTATTGGGGACTTACTCAAACGGTGAAAACGTTACATTGGGTCGTGTTGCTCTCGTACGTGTTCCAAACGAGCAAGGTCTGGATAAGAAAGGCGGCACTCAATGGGATTCAACGCAGTTCTCTGGTGACAAGATCTGGGGTGAATCAAATAAAGGCTCTTTCGGCACCATCAATAACGGTATGCTGGAACAGTCAAACATTGATATGACTCAGGAGTTGGTGGACCTGATCTCTGCTCAGCGTAACTTCCAAGCAAACTCACGTTCGCTAGAAGTACACAACCAACTACAACAGAATATCTTACAGATCCGCTAGAGCACTAGCTGGGTCATTCGATACTCTGCTTGAGTAAGCAATGGCGTGTGGTTGCTTCTTAGTAATTACCGCTTTGTTCACTTTCATCATGACATTCATCTGATGCTTAGCCTGAATACACCTCACTCAGGCTAAGCATGCTTTGATCTACGATTTGCCGCTGTTGCCGCCGTATGGATCAAAACCTTGCCTCTCGTTACAGTTTTCTGCCTCTATTGACCTCTTTTAATAGTTTGTTATTAATTCAAGGTATTGATTAGTAAGTCTATTTTTATTTTGGCATAACTATTGCTTTTACTCCGTGTACAGAGAGATTTTTTGGAGTAATTTATGGATCGCGCACTGTTTCTCGCAATGAGTGGCGCCAAGCAAAATATGCAGGCACTACAATTGCGCGCTAATAACTTGGCTAACGTAAGCACGACCGGATTTCGGGCTGATTTAGCACAGGCTCGCTCAATGCAGGCTTATGGTGAAGGCCATCCTTCACGTGTATTCAGCATGACAGAGCGTCCAGGGCATAACTTTGCTCAAGGTAGCGTGATTACAACAGGGCGTGATCTGGATGTGACGATTGAAGGCAGCGGTTGGATATCGGTACTCGATCACACAGGGAAAGAAGGGTTGACCCGTAACGGCAACCTAAAAGTCGATCAAAATGGCATGCTTACCAACGCAAGTGGTCATTTGGTGCTGGGTGAAAACGATGCGCCGATTACTTTGCCTATTCCTCTCTCCAAAATTGAAATCGGTCGGGATGGCACCATCTCTGTGCTTCCTCAAGGTGCCCCGGCAGAAGAATTCCAAGCGGTTGATCGCATTAAGCTTGTTAAGCCTAATGACCAAAGCTTGTTTAAAGACACCAATGGCTTATTTCGCCATAAAACTCCAAACCAACCTTACGAAGCAGACGCGACTGTTAGCCTCCAGACGGGAGCGATAGAAGGCAGTAACGTGAATGCCGTAGGTGAAATGACCGCATTGATTGACTTACAACGTCAGTTTGAAATGCAAGTCAAGATGATGAGCACAGCTGAAGAAATGGATAAATCTTCAGATTCACTGCTTCGTATGAGTTAACAGAGTTAGAGGTTCACTATGCATCCAGCACTATGGGTAAGTAAAACAGGTCTAGACGCCCAACAAACCAACATTGCCACGATTTCGAACAACTTGGCGAACGCCTCTACTGTCGGCTACAAAAAGAGCCGTGCAGTATTCGAAGATTTGTTCTATCAGAACATCAACCAGCCTGGCGGCCAGTCATCTCAGAACACGGAACTGCCAAGTGGCTTGATGCTAGGTGCGGGTTCTAAAGTGGTTGCGACGCAAAAAGTGCACACGCACGGCAATGCACAGACAACGACCAACGCACTGGACATGATGGTGGAAGGCGACGGTTTTTTCCAAGTGACATTGCCGGACGGCAACATCGGTTATACCCGTAACGGTCAGTTCACGCTCAATGGTGAAGGCACGTTAGTCACGTCGGGTTCTGGCTACCCTGTAGAGCCTGAAATTGTGATTCCAGAAGATGCGATTTCTATTACTGTCGGTACGGATGGTGAAGTGTCGGTTCGCGTCCGAGGTCAGCAAGACAACCAAGTCGTTGGTCAGCTAACCATTACAGACTTTGTTAACCCGGGTGGCCTAGAGCCAATTGGTCAGAACCTTTACTTACCAACGGGTGCCAGTGGCGATCCACAAGAGGGTGTTCCTGGTTTGGACGGTTTGGGGGAAATTCGTCAATCCATGCTGGAAGCGTCCAACGTGAATGTAACAGAAGAGTTGGTCAATATGATCGAAGCCCAGCGCGTTTACGAAATGAACTCAAAAGTGATCTCGTCAGTCGATAAGATGATGAGCTTCGTTAACCAGCAATTGTAACGATTAAGAGCAAGATTTGAGGAGCTCACGATGAAACGTATTTGCCTACTCGCTTTGATTGCTACGATGTCGGGCTGTGCCATGTTGGAACCGATTGAAACGGATGAAGTGACACAAGCAACCACTGTGGTCGACGCAGTAGAAGGCGATAAATCGAAAGAAGAGAGCAGCGGTATTGTAGATACTTTACGTGGTAGAAGCGATCCGGTTGCTGGCGACCCTGCTTGGGCTCCAATTCATCCGAAAAACAAACCTGAGCATTACGCTGCTGCAACAGGTTCGTTGTTTAGCGCCGAGCACATTACCGATCTATACGACGATTCTAAACCACGTGGTATTGGCGACATTATTACCGTAACACTGGATGAGACAACCAGTGCGACGAAAAGCGCAAATGCCGATTTATCGAAAACCAATGAAGCGCAAATGGACCCGCTTCAAGTGGGCGGAGAAGAGCTGCAAATTGGCGGAAAATATAATTTCTCTTATGACCTAAACAACTCCAACTCATTTGCAGGTGACTCTTCTGCAAAACAGAGCAACAGCATCAGTGGTTACATCACTGTTGAGGTGATCGAAGTACTGGCAAACGGCAACCTCGTGATCCGCGGTGAGAAGTGGATGACGCTAAATACGGGTGATGAGTACATACGTTTAAGTGGCACTATTCGTCCGGATGATATTAATTTCGACAACACCATTGCATCAAATCGCGTTTCTAACGCAAGAATTCAGTACTCTGGCACTGGTTTGCAACAAGATATGCAAGAGCCAGGCTTCTTGGCACGATTCTTTAATGTAGCGCTATAACACGCCGTGCTGACGGCAATTTGACTGCAAGAGATAAGTAAGCATGAAAAAACTCCTTTTAGTACTGATGAGCGTTGCTCTGTTTTCTACCGTAGCCCAAGCCGCACGTATCAAAGACGTCGCGCAAGTGGCAGGTGTACGAAGCAACCAACTCGTGGGTTATGGTTTGGTTTCAGGCTTACCGGGTACGGGTGAAGCGAACCCGTTTACAGAGCAAAGTTTCGCCGCCATGCTGCAAAACTTCGGCATTCAGATGCCGCCGGGCACAAAGCCAAAAATTAAAAACGTTGCCGCAGTCATGGTTACGGCAGAGTTGCCGCCTTTCTCTAAACCGGGTCAGCAAGTGGACGTGACTGTCTCTTCCATCGGAAGTGCTAAAAGTTTGCGTGGTGGTACGCTACTACAAACGTTCCTCAAAGGTCTCGACGGTCAAGTTTACGCGGTTGCTCAAGGTAACTTAGTGGTGAGCGGCTTCAGTGCTGAAGGCGCTGACGGTTCTAAAATCGTAGGTAACAATCCAACCGTTGGTCTTATCTCTAGTGGTGCGACAGTAGAGCGAGAAATTCCAAACCCATTTGGTCGTGGTGATTACATCACGTTCAACTTGCTTGAGTCAGATTTCACAACGGCTCAACGTATGGCGGATGCTGTAAACAACTTCCTTGGCCCACAAATGGCGAGCGCTGTTGACGCGACATCAGTGCGCGTGCGTGCTCCTCGTGACGTCAGCCAGCGTGTTGCGTTCTTATCGGCAATCGAAAACCTAGAGTTCGACCCAGCAGATGGTGCAGCCAAAATCATCGTTAACTCTCGCACGGGCACCATCGTAGTTGGTAAGCATGTGCGTCTTAAACCAGCAGCAGTAACGCACGGCGGCATGACGGTTGCGATCAAAGAAAACCTGAATGTTAGCCAACCTAACGGCTTTTCTGGTGGGCAAACCGTAGTCGTACCAGACTCGGATATCGAAGTCAGCGAAGAGCAAGGCAAAATGTTTAAGTTCGAACCAGGCTTAACGTTGGATGATTTGGTCCGTGCCGTGAACCAAGTCGGGGCTGCGCCTTCGGACTTGATGGCAATTTTACAAGCATTGAAGCAAGCTGGTGCCATTGAAGGCCAGTTGATCATCATTTAATGGTTAGGAGGTAGGTATAATGAACAATCCTAACGACATTGGTTTTATCCATGACATCAGTTCTCTGGATACTCTGCGTCAAAAAGCAGTGAAAGAGGGAAAAGATGGCGAGCAAGAAGCATTGCATGCGGCTGCTCGTCAGTTCGAATCGATCTTCACCTCCATGATGTTGAAATCCATGCGTGAAGCCAATGAGGGCTTTGAGTCCAACATGATGAACAGCCAAAACGAGAAGTTCTACCGACAAATGTTGGATGAACAGATGGCGAGTGAATTGAGTTCGTCTGGTTCAATGGGACTGGCCGATATGATTGTTAAGCAATTAACGGCTGGGCAAGGGAACGACAAAAAAGAAACGGCTATGCGTGATGCGGCAAACAATGCTGCGGAATATCGTCGTGTTGACCCGAAAAAAGCGCGCGAGATTGAACAGCGCTTGATTGAATCTGGTCAACTATCTCGACCAAGCAATGAACCCACTCGATTCGATTCACCAGAATCCTTTGTTAACTCGATGAAGCCATACGCGGAGAAAGCTGCGAAAGCCCTAGGTGTCGAGCCATCTTTGCTACTTGCGCAAGCCGCTTTGGAAACGGGGTGGGGACAAAAGGTCGTGAAGAACGCGCGTGGCAGCAGCAACAACTTATTTAATATCAAAGCAGATCGAAGCTGGCAGGGTGACAAAGTGACGACTCAAACTTTAGAGTTCCACGATAACACGCCAGTGAAAGAGACGGCAGCGTTTCGCTCCTACTCAAGTTACGAAGACAGCTTTAATGACTTTGTACGATTTTTGAATGACAACCCACGTTACGAGACAGCATTGCAGAAACGCGGAAATTCAGAGTTGTTTATTCGCGGTATCCACAGTGCGGGTTACGCGACCGATCCGAATTACGCAGATAAAGTCCTGCAGGTGAAGGATAAAATCGAAAGTATGTAATGTCTCTGCGACAATTTATGACGTTCTCGAAGGCTTGCCATAGTGCAAGCCTTCACTTTATCTGAACATCTACGCCTTTCTATCACTTGGCACATCTTTTGCTTTTAATGTGTCTAGGTGATCGGTTTTGCCGATTTATATTTCGTTTTCGGGGGCATGTATGGCGTCAGATCTTCTGAATGTAGGTACTCAAAGTGTGCTTACTGCTCAGAGACAATTAAACACCACTGGTCATAACATTTCTAATGTTAATACAGAGGGTTATAGCCGTCAGTCTGTTATCCAAGGCACGAATGATCCGCGCATGTTTGGTGGTTCTACCTACGGCATGGGTGTGCATGTGGAAAATGTTCGCCGCTCGTGGGATCAGTTTGCCGTGAATGAACTGAACCTGTCGTCGACCAACAATGCCAACAAAACGGATACCCAAGACAATCTTGATATGCTCTCTAGTATGTTGAGCTCTGTGGCATCGAAGAAAATTCCTGAGAACCTGAATGAGTGGTTCGATGCGGTAAAAACCATGGCAGATACCCCGAACGATTTAGGGGCACGAAAAGTGGTATTGGAAAAGGCGAAAATCTTCTCTGATACATTAAATGATTTCCACGAAACCGTGCGACTGCAATCTGATGTCACCAATAAAAAATTGGATATGGGCATTGAGCGCGTTAACCAACTTGCGTTGGAAATTCGCGATATTCATCGACTGATGATGCGTACTCCCGGCCCACATAATGACCTGATGGATCAGCATGAAAAGCTGGTTACTGAGCTGTCAGAGTACACCAAAGTTACCGTAACCCCACGCAAAAATGCGGAAGGGTTTAATGTTCATATCGGCAATGGACACACTCTTGTTTCTGGCACGGAAGCAAGCCAGCTTAAAATGATCGATGGCTATCCGGATGTTCATCAAAGACGATTAGCAATGGTGGAAGGGAATGGCATTAAAGCGATCAAGTCTGATGATATGGATGGCAAAATCGGCGCTTTACTTGAAATGCGCGACAAACACATCCCACAACTGCAAGATGAAATGGGCCGTTTAGCAACGGGCTTCTCCTACAAAATTAATCAGCTGCAATCTCAAGGTCTGGATCTCAACGGTAAGATAGGTAAAGACGTATTTACTGACGTGAACTCTGAGCTGGTGGCAAAATCTCGAGTTTTTGCTGCGCCTGACTCTCAAGCTGATGTTGCGGTTTACATCGAGGACATTTCCGCGATCAAAGGTGGTGAATATTCGCTGCGTTATGATGGCGACCAATACAGCGTGACAACACCGAAAGGTGAGCAAATGTCGTTGAACATCGACCGTTCGGATTCGTCGTTTGTTCTGGATGGTATGAAAGTGCAAATTGGTGAAGGCCTTGCCGCCGGTGAGCGCGTATTGCTACGCCCAACGAGAAGTGGTGCAGCCATCATAAAGATGGAAACCAATGACGCAAAAGCTATTGCCGCACAAAGTTATGAAGCCTCAACCACTTTTGCCCAAGGTAACGCCAAGTTTAAAATTCGTGAGGCGGGGGATGTTAAAGAGTTTGAGGTTACCGTACAACCAGCCGACGAGAAGCATGATAAGCCGTGGTTAAAGATCACGGATAACAAGGGTAATTTACTATCGGACAAATACTCATACCCGTTAGATAAAGATAACCCGATGATTGAAATCTCAGTGCCGAAAAGCCATCCGCTGTATAAAAACGGCGATGCAACCGTGTTTGAGTTGAGCGAAGGCGCACTGATGAATGATAAATTCACCGCAAACTTGGTGCCTTCTGAAGGTGGTAACGGCAACTTGAGAAAAATGCAGAAGATCCAAACAGACAAGATGATGGATGGAAAATCCAGTACCTTGATCGATGTTTATCATAACCTCAATACCGAAGTTGGACTGAAGTCTTCTACAGCAAACCGTTTAGCCTCCGTCGCTCGTTTAGAGCATGAAGCGGCGCAAGAGCGCGTTGCTTCTATTTCTGGTGTTAACCTCGATGAAGAAGCGGCCAACATGATGAAGTTTCAACAAGCGTACATGGCTTCATCACGCGTGATGCAAGCGGCGAATGATACCTTCAATACCATTTTACAACTGAGGTAAGGAGAAGAGATAAGTGCTAACCCGAATTTCTAGTTTCCATAACTATCAGTCCGTACAAAATGATCTGCGCCGTCAAGAGAATAAGGTTCACCACAACCAAGAGCAGCTTGCTTCAGGGAAAAAGTTACTGAAACCTAGTGACGACCCCCTCGCTGCGCATTACATCCAAAACATTAGTCAGCAACAAGAACAGCTACAACAATATCTTAGCTCGATAGTGTTGGTGCGTAATCGTCTAGAAAACCACGAAGTTAATATCGCCAATGCGGAGAATTTTGCCGACGAGTCGAAGCGCTTAACGATGGAGATGATTAACGGTGCCTTTTCTGCTGAAGACCGACAAGCAAAGAAGCGTGAGTTAGAAGAGATTGCGAACAACTTCCTTAACTTAGTGAACTCGCAAGATGAATCTGGTAACTACGTGTTTGCGGGCACTAAGCCAAAAAGTCAACCATTCTATCGCGATAAAGACGGTAGTGTTCAGTACGCTGGAGACGATTATCAGCGCAAAATGAAAGTCTCTAGCATGCTTGAGATGCCAATGAACGATCCTGGCAGCAAGCTGTTTATGGAGATACCAAACCCATTTGGCGACTATCAGCCGAATTACGATCTACAAAACGGCTCTGAGCTGTTGCTAAACAAAGCCACTAACGTTGACGCGAAGGATGATGCGGCGTATCGCGTGACATTTGTCGATATGAATAACGGCAAATTTGGTTACCAATTAGAGCGCAACGGTAAGGTAGTAGATGCCGATGAGTTTTCTCCAGAGAAAGGGATTGAATACAAAGGCCTGAAAGTGCACGTAAAAGGCCAAATTACGCCTGGTGACAGCATTGAGATCGAAAAGCGGGCAGAGTTCAGCATTTTCGATACCTTCAAGGATGCAATGGCATGGTCAGACAAATCGGTTTCGGATACGTCGGCGACCGCCAAATTGCACCAAATGACAGAAGAATTCCACGCTGCTTTTATCCATTTGAATAAAGCGCGTACAGATGCCGGTGCTCGATTGAGTACGCTGGATATCCAAGAGCAAAATCATGAAGACTTTAATTTGTCTCTGGCAAAAGCGAAGAGCAACTTTGAGGACTTGGATTACTCCAAAGCCGTGATCGAGTTCAGTGAAAACTCGCGAGCGTTACAGGCATCGCAACAAGCATTCGGTAAGACCAAAGATCTAACGTTGTTTAACTACATCTAGTATGACACTCATACACATTGTCTGATTTTGATGCCTTATGTGCAAAGCCTTAAGCGCGATAAGTCGACGTAACCTGGGAGTCTGAGATGTCATGCGGCACGATTTTACCCAAAGCGGCAATGATGCGGGAGGCAAGTCGGGCGGCAACAGGGCAGCGTTCAATACTCTTGGGCTAAGATGAGTCTGACAAACCGGAAATAGCTTAATGATAAAGCTAACTTATTGTTTATTTGATTCTTTTAAAAGTGGTTAAATAATTTACGAAAGTTGGCACACAAATTGTATTGAAAATATCAGAACAGATTTAGAGATTCTAAACCCTGCGTTTAAGGCAGATTTAGCAAGTAACTTTTACGGTCAGTGCTTATCCAAATGAGAGTAAAGCTGGCCGCTTCGCAAAAGCTTGCGAACTCAACAGGAGAGCAAAATGGCTGTAACAGTTAGTACTAACGTCTCCGCGATGACCGCGCAGCGTTACCTAAACAAAGCGACTGATGAATTAAACACGTCGATGGAGCGCTTATCTTCAGGACATAAGATTAACAGTGCAAAAGATGATGCGGCAGGTCTACAGATCTCTAACCGCTTAACTGCACAGTCTCGTGGCCTAGATGTCGCAATGCGTAACGCGAACGATGGTATCTCGATTGCACAAACCGCTGAAGGTGCGATGAATGAGGCAACCTCTGTCATGCAACGAATGCGTGACCTTGCGATTCAATCATCGAACGGTACTAACTCTCCAGCTGAGCGTCAGGCGATCAACGAAGAGTCAATGGCATTGATTGACGAGCTAAACCGTATTGCAGAAACCACTTCATTTGGTGGTCGTCGTCTATTGAACGGCTCATTCGGTGAAGCAGCATTCCAGATTGGTGCGAGCTCAGGTGAAGCAATGATCATGGGACTCACCAGCATTCGTGCGGACGATACTCGCATGGGCGGTGTGACCTTCTTATCTGAAAATGGTAAAGATAAAAACTGGAGCGTTGACCCAGCTAAATCTGACTTGAAGATCACGCTACCAGGTATGGGTGAAGACGAAGACGGCAATGTTGATGATCTAGAAATCAACATTAATGCCAAAGCGGGCGACGACATCGAAGAGCTTGCCACTTACATTAATGGTCAGTCTGATATGATTAATGCGTCTGTAAGTGAAGATGGCAAGTTGCAAGTTTTTGTCGCGCATCCAAACGTTCAGGGCGAGATTTCCATTTCTGGTGGATTAGCATCTGAGCTTGGCCTGAGTGATGAACCTATCAGAACGTCAGTACAAGATATTGATATGACCACGGTACAAGGTTCTCAAAACGCGATTTCTGTGCTGGATTCGGCACTGAAATACGTAGACTCGCAACGTGCAGACTTAGGTGCGAAGCAAAACCGTTTGAGTCACAGCATCAACAACTTGGCGAATATCCAAGAAAACGTTGACGCATCGAACAGCCGAATTAAAGATACAGATTTTGCGAAAGAAACCACGCAAATGACCAAAGCACAAATTTTGCAACAGGCAGGTACATCGATTCTTGCTCAAGCGAAACAGTTGCCAAACTCTGCAATGTCACTATTGCAGTAGTTTACTTAGCCTGTACTCAATACATTCAGACGTGGATGGGAATGCAGGCTTTTGGCAAGCAACTTTACAATAGAATGAGCGGCTCTCTCATCTCTCACCTGCCAATCATTTTCAATGTAAAGTTGCACTCGGTATGCCGGAAATGTGTTCATTTCTCTTGATCTCCACATAGGCTCTGGCGACCAACCTAGCCCCAGTTCTCTCAAAGGAAAAGGGGCTTTTTCTTTTCTAATTTTCACGTCTATCGTCTGCGAACTTACCTTTAATTGTTTCCTTTTGCTGGTTTTCTATACAATTTAGCCCTCTCGGCTCGATTTGTGGAAACTTGAGCACTTTTTCTTACTTTTCTTCAATTTTATTAGCTAAATCTCGCAATGTTATTTTTTTAAACTTTTTTCTAAAGCTTCTGAATTTGGTGTCGTTAATAGAGGTAACTTTGAGAGAACTACTTGGTTTTCCGAGACGTCGGAAACCGCTACACCGGAAAATCAATTGGAGAAATCACCA